>PLLC01000104.1 GCA_003141195.1 Syntrophaceae bacterium
GCCTCCGGAAGCGGGATCTCGACGCCCAGACCCGGATGGCCCACTACCGGGAGGAGAAGTGGTCCTAAGCCCCCGCCCGGTGATCGCACCGCACAAGCCGGATTTTGCCCGACGGAGGTGTTTCTCCGCCGGGTTTTTCTTTGCGTTGATTTTGTTTTTTGACCGGGTGTGTTATGGTGCAGACCATGCAACCACGCATCATTCCCCGGAAGGAACACAGTATATCCCGAAAGCAGGTGAGCCCGAATGCCCTGCGGACGCTCTACCGGCTCCATGACAACGGTTTCATTGCGTACCTGGTGGGTGGGTGTGTCCGCGACCTGCTCCTGAAGAGAACCCCCAAGGACTTCGACATCGCGACCGATGCGGCGCCCGGTCAGATCAAGCGGCTCTTTCGCAACTGCCGTCTCGTAGGCCGCCGTTTCCGATTGGCCCATCTCCACTTTCAGGACGAAATTCTGGAAGTCTCCACCTTCCGGGCGGCTGTCCCCTCCAATGAAGCGGACACGGAAGAGACGGACCACAATGACCGCCCGCCCCGTCACCTCAAGGACGAGGATGGAATGGTCCTGCGCGACAACATCTTTGGTACGCCGGAGGAGGATGCCCTCCGCCGTGACTTCACCATCAACGCCCTTGCCTACAATATCGCAGACGCTTCCGTGATCGACTACAGCACCGGCCTGAGCGACATCAAGCAGCGTCTGATTCGTCCCATCGGCGACCCTTTGGTCCGGTTTACGGAAGACCCGGTGCGAATGATCCGTGCCGTTCGTTTTGCGGCATCCCATAACCTCGTCATCGAACCGGCGACCTGGGAGACGCTCTGCGAACTCTCTTCCACCATTTCCCGCGCTGCGCCGGCCAGGCTCTACGAAGAGATGCTGAAACTCTTCCTGCTCGGATCCGCGCGACCGGTTTTCACCCTCCTGGACACCAGCGGACTTCTTGCCGCCCTTTTCCCGGGGCTGAGTCGGTGGCTTGATGGAAACGGCGATAACCGGGCAGTACTGCACACCAACCTGGAATGCCTCGACCGGCTGTGTCGAAGCGGGTTGCCCCCGTCTCCGGCGCTCTTTCTCGCCGCACTCTTCGGCCCCGGCCTGGAGGAGGAGACGCTTGCACGCCATCGTGACGGCATCCCCCACCTGCAGGCGCTCCATGCCGCATGTGCTGTTTTTATGGAAGAGTTCTGCAAGACCGTGTGCATTCCGGGACGGGTCGGGGGTCAACTGCGCGGGATCCTCGCATTGCAGCCCTCGCTGCACCGAATGCCGCCGCGACGTCCCACCTCCCTGGTCGGCAGGCCCGACTTTACGGATGCCATGTCCTACCTCTGTCTCATCGCCAAGACCGGGGCAGAAAACAGGACCGCACGGGAATGGTGGGAGGCCTTTCTGGAGACCCTCTCCGCAAGCGTTTCGGCGCCGCCGACCGATGAAGCCCCTGCAAAACGAAGAAGAAAGAGGCCCCGCCGCCCTGCCGAGGCGGCCGCCGGTTGAACGCTGAGCGTGGAAAACTGGAAAATGGCACAGCACCCACGGGGGTTTTACGGGACGTTTCCTGGCCCCGGCAGTTTGATCACCCCCGGTCCCATTTCCCTTCGGCGCGCAGTTCCCGGACCGCGGCCGCCGCCCTTTCCCGGAGGTTGAGGTAATCGGTCTTGGCGACGCGGTTCAGCGGAATCTCGCCCGCCTTGAGGATCACCACATGCGATGGCCGTGAATAGGCGGAGATGTCGTTGCAGGCGGCCAGGACCTCCGCGGGGGTGATCGTCTTTCCATCCTGGCACTCCACGAAGGCCATGATCCCCTCGCTGAAGATCTCATGCTCGACGCCGACAATGGCAATCATGCCGGCCCGCTCCTTGAGCTTCTCATGGATGTGGCTCTCCACGTCCTCCGGGAAGACCTGGTACCCCTTCGGCTTGATGACGAGCTTGGCCCGGCCGGAGAAATGGAGCCCCTTTTCGTCGTAATAACCGACATCGCCCGTGTAGCAGACGCCGTCCCGGGAGATCGTCTTGGCCGTGTTTTCCGGATCGCCCAGGTAACCCAGAAAGACCTGGGGACCGGAAAAACAGATCTCCCCGCCCTCGCCCTTCGGCTTTTCCGCCCCGGCGGCGCCGTCTTCCCTCATGAAATCGCGGATCGTGATCGGGCACAGGGGTGAGTCGTAGCCGATCCCCTGGGCGAGCTCGTCCACGTCGGCGTCCACGTTGGTATAGGTGCAGAAGCCGGCCGTTTCCGTGAGCCCCAGCCCCGTCCCGATCCGGGGCGCCATCGCCTTCATCTTCACCAGGAATTCCCGGGGTACGGCCTGACCGCCGTAGATCGCAAAACGGAGGCTCTTGAGGTCGTATTTCCCGTAATCGGGGAGGCGCCATTCCATATTGAACAGGGCCGGGATCTGGCCGATGACGGTCACCTTGTGCTTTTCGATCGCCTCCAGGGAGAGCTTCGGATCGAAGATGTGGAGGATCACCGCGACCCCGCCGCCGAAGAGGACCGTCCCCAACTGCTCCGTCGTGCAGCCCACGTGGGAGGGGGGCAGGTTGATCAGCATCCGGTCGGACTTCTCCAGCTCGAAGCCCACGCACAGGGCGATATTCTGGATCAGGATGTTCTCGTGGCACAGGAGCGCCGGTTTCGGGGAGCCGGTGGAGCCGGTCGTGAAGATGATCAGGCAGGCGTCCCGCTTTCCGACAAGGCTGCGGGCTTTCTTCACACGGCCCGTAATGAGATTGAAGAGATAAACCTTCTTGATGTTCTTTACGAAATCAGCAATTCCCACGGCGCCTTCCATGATCAGGTCGGCCTCTTTCTGGAACTGCACCCAATGCCGGATATAGGGGCAGGCCGCCATCACCTCCCGGATGAGGGGACGGAAATCGGCGACCGGCGTCTTGCCCAGGAAGAAAAAGGCCTTCGGCTTCATCTTCTCCATGCAGACGATGAGCTCCTTGGCCTTCAGGCGCAGGTCCAGCGGGGCGACGATCACCCCGATCCGATAGCAGGCGTAGATCAGATAGACGTGTTCCTTCAGCAGCGGCAGGCTCGTGGCGACGATGTCCCCTTTGACGAGGCCGATGGAGAGCAGCTTGGCGGCGAAGGCGGTGACGGAGGTGTCGAACTGCTTCCAGGTCACCGTTTCGCCGGTGTTGTGCTCGATGATCGCCGTCTCTTTCGGACGCTCTTTGGCATAGCGGGTCACGTAATCGGCGATGTTCGGGAGGAGATCTTGAAACATCAGGCGGCAGCGTTCGTCTTTCTGTTGGTCCTTCATAGCGGTTGCCTCTCTATGTTTGGGGGAATGGTGCTGACGTGGGCCGCACACTACCGGAAAGGTAGTTCGGGTGTCAAGAAATATGAAGGTTTTTACAGAAGCAGGCGGACGACGAGCGCCGCCGTGAGGATCCAGATCACGACGATCACCCCGGCCGCGATCTTCCCCGCCCGGGTCGCTCTTCCGACGATTTCCTCCGATTTCTGACGGCATTCCGCGAGGACCTCCGCAGGGATGAGACGGATCACGAGCATGAGACCGAGCGGGATGAGGACCAGGTCGTCCAAGTATCCGAGAACCGGTATGAAGTCCGGGATCAGATCGATCGGACTCAATGCGTAGGCGACGACGATCAGGGCGAGGAGCTTCGCGTACCAGGGGACGCGGGGGTGGCGGCAGGCCAGGTAGAGGGTGAAGGTCTCTCGCTTCAGGGCCTTGACGCGATCTTTCCATGAACCGAGTGATATCATTTTGTCCATTTCATCTCTTCGCGGCCGGGGTTTGATTTGCCTGCAGAATTGCAGAGCATCCGGCCTTTGTCAAGCCGGATGCGGAATGGAAGCACATTGGCGACGCAAACGGGTATGACCAACGATTGGCTCAAGGATCAAGGGCTGCTGTCTGTCAAAGAGCTGTGGGTACACATTCACTACCCGGCTACGGCCCGGTAATCTCTGTGAACCGCCCGGTGCGGACCCGCATGCCGGGTGGTGTGGGGGCCGGGGGAGAACCCCCCCCGGCTACCCGATTGGGCATCTTATAACGCCAGCATTCGGTGTTGTTTTAGGCAGTTCACATCTTCGCACTATGGCTCAATCTTCGTTCCCAGCACTTGCAGGAATTTGGCGAGCCAATCAGGATGAGCAGGCCAGGCCGGCGCGGTCACCAACTTGCCGTCCACGTGGGCCTTGTCCACTGGAATATCTACATACTTGCCGCCCGCGCAAGTTACATCTGGCCCCACCGCCGGATAAGCGGAGCAGGCTTTGCCCTTAATGACTCCGGCTGCGGCCAGCACCTGTGCGCCGTGGCAGATGGATGCAATGGGTTTGTTTGCTTGCGAAAAGTGCCGCACCATCTTCAGCACTGTCTCGTTCATGCGAATGTATTCCGGTGCGCGCCCACCGGGGATGACCAGCGCGTCGTAGTCTTCGGCCTTGACCTCTGCAAAAGTAGCATTCAGCACAAAGTTGTGACCGGGTTTTTCACTGTAGGTCTGGTCTCCCTCGAAATCGTGTACCGCGGTGCGCACCTTATCGCCTGCCTTTTTGTCGGGACAGACCGCATGAACTGTATGCCCCACCATCAAAAGTGCCTGGAAGGGCACCATTACCTCATAGTCTTCCACGTAGTCGCCGACGAGCATCAATATTTTCTTTACACTCATAGTGAACTCCTTTCTGTTGTCTTGCGTTTTGCGAACGGTCGATGTCTTTGGACAATTCTCCGGGATGGAGTCTATATAGTAAGGAACAACGTGCTTTTCACCTCCTTTCTTGCCGTTCTTATAGGCATTGTATCCAACTCTCTGTGGCGATGGGCCGCGGGGCTAAACATGAACAGGCTCGAAACGATGAATGCGCGACAAAACATCAGAGAGGGCGTCTTTGGCTTGCGCCGTATCGTAATCGGTCTGCAAGCCGACCCAGAAACCGTCGCTGGTACCGAAGAAGCGAGACAGGTATAAGCCGGTATCGGCGGTCACGGCCCGCTTGCCCGCGACGATCTCAACATTGCAGTTTTTCCATTTTTATCCCCGGGATCTTCTCGAAATCCCGGATATTGACCGTGGCGACGGTGTAATCCAGGGAAATGGCGGTGGCGGCGATGATGAGGTCGTGGGCGCGCACGGTCCACCCCTTTCGGGCGACGGCGGCCCAGATGCGGGCGTAGATCCGGCCGATCATCAGATCGAAGGGGAAAACCGGAAAGGATTCGATCACATTCTCCACAAAGGCCTGCCGCCTGAGTTTCCTCTCTTCCGTATCAGCCCGCTCGACGCCGTGCAGAAGTTCGGCCGCCGTGACGACGCTGATGCCGAAAGGCTCTTCTTCCCGCCCGGCGATGAGGGCGTCGAGAGATTCATGACCGCGTTCGATGCCGATGATCGCCGATGTGTCGAAGATTATGCCCATGGATTTCCCTCCCCGACGGGCGGCTGCACCATGATGGCCTGCGCAATATCTCTCGCGAAGGCCTCTCCATCGTCTTCGAGCCGGGGAAGGTTGCGCATGATGTCTTTGAGGTCGGACAGTTTCCGTTCTTTCACGGAACCCGCCGCCGGTCCGATGGTCGCCGCCGGCTTTCCCCCCTTCAGGATCGTGTACCGTTCTCCCCGGTAACGGATGTTGTTGAGCAGTTCCGAGAAGTTCCGGACCGCGTCGGTGACGGTAATGGTCTGGATCATCGCTTCCTCCTGTAAAATATGATTATCTGATTTAATGATAATCATGAATGAAAAGCAAGTCCTATTCTACACCGACCTCAAAAAACAAAGGTGCGGAAACTTCGCAAACTGGGAACGTCGCTCCAGGCGGCCATCTCTGTGGCCAACAAACCCGCAAAGGGCCGTGGCGACTATCCCGGACGCCGGCAACGCAAACGGGCATGAGCAACAGATTGGCTTAAGGATCAAGCGCTTATATCCGTCAAAGAGCTGTGGGTGAACATCCACTACCCGGCTACGGCCCGGACATCTCTGTGAACCGCCCGGTGCGGACCCGCATGCCGGGAGCTGTGGAGGCCGGGGGAGAAACCCCCCCGGCTACCCGATTAGGCAACTCTATAATATCCTAGAATGTCGGCAATGGACGAGCCCCAAATTTACTTTTACCTAAATATAGAATGATTTCACCATCCTCTGTCTTATATAAGCCATTAACTACTAATAAGGTCTGTTCAGATTGTGATATTTTATGCATAGTTCCCTTGGAAATGATCATAACCTCTCCGGTTTTCCCATCCAAACGATATACATTGCCATCAGTTGAAGCCATGATCTGATATTTGTTTCCAGAACAAATCCATGTATCACTACACCCAACAAAAGTTATAGCCATTAGAGTTATTAATAAATATCGCATCTTTCCCCCCCATTTATTCATGTGGCTCAACACCAAGGATCAATGGTCGGTTACTTGCACCGCCACTGTAATCGCTAATTGGATTGGAATTTATTTTATCCACAATGACCATATATACTGAGAAAGTAATGTACTTAATATCCCGAGCAGAGCACCTAATATCACTAATAGAAATTGATTCTTACGATTTGTCTTGGAATCCTTTAACAATTCTATGTGGCGCTGTTCTTTACTTTCCTCATCCTTAAGTCTGTTGGCTAAATCAATTTTGTCTTTTTTAGATAATCCACTTCTTGTTTCTTCCCAGTTACTACAACCTTCCGTACTATCTGCACGTCCCTCATTATCGAATGCACAGAGCACATTAATACCTGATTTCCCCGCTTCACAATCAAACCCAAAGATACATGTACCACATACTTTTTTCATATATTCATGTCACCCCAAAACGTAGAAATCAGCCGGAGCGTAGCGATCGGCTGATTTGACTTGTTATGCCGTTTTCAACCTAGGGTATCTGATGCCCCCCTTTTTATCGGCAACAACTGCATAAATCACCTCAAAATAAGCGTCGAGGATCTTCCTGATTTCCTAATTCTTCCGTTTGATAGTCACGCTGTAATCTTTTCTTGTATTTCTATAGGCTGAATCATAAAGGGTTTTCATTAGAGGAATTTTATTGGGACCATGATTGATAAGTTCCAAGGTTGTGAGTCTGTCGAGGTTTTCATCGGTAAATCTGGTGCTGTGGACGTGTGTACCTCTGGCATCGATAACCCCTTTGAGGGACTTTTGAACGATGTCAGAAAGGCTCTTCATGGTCTTCTTCAGATCCTTAAGATACTGATCCTTCCTATACAAACGGTCAACTATGGTGCAGTAGGAAATCAGACGCACTTTTAGGATGTAGACTTCATTCAAGTAGTTCTCCATGTGATAGGCGAGATACCTTGTCTTGGAGACCCTCGTTTTATGATAGGGAAACCTATGGAGATACACCTCGATGTCCAACAATGAATAATAAGAGTTATAAATCTCTGTAAAGCCAGCGAAGAGTTTTGAAAAAATGATATCGGTTGGCGTCATTTTTCTGGTGATCCGCTTTGGACCGCTCGAGCCAAGTAGCTGATTCTTTAAGACCTCACGGTATTCAGGGTTATTTGTGAGGTCTTCTTTCTCAATCAGTTCTTTTGTTCGGTGGATAAATATCTCAGAATATTTGTCAAAAACTGTCATTTATCATTCCAAGACATAACAAGTTATTCTAAAGTTTCTGGATATCTCCGCATTTACGTTTGCCCGACAAGCCCTGTGCATGACCGATCTTTTCTCTATTATACCCGCTGTTGCTTGCTGACTTCTCGGACAACATTCAGCTCATTAATTCTCGGGCATAATATCTTGATAACTTCCTACAACGATTGATTCGCAGCAATTCCTTCTTTCCGTATAGCTTGTCATTTTTTGTGAATATGCAGAAATACGAGAGCCACATATCGGTTATCCTTTTTGCATCAAAGCCCTGATTTACTCAACATTTACGAAATGATAACACCCCACCCTGTTGTGGTGTGCGTGATGACCACCGGCCTGGAAACATAGGTCTGAAAAAAACTTCCACGCGTGGAAGTATGTTAACTATTTATTATCATTTATTATACTCCGACTCACCTCTCGATTTTTTTCTAATCGCCTTTTTTTGTCAATTTTCAACAAAAATATCGATTTTAGCGTTGTTATGACTTGAAACCTTTCATCTACCGCCTTTTCAATCCGAACATCCGGGCGGCGGTGGTCCATCCGGCCGATCGGTCAGCGGCCGGTCACAATCACCACGAAAAGTGGGAGAGAAACTCGTTTCGATTTACGAGAGAATTTTCGGTTTCGTCTCCGGAGGCGGCGTGGCTTCCGACGATGCAGCGCCGCTCGCCGGCGATGCCGTTCTCCACCCGGAAGAGGATCGGGGCGACCACATTCTGCTGTTTAACGGATTCGGTGAGTTCGTCGAGGGCCGCCGGATTGAGGTATTTCCGGGGCTGGTTGGGGTCCGGCTGCAAATCGGCCAGGGGCATCTCGTAAAGCCGGCCGGGCACGAATGTTTCAGTTGTTGCCATAACGTTCCCCTTTCCGCTGTGAGAAAAGATCAACGCCTGATGGAACCAACCAAACGACGCGCTGCAAGTGCTTTGTCTGTGTTGACGCTACATGAATTATTCCGGGTGAGCAAGAAAAATTGTCACAAATTTCATCCCGGTGAAATCGGATCAGGAGAACGTCCCCAAGGGTTTTCCGGAGGGAGGGTGCAAAAGGACTTTTATTGGGATCCGCTCAGTTGTGTTCGCGTGTCTTGCGGAAAGCGATGTCGGGCCACTCTTCCATGATGAAGCCGAGGCGCCACTCGCTCGTCGCCAAGTAGGTCAGGTGGCCGTCCGCGTCCCAGGCGAGGTTCGCCGGGCATTTCTTCTCGAATTCCGCCAACCGCTTTTTGTCGTCGCATTCGATCCAGCGGGCCGCCGCGTAGTCGATCTGTTCATAGGAGGCGTCCACGCCGTACTCGGTCTTGAGGCGCGCCATCGTCACGTCGAACTGGAGGACGCCGACCGCGCCCAAAATGTAGTCGTTGCCGAAGAGCGGCCGGAAGACCTGGACCGCTCCCTCCTCGGAGAGCTGGGCGAGCCCCTTCCGGAGCTGCTTGATCTTGAGCGAGTTCTTGACCCGGACCCGCCGGAAGTGCTCCGGGGCGAAATTGGGAATCCCGGTGAACTGGAGCGGCTCCCCCTCGGAGAAGGTGTCGCCGATCCGGATCGTTCCGTGGTTGTGGATCCCGATGATGTCGCCCGGCCAGGCCTCCTCCACGTTCGTCCGATCCTGGGCCATGAAAATCGTCGCATTGGAGATAACGATCTCCCGGCCGATTCGGTGGTGGAACACCTTCATCCCCCGGGTGAACTTCCCCGAGCAGATCCGGAAGAAGGCGATCCGGTCGCGGTGGGCGAGGTCCATGTTCGCCTGGATCTTGAAGACGAAGCCGGAGAAGGCCTCCTCCAGCGGCGAGACCATCCGGGTGACCGTGGGCCGCGGGCCGGGGGCGGGGGCCATCTCCACGAAGGCGTCCAGGAGTTCCCGAACGCCGAAGTTGTTGATCGCACTACCGAAAAAGACGGGGGTCTGGTTGC
Organism: Syntrophaceae bacterium; assembly: GCA_003141195.1. Taxonomy (GTDB): domain Bacteria; phylum Desulfobacterota; class Syntrophia; order Syntrophales; family UBA5619; genus UBA5619. Next base: position 9,545 of record PLLC01000104.1, read on the forward strand.
CCTTGAGATACTCCTCGTGGCTGAAGGGGCTGGCCGCCCCCTCGATGAGGGCGATCTCCTCCCGGAGCCGTTTCGCCTGGCTCCCGAGGAGCTCGTCCAGACGGGGATCGGCAAGGTCGGTGATCGTGATCCCCTTCTCCTTCCGGCTGTCTTTCCCCGGGGTGAAGAGGTGGAGGGATCTCTGGTAGAGGTTGTAAACCCCCTTGAAATCCTTCCCCATGCCGATCGGCCAGGAGAGCGGGGCGCACTCGATCTGGAGATTCTCCTCGATGTTGGAGAGGATCTCCATCGGCGCCATTCCGTCCCGGTCGAGCTTGTTGATGAAGGTCATGATCGGGGTGTTCCGCATCCGGCAGACCTCCATGAGCTTCTCCGTCTGGGGCTCGACCCCTTTGCCGCTGTCGATGACCATGAGCGCACTGTCCACGGCGGTGAGGACCCGGTAGGTGTCCTCGGAGAAGTCCTGGTGGCCGGGGGTGTCGAGGAGGTTGATCTCGAAATCCCGGTAGTGGAACTTCATGACGGAGGTCGTGACGGAGATCCCCCGCTCCTTTTCGATCGCCATCCAGTCGCTCATCGCGTGCCGGCCGGCCTTCCGGGCCTTGACGGCGCCGGCGAGCTGGATCGCCCCGCCGAAGAGGAGAAGCTTCTCGGTGAGCGTTGTTTTCCCCGCGTCCGGGTGGCTGATGATGCCGAAGGTCCGGCGCTGATCGATTTCCTGCTGCTGACGGCGGTCCACCTTGAGGACCGCAGCCGGCGCCTGCGGTTCCGCAAGGCTGGCTGGTTGAAGACCCATGATCATTTCCTGTTCCGCTTCCATGATGAAAAAAATCCCCAACAGCCTCAAGGCTCCGGGGACAGATACCTGCTAAAAGCGCGACTTCCTTACGTCATCGGGAGCGGTTTGTCAAGCGAAATCATCTCTTCGTCCGAAAATGGGGGATCGATATCAGCCGACAGCCGCACAGTCGCCGCCCCCAAAGAGCGCTTGATAAGTTTCAAAAGTTGCGATAGAAAACCACAAGTCAGACGATATACGGAAGGGTATATGCAATGTTGGATATACGGTCCTGGTTCAACATTACAACGCGATAGGGAGCTGCTTCCGCCCCCAAACCAACGTTCATCCGTTCGCAGCAGGAGAAGGGCGAACCGGACCTCTGGAGGTAAGATATGAAGATTCATGAGTATCAGGCAAAGGAACTGTTGCGCGGCTACGGGATTCCGGTTCCCCGCGGGAAGGCGGCCGCGACCCCGGACGAGGCGCGCGAGGCGGCCGAAGAGCTCCAGGGAAAAACCGTCGTCAAGGCGCAGATCCACGCGGGAGGCCGGGGAAAGGGCGGAGGCGTCAAGCCTGCCGCGTCGCCGGACGAGGCCTTTGCGGCCGCCCGGGCGATCCTCGGGATGCAGCTCGTGACACACCAGACGGGCCCGGAGGGAAAAAAGGTGCGCAGCGTTCTCGTGGAGGAGGCGTCCGCCATCCGGAAGGAGCTCTACCTGAGCTTGGTGGTGGACCGCTCCAAAGGCAGGGAGTGCGTGGTGTTCATGGCCTCGGAGGCGGGTGGCATGGACATCGAGCAGGTGGTGGCGACGGCCCCGGAGAAGATCGTCAAATGCGCGGTCCATCCCGCCGTGGGGTTCAGTCCGTTTCAGGCGCGCAAGCTCTCCGCCGCTCTGGGGCTGAATGCGGAGCAGCAAAAACCGTTTGCGGAGATCGTCCGGAACCTGTACCGGCTGTTTCTGGAGAAGGACTGCTCGCTTCTGGAGATCAACCCGCTGGCAATCACGGAAGATGGCCGGCTGCTCGCCCTCGACACGAAGATCAATTTCGACGATGACGGGCTGTACCGCCATCCCGAGATCCGGGAACTGCGGGACCCGGACGAGGAGGACCCGTTGGAGGTCGCCGCCAAGAATGCCGCCGTGAACTACATCAAGCTGGACGGAAACGTCGGCTGCATGGTCAACGGGGCGGGGCTGGCGATGACGACGATGGACATGATCAAGATGGCGGGAGGAGAGCCCGCGAACTTCCTCGACGTGGGGGGGGGCGCATCGGCGGAGCAGATCGAGAAGGCGTTTCGCATCCTGACGTCCGACCCGAACGTGAAGTGCATCCTCGTCAACATCTTCGGCGGGATCCTCCGGTGCGACCGCGTATCCGCCGGGCTGATCCAGGCGGCGAAGAACATCGAGATGAAACTGCCGATGGTGGTGCGGCTTCAGGGGACCAATGTGGAGGAGGGGCGGCGGATGCTGCAGGAATCGGGGCTCCGGTTCACGGTGGCGGACGGTTTGTACGAGGCGGCCGAGAAGGCCGTGTCTCTGACGAGATAACGGGCGTAAGCAAGAGGAGAAATTCCGATGGCCATATTGTTTGATCACAAATCACGCGTCGTCGTTCAGGGGATAACGGGTTCGGAGGGGAGCTTTCACACCCGGGAGTCGGTGAAGCTGAGAACGAAGGTCGTGGCCGGGGTCACGCCCGGCAAGGGGGGAACGGAGATAGACGGCATTCCCGTCTACGACCGCGTCGGCGACGCCGTCGAAAAGCAGCAGGCCAATGTTTCCGGAATCTATACGCCGGCGGCGTTCACGCCGGATGCGATATTCGAGGCGATCGAGGCGGGGGTCGGCCTGATCGTGTGCATGACGGAGGGGATTCCGGTCGCGGAGATGATCCGGGTGAAGCAGGCGCTGAAGGGATCGGGCACGCGGATGATCGGGCCCAACTGTCCGGGGATCACGACCCCCGGCGCGGGAAAGGTCGGCTTCATGCCTAACTTCATTCACAAACAGGGGAACGTAGGCGTCGTATCCCGCAGCGGAACCCTCACCTACGAGATGATCTGGCAGTTGACAGGCCTCGGGATCGGCCAATCCACCTCCGTCGGGATCGGCGGAGATCCGATCGTGGGTTCGGGCTTCATCGATATCTTGGAGCGGTTCGAGGCAGATCCGCAGACGGAAGCGATCGTGATGATCGGCGAGATCGGGGGAACGGCGGAAGAGGAGGCGGCCGAGTTCATCCGGGGGCAGGTGACAAAACCGGTGGTCTCCTTCATCGCGGGGCGGACGGCCCCCCCGGGACGGCGGATGGGGCACGCCGGTGCGATCATCTCGGGGGGAAAGGGCACGGCCGAAGAGAAATTCATGGCCCTCGAGCGGGCGGGAGTCCTGGTCGAAAAGAATCCCGCCGAGATCGGCCGGCGTGTCCAGGAGATATTGAAAGCGAGGGGTTCTGCTTCTTGACGGGGGCCGGCTGAAATAGCCCTCCGACGGAGGCCCGCTTTTCCGGTAAAAGCAAGTCAATGAGATTGTATGGCCACCTTCACGGCGACGGGTTTCAAGACCCGGATCAGTTCCACCGGCGACATCTCGGCGAGCAGCCCCCGACTGCCGGCGTTGATCATGATCCTGGGCAGATCGGCGATGCCTCCCTCCATGAAAACCCGGAGGCTTTTCCGGGTCCCGAAGGGAGACGTGCCCCCCACACGGTATCCGGTGTGCTTCTCCGCGACATGGGGATCGCAGGGGGTTACGGCCTTGACTCCGAGAAGCCGGGCCAAGGCTTTCGTGGAGACCTGCCGGTCCCCGTGCATGAGGATGATGAGCGGCTCTCCCCGGTCGTCCTCCATGACGAGGGTCTTGATCACGAGGTGCTCTTCCACCCCCAGCTCCCGCGCCGACACCCGCGTACCGCCGTGTTCTTCGTAGCGATAGGGGCGCAAGGTAAAGGCCATCTTGTTTTTCTTCATGAAGAGGATGGCGGGGGTGACTGGTATCCGTTCCTTGGCCATGTTTGACGATCCCCTAAAAAGTCTTAAAAGTCGAAAAAATGGGACGGCTTCGTAAAAAGGCCGCAGGCAAGGCGCCGAATCCTGAGGAATGAGGCGTACTGTGGCGTACGCCGCAATGACGAGGGATGAAGCTTGAACGCAGCATCCGGACTTTTTACGAAGCCGCCATGTTTCTCCCCTCAATGAGACCAATCTTCCGACAGCTATAGTATAACATGGAACCGCGGAAGGTCAATGACCTAGCGGAGGGGCGACGGAACGGGCGATCCGACGGTCCGCACTGGAAAAGGGCAACGCCTCTGATTCGCCGGTGCCGGCCCACCGCCACTGCGGGCCGGCAGGGGATCCTTCTAACAGGGTGCAGGAAAAGGCGGTGAGTGTGATGCGGAAATGGGTGTAGGCGTGTTTCACCGCGGCGAGCGGCGATCCGACGCCGATTCCGATGCCCAACTCGTCCCGGACGATCCGTTTAAGGCCCTCTTCCCGCGCTTCCCGGGGATTTAGTATCCCTCCGGGAAATTTCCAGAGCGACCCGAGGAGACCGCAGGCCGGCCGCTGGACGATGAGAATCCGCCCTTTTCCATCGCTGATGACCGCGGCGACGACCTCCCGGTGGGGGACGGTTTTTTTCTTTCCCCGGACGGGCAGGCGGTGCGCGAGGCCCTGCGCCCGCGCCCGGCAGTCGTCTTGAAGAGGGCAGGCGGGGCAGGATGGGGACTTCGGCGTGCAGCGGACCGCCCCCAGTTCCATGAGGGCCTGGTTGAAACGGCCGGGATCCCGCTTCGGGACCAGGGTTTGGACCAGCGCTTCGATCCGTTCACGGGTTTCCTCGTCATCGACCGATTCCGTGATCTCAAACAGACGGCTGATCACGCGGCGGACGTTGCCGTCTACGGCGGGAACGACCCGGCCGAAGGCGATGCTGAGAATCGCCCCCGCAGTGTAACGACCGATCCCCGGAAGCCGGGTGATCTCCTCCCGGTTATCGGGGATCCGCCCCCCGTGTTGCTCCGCGATTTCCCCGGCCGCTTTATGGAGGTTCCTCACCCGGGCGTAGTAGCCTAAGTTTTCCCAAGTTTTAAGGACCTCGCCGAGCGGGGCGTGCGCCAGCGTTTCAACGGTCGGGAACCTTTCGAGAAACCGCAGATAGTAGGGGACGACTGTCTTCACCTGCGTCTGCTGGAGCATGATCTCGGAGATCCAGATCGCATAGGGATCCCGCGTCTCCCGCCATGGAAGGCGACGCCGGTGCCCATCATACCATCCGAGGAGCTTCCGGCGGATCCGCTTCGGATCTGGGAAAATCTCTTTTGCCTTCAAATTCCGCTGTCCTCACAAATGCTCTTCCCGCCCGCGCAGAGCCAGTCCTCGATTTCAGGCAGAAACCATTTCCGGACCGGTTCTACAACGAACGGAAAATGATTTCAAAAAAATGTTGATCCAAGTTCAGGATCAAATGATTCCTTTCGGGCTGTACACCCGGCAGCTCCTGATGGACCTGAGCGGTTACAGATTATTATCGATGATATGACTATTATTATTTTGACTTATATTGCGAATTGTATAGATATATATACATGATCATTATCAAAAGGATTTCCTTGAATCTTTATACAGGGGGACAACATGATTACAGGGATTCTGAAGGAGATCAAGACCGAGGAAAACCGTGTCTCCATGACGCCGACCGGCGTCGAGGTGATGAAGACCCATGGTCATACGGTCCTTGTCGAGAAAAACGCGGGGGTCGGGAGCGGCTTCGAAGATAAGGCCTATGCGGCTGCCGGCGCGGAGATCGTCAAGACCGCGAAGGAAATCTATGACCGCTCCGACATGGTGATGCATGTCAAGGAGCCGATGCCATCCGAATACGGCATGATCCGCAAGGATCAGATCGTTTTCACCTACCTCCATCTGGCCGCGAATGAGGCACTGACGAAGGCAATGATTGCAACCCAGTCCATCGATATCGCCTATGAGACGATCCAGAAGGCGGACGGGTCGCTTCCCCTGCTCATCCCCATGAGCGAGGTCGCGGGCCGGATGGCGATCCAGGAGGGCGCGAAGTACCTGGAGATGGAATACGGTGGAGAGGGTGTCCTCCTCGGCGGCGTCCCCGGTGTTGAAGCGGCGACGGTGCTGGTCATCGGCGCGGGAACGGTCGGCGCCCAGGCTGCAAAGATGGCGTGCGGGCTCGGCGCCAAGGTGTATGTGGTCGATTCCGACCTGCCGAGACTCCGTTATCTCAATGACGTCATGCCGCAGAACTGCTTTACGCTGATCTCCTCCCCGGCGACGATCCGCAGGCTGATCCGGGAGGCGGATCTCGTCATCGGTTCTGTCCTTATTCCCGGCGCGAAGGCCCCCAAGCTCGTCACGCGCGACATGCTCAAGACCATGAAGAAGGGCGCTGTCATGGTGGACGTGGCCATCGATCAGGGCGGTTGCTTTGAAACATCGAAGGCCACGACGCACAAGGATCCGATCTATACGATCGACGGCATCATCCATTACAGTGTAGGAAACATGCCGGGCGCCGTGGCGAAAACCTCCACGCTGGCCCTGACGAACGCCACTCTCCCGTACGCGGTCGAGATCGCGGACAAGGGCTGGAAAAAGGCGATGAAGGAAAATCCCGAAATCAAAAAGGGCGCCAATGTGATCCAGGGTCAGATCACCTTCAAAGGCGTGGCCGATGCCTTCGGCATGAAACTCACGTCGGTGGACAAGCTTCTGTAGTTTCAATCCATCATTGTAAAACCTCGCCGACCGGTTCCCGATCTGGGGGAAACCGGTCCGTTCAAGCCTGCAAAAAAGGCCGGCCACCCCTGCGGGCGACCGGCCTATATGTTTTGCAATCCGGATTGCGGTTACTTCTTTTTCAGAAGATGGACGCTCCGAGGGATCTCGACCTCAACCCTGTCGGCATGTTGGAATTGCTGCGCATCCCGCGGGTTGTACTGGTCGATGATCATGGTCCTGTCACCGATCGTCACCGTACATTTTGCAATCGATCCTGCATACATATAGGATTTCAATGCGCCGCAGAGAACATTCTGACTTTTATCTCCGCAGTCCAGCGAGAGGGAAACGCTCTCCGGTCTGATGACCATGAGAACGTCATCGCCGGTTTTGACATCGTCCTGTTCGAGCGTAATCTCCAGCCTGCCATATTCCGTATTGACCACGGTGTTGCATGTGGTTTCATCGATCGATTCGATCCGACCCTCCATGAAATTGACGTAGCCCACGAATCCCGCGATGAACTCATTCGCCGGCCGCTCGTAGATCTCGATCGGCGTGCCGACCTGCTCGATCAGGCCATCCTTCATGACGACCAGGCGGTCGGAAATCGCCATTGCCTCAAACTGATCGTGCGTCACGAAGACCGTCGTAATGTGCAGCCTTTCCTGGAGTTTGCGGATCTCTTCGCGCATGACGAGTCTCAGGTTCGCATCGAGGTTGGAGAGGGGTTCGTCGAGCAGCAGGACCTTCGGTTCGAGGCTGAGCGCCCGCGCGAAGGCTACGCGCTGCTGCTGACCGCCGGAGAGCTTGTCGATCATCCGGTCTCCGAATGTGTCCAATTCGACCATCTCGAGCAGTTCCCTGACCCTCGCAGCGGTCTTGTCCTTGGGCCACTTGTTGATCTTTAATCCGTATCCGACGTTTTCCGCCACGGTCATATGGGGAAAGAGAGCGTAGTTCTGAAAGCAGATCCTCGTATCCCGGAGGTTTGGGGGAAGGTCGTTGATCCGCTGGCCGTCGAGGATGATGTCCCCCGCGCTGATATCGGTGAAGCCGCCGATCAGTCTCAGAAGAGTCGTCTTGCCACAGCCGCTGGGTCCGACAAACGTAACCAGCTCTCCCCTTCTGACCTCCAGCGATACGCCTTTGAGCACCTCGTTGTTTCCATAAAATTTGTGGATATCCTTCAAAATCAACATCGGTTTTTCGTTTTCTTTCCTGTCCATATCCCCAGTGACCCCTTTCGTTGTCATACTGCCGCCGACTTTTTCATGCTGCTGCCCAGCCTGGTTTTATTGCTGATGAAATTCAGGATCAGCATACAGATCATGACGATCAGGACCAGTTTCATCGTCGTGGCGGAGGCGATGCCGATTTCACCATATACGGCGGCGTCGAAGATCTTTACCGCAGCCAGATCGAATCCCGGACTGACGAGGAAGACGACGGCGCTCAAGGAGACGATCGCCGTCATGAAGGTATAGATGAACCCCGCAATGAAGGCGGGAAACATGATCGGCAGAACGATCTTGTAGAAGGTGGTCAGGAAGCTGGCGCCCAGGTCCGCGGAGGCCTCCTCGATCTCGATATGGATCTGATGCAGTTTGCTGATCCCCGCTTCCACGCCGACGGCAAGGAAACGGAAGACGCAGTTCAAGGCCAGGATCATGATCCCGCCTGTCAGTTTAAGCGGCGGGGCGCTGAAGGCAAGCAGATAACCAATGCCGAGGACCGTCCCGGGAAGGGCGAATCCGGAGAGGGAAACCATCTCAATGAACGTGCGGCCGAAGAATTTCCCCCGGACGATCACGTATGCCAGCAGGACGCCGATGATGGCGCCGATGACGGCCGCCACGAAACTCACGCGGATGCTGTTGTATATCGCCTGATTGGATGTGAAATCCAGATAGTTGGACAGAACGATGTTGTGGGTGACCCCGAGGATCTTGTAAAAGGAGGCCGCAAATACCACGGCGAAACAGACGAAGATCGCGCCGGCGGCGACCGTGGTGATGATCATGAACGGCACCTGGATCAGCGGGGTGATCTTCCTCGGCTCCGAAGCAACCGGTTTTCCGCCAATCGTGGTGAACTGCTTTCCCTCCAGCAGATAATTGTGAATGAAGAAGATCAGGATGCAGGGGGCGATCATAACGACCGAGAGGACGCTTCCCATGTTGAAATCGGACTCCCCGGTGATCATCGTGTAGGTGTCCGGGGCCAGGAAGGGGGTTCGGCCGCCCAGGATGGCGGCGTTGCCGAACTCGGCGATCGTCATGACGAAGATCAGGAGCGCCGCCTTGAGAAGCCCCGGCGCCAGAAGCGGGATGGTGATCGTCCGGAGGATGGTCGCCTCCGACGCCCCCATGTCATAGGCGCTCTCTTCGAGATTAGGGTTGAGCGACATCAATGTGTTTTCGATCATCATGTAGGCGAGCGGGATGAAGGCCAGCGTCTGGGAGATGACGACGCCGCCGAAGCCGTAAAGCTGCCAGTGGAGGTCGAACATCTTGGTAATAAGTCCGTTACGGCCGAACAGGATGATGAGCGAAAGGGCAAACAGGTATGGCGGGGCGATCAATGGAACGAGGGAGATGATCTTCAGCGGTTTTCTCAGGATCCAGGGTCCCCGCGTCGTCATGTAGGCGAGACAGAAACCGATGACGAGGCAGACCACGGTATTGATCACCCCGAGGAGAAGCGTGTTGTACAGGGACTGATAATAGTAATTTTTACTGAAAAAATTCTGATAATATTGCAGCGTGAATCCCGACGGTCCCCGGAAGCTCTTCAGGAGAACCGCGATGATGGGGTAGAGGAGAAAGAAGGCAAGCAGCAGGAATAAAAATGCGGCCAGGATGTTGATCAGGTTTGCATTCAGGAAATCCTTTATCTTGCTTCCACTGCTCGCCTGCAGTTTCAAAGACAATTCTACTGTCGCCATCTTTCTCCTCCGGGAGACGCCCATGATCGAACAAGCTTATTTGAAATCGGTTCTCAACTTCTGCTTCCAGATATCGTTGTTCTTCGCTTTGTCGTCTGACGCCTTGCCCAGATCCAGTTTGATGTATTTGGGCAGGGTCTTTCCATAGAGGGCGTTCGGCGCCGGCCGGGGTGTCACATAACCGATGGCCGCCATGAGTTCGCTGAATTCGGGGGTGCCCAGCAGGTCGATGATCTTTTTGCAGGCGTCGAGTTTCTTCGTTCCCTTGAGGATCAGGGCGAAGGTGCCGTCATAGCCGGTCCCTTCCTTGGGAATGGTCCAGATCAGCGGATAGCCGTCATCGAGGCGCTTCTTGACGTTCTCGTCCGAGGTGAGGCCCAGCATGAATTCACCCCTGCCGACGAGATCCGTCGGGGCATTGCCGCTGCGGGTGTAATACGCGATGTTCTTGTCCAGGGCTTCGAGAAATTTCCAACCTTCATCGTCCCCGTAGAGGGCCAGGAAGGAGAACCGCATCTGGTTCGCCGTACCCGAACTCAGCGGAGAGGGCATGAGGATCTCACCCTTCCATTTCGGATCCAGCAGGTCCTTCCAGCTCGTGGGCATGGCGTAGCCGGCCTTGGCCAGGCGGTCCTTGTTGCCGACCAGGACGAAGGAGAAGTTGGAGAAGTTGTACCAGTTGCCCTGCGGGTCCAAAAATACTTCCGGCACACCCTTCCAGGCCGGGGAGACATAGGGAACGGTCCAGCCGCTCTTCTTGGCGAGGAAGCCCGTGGACGAGCCGCAGCCGATGGTCATGTCCGCGTTAAAATTCGGGGCCTCGGCCTTCATGCGGGCTTCGATTTCTCCGAAGGACTGGAAGGTCTGGTTGACGGTGATGCCTGTTTTATCCTTGATGAACTGGGCGATCTTGGCATTGTTGTCGGGAGAGGTGCCCATGTAGGCGTTGATCTCTTCCGCCATGGCACTGCCGGCGAGCAGGACCGAGAAGATCGCTGCGACTACGAATGCGATTAACTTTCTTTTCATGATTTCCCTCCAATTAAATTTAAAGGTAAATGTTAATTTTCAGAAACGCCAGCCGGTGCTCTGTCACCCCCTTTCCTGATCCGATCCTGGCCTGAATGACCCAACAATCCATTATCTCCCTGAAGGAGCTGGAATCGACTAAGTCATAACAAATTCACCAAGGCCTGTCAATGAAAAGAGGCGAAACGGCCCGGCCGGCAGGGCCTCCACACACGGCTTTTCAGAAAGTCTGACGCCGTTCTTATACGATTCGAGATATAAGGCAAAATAATAATAATCATATAATGGATAATCAATGGTTATCCCCTGCCCGGAGGAAAGAGAACCTGCCCGGGGACGGAAGCGTCCGTTTACACGAGAATGAAAAGGGTTAAAAATATTGAGACTGGGTGATCGTCTCACCCGGTTGCAGATGGAGAAATTCCTCGGTTTTGTAAGGACCGCGGATGATTTTCTCAAAGTAGGAAAGATTCCCCTCAATCTCGATATAGGTCATATTGAGAAACTCCGCATTTTCAAGCGCCCGACGGCGCAGCGCCTCGCTTTCGGGCATTCCCGAGTTGATCAGGGCAATATGGGTAAAGTTTTTCAAACTCTCCCTGATCGCCCAGAGGGCCACTTTCTTCCCATACCTGGGCAGATACTCCACCTGGTAGGTACCCAGGGGATCATTGTTATGCTTCACCCACCCCGGTGTGAGATAAAAGGTCCCTGGATGATCGCGGAAGACCGCATCATACCGTGCCGGCGAACCCAGAAAAAGGGAAATGCAGTCATGACAGCGGGGAACAATCAGTTTCTGGCGACGCGCCGTGACCCCGACCAAGCCGTTGGAACAAAGACCGTAACCCAGAACAATGACAGTCGCATAGGACGCCGCCTGATCGATTCGCTCCTGGATGATCTCGGGAAGCTTTTTCGGCGTCCGATGCAGTCCCTGTTCAAGATAGATGATCTCAACCGCCTGAGAGCCGGCGCGCGCAGCCTCGAGCTCAGGTTCCATTACCCGGCAGGCAATAATCACCGGTCTTTTTAGTGTCTGCAGATGTTTTATAGATTCCATACAAGACCGCCCCCGTAATTCATCGTCGAAGAGACGGGTCGCCCTTCTATAAACCTCCTCCACCGGAATACCTTTAAGAGCTCCAGACTTCTCAAGACTTTCGTCATTTCTTCCACTTTCCGATCTTTCCCGCCATCCCGATCTTCATCGTTCTTCAGGCTTCTGAATGCCGAACCTTCCGGCCGAATGATCCCGCCCCAGATAGAAATTGATCCAGGAAGAGGTCTGATAGAAGTCCCAGTTGCAGGGCGCAACTGTGTAGGTGTCCAGATTTTCTTCCTCTCGGTAGTTCTTCAGGCGGGCATAGGCCTTCACATACACGCAGCGCCTTTTCCCGGGATAAACCTCGCACCAGCCCTCATAACTACCGCCGCAGGCCCCGTTGCGCTGGTTTTTCGGGCACTGGGACATGGGACAGATGTACGCCACATCGGTCAGGGCGCAATCACCGCAATCCCGGCAGTCGTACAGGAGAACCTTGGCCAAATGCTCCAGTTTGTGAAAGGTTTTCTCCCCGGCGGTACCATCCACGACCCGAGAAAACGAGCGCATGAAACCGAAAAGATTCCGGCCCGGTTCGAACATCAGTTGATGGAAAATCCGGGACAAACGGTAGACAAAGCCGACCGGGGCATCCAACGGTCTATTTTCCCGACGGACCGGCGTTTCCCGGTTCAGACCGGTTGCCTCGTCCTGCTCATAGAGGTAGAATCCTCCGGGTTGCGGGTAATCAAACTCGCGCACCAGCTCCTGCCAGTTCACGCTGAGTTCTTCACCCTTCTCAATGATGAAAAGGACCTGTTCGTATTTCACGCCATGGCCGCCGATATGAACCCCGCTGAATCCCATCCCCTTCATGAAGGCGTACATCTTGGCCGCCCGGAGCAACCTAACTTCCACGCCTTTATCCGGAGACTGGCGCTCCCGGTCTAAATCCGCCAGGAGCTTGTCTGTGACGACACACCCGGGAATCTTGTTTTGGTTCATGAGTTTGCCTGCGCCGTACGGCAGGATGAAGATATTTCCCACCACCGGCACGTGCAGACCATTCTGGTCCATAAAGAGAATCAGTTCATGGAATTTCCTGGCATCATAGCCGAGCTGCGTCACCACAAACCGCGCGCCGGCGGCGATTTTTTTCTTCAGCTTGAAATACTGGACTCTCTGCTCCGCTTCCATCGCCTTGAACGGCGATACGGCGACCCCGGCAAAGAAATTCGACGGCTGATTCCGAATAATCCCTTTCGGCCCCGGATAGGCCAATCCCCGGTTCATCTCGCCGATCAGATGAAGCACATGGCCGGGATCAAGGTCAAAGACCGGCGACGGCCTTCCCTGAAACCCGGTCACGGGATAATCCCCCGTCATCACCAGCAGATTCCGCACCTGCGCCCTGTCCAGCGCATAGAGCTGGCTTTCAATCTGATTGCGGTTCCGGTCCTTGCAGGTGAAATGCACCAGCGGTTCCACTCCCAGCTTCAGAATCTCCTGGCCCAGACAGTCGGCCAGGATCGCAGGATTGCCGCCGGGATTGTCCGTAATCGTCACCGCATCGATCCGCCCCCCTTTCGCCGCCTGTTCCGCCGCCATGAGGGCGCCTTCCTGGAGCTTCTCCCGGGCGCCCCTGCCGGGAATCAACTCCCAGGTCACCGCCATTCTGTCCGGGTCCGTCAAGGACGTTTGAAAGCGATTTTCCATTTCATCCCCCATATGACCTGATCCCTGCGGACGGTTTCGCCGCTTTTACGGTATTCATCATCAGCATGGCAATCGTGATCGGAGCCACCCCGCTGGGAACCGGCGTGATCGGGACAGCCTTCTCTTTCACGCCGCCGGTCTTTACCCCGGAGCGGAAATACTCCCTAACAGGCTGCTAAAATTCAAACTTTTTGGCACGGTGGGCCTTCATGAAATTCATGCAGAAATTATCCCGTCCGGCCAACGCTTCCGCTGCGATGATGTTGGCCATCATCCGTTTGTCCAGGGGATTGATGATGGCGCCGTCCAGACCCAGTGCGACGGCCATGGACATGAAGGTCTGATTCACGAAGGGCCTGCCTGGCAATCCATAGGATACATTGGAAAGACCGCACATGGCGTGCACGCCGACGAATTTTTCCTTGATCAGCGCAATCGCCTTGAGAAATTCAATGCCGAACGTCCTGTCCACGGAAATCGGCTGCACCAGGGGATCCACATAAATATTCTCCAGCGGAATCCGGTTCTGCACAAGCCCGTTGATCAGCTTATCGGCAACCCGCAGCCGATCTTCCGCTGTCTTGGGCATCCCTTCATCACTCATGCACAGGGCCACAATCCGGCAATCCGTTCCGGCAAGCAACGGAATCATCTTGTTATACCGGTCGGACTCCAGAGAAATGGAATTGATCATGGGCGTCCCCTGATGCACCGAAAGACCGGCCTCGATGGCCTTGGGATTCGGAGTGTCGATGGAACAGGGACCTTCCACGACGGCCTGCACCGTCTGGACAAGCCAGCGGATATAATCCTCTTCCTCCTCCAGAAAGATCCCTGCATTGACATCAATATAGTGTGCGCCGGCTTCATGTTCCTGACACGCCACCGCCTGAATCGCCTCGACATCCCTGTTCTTGATTGCCTCCGTGATCGCCTTGCGGCTGGCATTAATGAGCTCTCCTACAATGATCATTTTGACCTCCTCGATTCATTACGTCTTAAGAGTTTCTTCGCGAAACGGATCCCGGACGTGGTGGCCAGAAACCCCAATACGCACCGGCATGCCTCTCGTCCATGTCGAAACCGTTCCTGCCGCATCGGCATGGACGAAAGGCGTCAAAGCCGATTACTTCTTTTTGGCCATCAAGCCCTTCACAAGCGCTACGGCATCGATGGCAGACTTGCCGTATCCATCGGCGCCGATCCTATCGGCCCACTCCGGATTGACGGGTCCGCCGCCGATAATGACAAAATATTTCTGACGGATACCCATCTCCTTGAGCGTATCGATGACTTCCTTCTGGGCCGGCATCGTGGTGGTCATCACCGAGGAAAGGGCGATCACGTCCGCCTGGATTTTCTCTGCTTGCTGAATGATGTTCAGAGAGGGGTTGTCCACACCCATATCCACCACGTCAAAACCGCTGGTATCCAGCACGGAGGCCACAATGTCTTTACCGATCGAATGCACGTCGCCTTTGACCGTCCCGATCAGGACCTTGCCCAACTTGACGAGCTGCTTCTTCTGAGCCTCAATCTCCGGTTTCAGAACGGCCATGGCCGCGTTGAAGCTGGCGGCCGCCATGAGCAATTCCGGCAAATAGGCCTCCCCACGCTCAAATCTACCGCCAATGATTTCCATCCCTTTCGACAAACCCTGCTCAATGGCTTCGAGGGGATCGATTTTGTTCGCCACCACAGCCTGGGCGAGCACCTTCGCCTCGTCCTCCGTTCCATCCATGACTACCGCCGCCAATTTTTCCAAAATCTGATTTTTATCCATTCCCTTAGCCTCCCTCTCTACGCAAATGATGTACCCATCCCGGACAGCTCTTCCTTCACCTCCTTCACCAGACGTACATAAGCTTCAGACGGCTTGCCTGTAGTCACATTGTAACAATCCTGATAACGGTCTCCCGACGGGGCCTTGTCGATCTGGGACTCGTATTTTTCGAGAAGTTTCTTCACCAGATGATTGGCCTGTTGCCGGTCACATTTGGCTGCTGCCTTGGCCATATCGACACCGAACTGGCACTCCATCGGGGTGAATCCGTCAATCTTGACCGCTTTGGCCGAATGAGGCGTCTGTACCGACGGGGCGCCGGAAGCCGTGGCGGCAAGCAGCCAGGCAGCCGACTCATAAAAATACATCTTTGTGTTGGGACCGCCGGCCATGTAACCCAGCCAGATCACCGGCATGGGAACATTGCGGCTTGCAGCCTGACAGCTCGCGGAAACTACCCAAAGGACATCGCGGGTGGTGGAGCAGCCATATTTGAAATGAACGGGAAAATGGAGCTGATAACTCCCTTTGAGGGCCAAGATGCCGATCATAATATAGGCCGTGCTGACGATGGCCGTGCCGGCCGGACCGCCGCAATAGCCGCCCAGAATGGGGGCTGTCTCGGCGCCCACATTGGCGCCCCAGTTAAGCAGATAGGCGATTTTGTTCATGGTCCCATATTCCAGTTTATTCTCGGCAACGGTCCCGCAGAGCCAGCCGTCGGTGGGACGGAGTCCGAACTGGGGAGCGCTGGCAGCGATCGTCGTAACCGCGGACGCGGCCGTCGCAACGAGGTTGCAGATGGGCAGCCCCGGCCGGCCGGCCCGGATCAGGGCATCGCGACCGATCTTCACGCTCCGGATGGCCGCGTAAAGCTCCACCGGAGACCCGGCCGCCACGGGAATCCCCCGAATGCTGTCCAAAGCCGGAATGCTGATGGAGTCCACCTCTGGAATCGACGCATAGGCCTCGATTTTGTTCGTGATCATCTCTTCCGTCGTCGACACGATCCCGGAACCCACATGCAACCAGGGAATCTTCTGATCATCGGGTTTTCGCATGCCGAATACCTTGGCATCCTTGCCCTCCCCCAGATGACACTGGCCGGGCGCCTTGGCAATACCATCGAGGATTTCTTCTTTTGTGAACTGAATCAGACGATTCGTGTCCTGACAGTAAATACCCACGGACGCCAGAAATTCAAGAGCGGCTTGGAAAAGATTGTCCGCCGCCTGGTCATCGCAGGGAACGGGGTTTTCCCTGTCATACTGGATGCCGTACTTTCGAACCAGTTCATTGAGCTTAGGCATGAAGACCTTCATGTCAAAGTCCCTTTCGCTCATGATCGGTCCATGGATCGCCTTTTCACAGATATCCAAAAAATTCGTCATGCTTTCTCCCCCCTGTGGAATGTCTTGTTGTCTCTCAGCCTTGGATCCTCAAAAACCTTCTTACAACGACCAGCTATCCCTACGGCGGTGCGCCTCCCCTCCGGAAGGGGAACCTCCATCCGTCCCAGCGTAAAACCAAACAGACAAGACCAACCTTGGCTAAACACTTACCCGTAACGGTCTTTTATATTTCAAGCCCCATTCCGGCAATCTCCTCGCAGACGCGGTCGTAGAGGGCCACGTAGGTCTCGCGGGGACGCCGGGTCTTCAGGTCGCAGCGCGGACACCTGCAGGGGGGAAAACGCACTTAGAAACATTTTGTTATTGATGTACCAACGCTGTACGTTCCTGTCAAATTTATTATTCAAATGATGTCTATAGGATGAAGCTATAGGAACCCGCCGCGGAGAATTCTCCGGGGGAGGTTGGCGTAACCGGGATCGCGGAGGGATGAAGCGCAACGCCGAATGCGTGTTTTGCAAGGTCTTCCAGAAGTATGGAACACGACGGTCAGTAATTCGAGCCCCGCTCCACCTCGCCGATCGCCTCCTCGATCACATCGAGGGCCCCATCCATCTCCTCCTGCGTGATCACGAGGGCCGGCCGGAGGGTGATCATGTTGCCGTCGATCGTCTTGAAGGCCACACCCTTTTCCATGCACTTGAACAGGATCATCTCCGCCTCCCGGGTCGCCTTCTCCTTGGTTTTCCGGTCCCGGACGAGGTCGATGCCGATGTGGAGTCCGATCCCCATGACGCAGCCGATGAGGGGATGCCGGTCCGCCATCCCGTGCAGGCGTTCCAGCGCATGGACGCCCAGGCGCGCCGCATGGTCGCAGAGGTTCCCCTTCTCGATCACCTCAATCGCGGCCAGACCGGCCGCCGCCGCCAAGGCATTCTTTTCGTGGGTGTAATGGCCAATGGAGCGGTCTCCGCAGGTGTTGTACTCCTCCCGGGTCACAATCCCCGCCAGCGGGACAATCCCGCCGCCGAGCGATTTGCCAAGGACCAGGATGTCCGGCGTCAGATAATGTTCGCTCGCGAACATCTTTCCCGTCCGCCCGAAGCCTTCAATAATCTCATCGAAGATCAGCAGCGCTCCGTACTGGCGGCACAAATCCCGGACCCCTTCCCAGTACCTTTTACTGGGGATGACGGGGTTCGCGGAGACCGGCTCCCCGATCACCGCCGCCATTTCCGGCTCGCGCCGCAGGACCAGTTCGATCTGCCGGAGACATTCGGCATCGACGTCGTCCGGGTTCGTGAACCCCCAGGGATTGCGGTAATAATTGGGGAATTCCACATGATACGCCCCGGGAACGAGCGGGCCGATGCCGCCGTGAAAGTGCTCCTCGCCCCCCACGCCCGCTGCCCCGAAACCGGCCCCGTGGAAGGAATCCCAAAACGAGATCGTCTTGAAACGGCCGGTCACCAGTTTCGCCAGCTTCAGGGCCATCTCGATCGCGTCCGTCCCCCCCGGGCAGAAGAGGGTTCGACAGAGGTCGCCGGGGGTGATCTCCGCCAGTTTCTTTGCCAGTCGGACGGCCGGGATGTTCGTATAGCGGCGGGGGCAGAAGGTGAGCGATTCGTCTAACTGTCTCCGGACCGCCTGGACCACTTCGGGATGGTTGAAGCCGGTGTTGTGCACCCCATTGCCGTGCATGTCGATGTACTTCCGGCCCGCCAGGTCTTCGATATAGATGCCCTGTGCATGGGCGATCACATTGAGGACGGGGGTGGAGAGGCTTTGATGGAGAAAATACCTCGCATCCTCCTCGAACCAGCCCCGCGCCTTGCCGGACAGGTTCCGCTCCCAGTACCTCTGTCGCTCCGGCGTGGTGTTGACATCCCCCTGTTCCGTTTCTGTCTGTCCGCCCTGCCTTCCGAACCCCTGTTTTGCCATGCTGACCCCCCTCTCGATTCCTCCAGCCGCACCCCGAAAAAGGCGGTTCAAACCCAGACCGGTTGCCTTACCCATACCACTTTTTACTGAATTTTCTTATGGATTATCCCTGTGGAAGAGGTCCGGATCAAGGGAAAAAAAGTGATTGAACCCATGACAAAAGAAGATTTGACTTCACCGGGGTGGGGATGTTACGGAAAACAGGTAGAATTTCATTCCGGAGGGAGGACAGAAGGCATGGGAAAACTTCACCGATCGGAAGGCGATATCAATATTTCCCCGCGCCGGCAGAAGTGGCAGGAGGAAAACCTGGATGAAGAGACGCGGGCGCTCCTCGCGGAGGACGAAAAATACTTCCTCAAACAGTCCCTTTCCACCCCCTGCCTGAACGCCATGCGCGCCTGCGACGGGATCTGGATCGAAGACCTCCAGGGCAGGCGGTACATGGATTTCCACGGGAACAACGTCCATCAGGTCGGCTTCGCCAACCCAGCGGTCATCACCGCAATCAAGGAACAGTTGGACCGGCTCCCCTTCTGCACCCGGCGCTATACGAACCGGGTCGCCGTCGATCTCGCAAAAAAGCTCACCGAGGTCGCCCCGGGGGACTTGAACCGTGTCCTCTTCTGTCCCGGCGGGGCCGAGGCGATCGGCATGGCCCTGAAGCTCGCCCGAATCGCGACCGGTCGCCACAAGACGATCTCCATGTGGGATTCGTTTCACGGGGCCTCCCTGGACGCGATCTCGATCGGCGGCGAGGCGATCTTCCGGCAGGACATGGGCCCGCTGCTGCCCGGAACGGAACATGTGCCGCCACCCGACGAATACCGCTGCATCTACGAATGCCGCGGCCGCGGGGGCTGCGACATGATGTGCGCCCGTTACGTGGAATACGTTCTGGAGAAGGAAGGGGATATCGCCGCGGTGATCGCCGAACCGATCCGGAGCACCCCCTACATCCCGAAGCCCGAATACTGGCAGATCATCCGGAAGGCCTGTGACCGTCACGGGGCGCTCCTCATCTTCGACGAGATCCCCCACGCTCTCGGCCGGACGGGCCGGATGTTCACCTGTGAGAATTTTGACGTGGTCCCCGACATGCTGGTCATCGGCAAGGGGCTGGGCGGCGGCGTCCTGCCCCTTGCGGCCCTGATCGCCCGGGAGGGCCTCGACGTCGCGGGTAACCGCGCCCTGGGCCACTACACCCACGAAAAGAGCCCCGTCGCCTGCGCCGCGGCGCTGGCCACAATCCGTTTCATCGAGGAAAACCGCCTGGCGGAACATGCCCGGGAACTCGGGCAGCACGCCCTCGGGCGGATGGCGGGGATGATGGAACGTCATCCGCTGATCGGCGACGTCCGCGGCCTGGGGCTCTTTTTAGGGATTGAACTGGTCAAGGATCGGACGACCGGCGAGCGGGCGACGGAGGAAGCGGAGGCGGTGATGTACGCCGCCCTCAGCCGAGGGCTCAGTTTCAAGCTCACGATGGGGAATATCCTCACGCTGACGCCGGCCCTGACGATCACCCGGGAGGAGATGGACCAGGCGCTGGACATCATCGAGGCGTGTTTGACGAAGGTCGAACAGGGCGCCTGACAGGCTGTTGAAAAACGCCCATCTGCTCAAGTTTCCCTCATCCTTCGCCGTTCAACGTACCCGTCAGTACGCCTCACGGCTCAGGATTTCGGGGGCCTTGCATCTGGGCATTTTTGAACAGCCTGCTGATGCCGTCCGTCAATATCCCGGATAAAAAACAGGCGCATGCCGCGGCACGCGCCTGTTTCGTTTTCGTTCATCCGGAAAATGTCCTGGAACGGAGTGGCTACCCGATGATGATCATCACCTGTTCCGTCTCGACACTGTCGTTGGCCTTGACCTTGATCTCCTTTACGGTCCCGCCGGCGGGGGCGTAAATCGGATTTTCCATCTTCATGGCCTCGAGCATGACGACCTCATCGTCTTCCTTCACCTGATCGCCGATCTTGACCAGAACTTCCAGGATCTTCCCCGGCATCGGGGCTTTCACCTCTACACTCATTCCCTTTACCTCCGTAGTATGATGAACTTTTTTAACTTCCTTGCAGCTTCCGTCCCGCTGCAAGCCGCTCTTCCTCTACAATCGATCACCGGGATGAAGTTTCCCCCGCGGACGATGAGTCTGGTCCTGAAACGGCATAAGAAGGCTCCCTTTATACTTCCCCGTCCAGCCTGTCAAGACGAAATTGCAGGGACCATCCATACCCGTTTCGCCCGCACTATTCGGTCGCCCGGATCAGGCGGTAGACATAGTCCAGAGCGGCCGTAATTTTATCGTTTTACTCCTTGTCTCCCGGCTTCATCCTCCACTCCGGGGAGAGTTCCGCCAACGCCTTCTCGATCTGCCAGCGGTGTTCAAATGTTTATCCCCACAGCTTCTGTAACGCCCTCTTCTGTTCATCCTTGAGGGTGGATCCATTGGCCCGGTTGACCGACTGGCTCGTCACCATCGTCCGGTCGATCTCCGTTCCCACCCCATTGGAAAGATCCGCAAAATGTATTATTGTCGTACAAAAAAGGACGGAAAGACCGTGGAAACAGCCCCCCGGATGGACGCCGCTGTCACCATCCACGACGATTATCAGATCGAATTGAAGCTCAACTACCCCCTGCCGAGGGGATCCACAAAGACCTTCTACGAGGTCGGGCTTTTCGTTTTTGCCCCCCTGAGCCTGGGCATCAATCCCGCGACCTATTCCAAGCAGCAATTCTACACAGATCTGCAGACCTACATTCGCATCAAGACGCCGTCGATTCCCCTGAACCGCCTCGCCGACGGGGAGACGAGCCCCATAGGAAGGCTCCGCGCCGTGATTGAGGCGATGGTGCGTCAGCCCTCGAAGGAGCCTCCAGAGAATTATGAAAGCCAGATCAAGCTGTTCTGCTGCATCCTGAAGAGCGCCGTCCGCGATTTCGTGGCCTATGTCTCTGAAACGGCCATCACAGATGATCGGGAGCGCCTGGTGGACAACTACCTCCGGGATATCCGGCGAATCGCCGCAGAATACCGGGATCTTCGGAACATGATCCAGGTCCCTGGATTGGCTAAGCGCACGGCTAACATTTATCTTTTCGGCGACGAATACATCAGCCTCCTGATCGAGGATTACACATACCATCTGGTCGAGGAGCTGCTGGGCCGCGGGGCGGGGCTGTCCCAGGAAAAACAGAAAGAGCTCCTGGCGATGATCGATGACGAGGTCTAGTACCGCGGCAAGCGGGGCTACCTCTCAATCCCCGACGAGAAGAAGGACAACGAAACACTCGTCTTTCGTCGGAGCGTCCTGAAAAAGTACATGGCCACGGTGCTGTTTCTGGACTCCGAGGTCAAAAAAGGCGGCTTCATCATGGAACAGACCCTCTTCGGGATGGCCGCGGGCCTGGCGATGCTCTTCGCCACAACGGTGGCCTTCGTTTCGCAGTCGATCTACGGCAACCTCACCCTTCCTTTTTTCGTCGCCCTGGTCGTCAGCTACATCTTCAAGGACCGGATCAAGGATCTCCTGCGGTTCTATCTCTCCCGGAATATGACGCGGTCCATCTTCGACTATAAAACACAGCTTTACAATGTCA
The DNA here is from genome assembly GCA_003141195.1 of Syntrophaceae bacterium. Classification (GTDB taxonomy): domain Bacteria; phylum Desulfobacterota; class Syntrophia; order Syntrophales; family UBA5619; genus UBA5619. The sequence goes on from PLLC01000104.1 coordinate 31,509, forward strand.
CCCGCCATATTGTCGGCGTTTGCCGGGAGAGCTTCGAATTCATCCGGAGGCAGAAGCTCGCCCCGGAGATCCGGGAGATCCGCAACAGCGATCACATCACCGAGATCGAAAACGGCTGGGTCGGCGAGCAGACCTTTCTCTATCGAAAGCGGATCAGGTTCCACCCCGACTGGAAGGGAAGTATCTTCTCGGAGTACGAAATCGACGGCGTCAATGACATCATGCGCTTTAACATCCAGGATTTCCTCCGCAAGATGGACGACCCAAACAAGGAGCTCTTCGTCATGAACGACGAGGGCTACCACCGCGTCACGGGGGCGAGGGTCTATCACCTCAACCTGATCATCAAACTGATCTGCGACAAACACCAGTCCTACACACGATATCGGGTGATTTTGAACCGAAAAGGGATCAAACGGATCGAAAAGGTGCGGACGATCTGACAGGATGAATGACAAAGGCATCGAGATAAACCCGAAATTTGTTCCATGGGGTTACGTCAATTCTGTCGTCTCGCTAGAATCGGCAGCAGGTGAGCCCATCCGTTACTTTGTTTCGATCCGTAATCCTCAGTTTTGATGAATGACTACTGCTGAGCAGTAGGTAGGTGAACGAGAGAGAAGTATGCAAAAACCGGATGAACCTCTTTTTCGATCCCCATCTTTCTCTTCAGTATGCTCTCTACCATTTTCCGTTCCCCTTTCGACCTTGATCTGGTGGTTCCGTTATTTGCATCAACACAAGTCTTGACAAACGTTTAAAGATCGGCTTAGATTCGGACAAGCTAATTAATTTCACCCCATGGATAATCAAAGGTTATGAATCTAAATCAACTGAAGGTTTTCTACCTTACGGCAAAGCACGGCAGCCTGAGCGCCGCCGCGGAGTCCCTCTACATCACCCAGCCCGCCGTCACAAAAGGCATCCAGCGTCTCCAGGAGCACTACGAGATCAAGCTCTTCAACCGCTTCGGGAAGAAGATGGCCCTGACGGACGCGGGGGAGGTCCTCTACGGGATCGCCGAATCGATCTTCGAGATGGAGAACCAGGCGGAGGAGAGCCTCCGGGATTTCCAGCAGCGGAAGCGGGGTTTCATCCGGATCCTCTCGAGCGAGAGTTTTGGCGCCTACTATCTCCCCTTCATCCTCGACCGTTTCAGCCGGGTGAATCCCAAGGTCCGGGTGTCGATGGAAATCCTGCCGACGGAACTGATCGTGGAAAAGACCGCGACGCTCGCCAACGACATCGGCTTCATCTCCTATTCCGTCCCCCACAAGAAACTCGTCGCGCGGGAAATCCTGGAGGACAGCTACCAGATCATCGTCCCCCCGGGACACCCCTTCGCGGCGAAATCGTTCATTGAGCCGGAGGATCTTGCAGGACACTCCCTCATCGTCCATGAAAAAGGATCGGCGCCCCGCCGAAGCACCGAGGAGTACATCCGGAGACACAACATCAGCGTCTCCATCCCCCTGGAATTGTCCAACAACGAGGCTGTCAAGACCGCCGTGGAGGAGGGACTGGGCGTCGCCGTCATCACGCGGCGGGTCGTCAGCAAGGAAATCGGAATGGGAAGCCTCAAGGCGATTCCCCTCTCCGATCCGGCCATGACGCGGAAATTCTACCTGATCCACCATAAGGACAAATACATCTCCCGGTCCCTCCAGAGCCTGATCGACATGGTCGATCAGTGGGTCGAGGAATACCGCCTTGGGCTCCATTGACAGATCTTATTCCCCTTCGAGGTCTTCACCATGCAACATTTTTTTTCGAAACTTCTCTTCGACGGAAAAGATCATGAACTTCTCCGGATGGTGGAGGATGTCCTCAGCCGGGAGGACTCCCGGAAGAAATTCAAGGAGCTGCTCAACCCCTATCTGCATCCCCACGGCATCAAGGAGATGGCCGCATCCCAGGGATTCCGCATCGCCTACGCGATGATCAACCTGCTCCGCTCCCTGGAGATCGGGAAGGCCGATGACCGTCTGCGCGCCCTCCGCGCCCTCCGCGATGAGGTGATGAACATCACCCACAGTTCGCTCCGCCGGAATACGGCGAGGGTCCTCCTCCAGATCATGAAGGAGCTGGTCCGGATGCAGGGGGATCACGCCCGGCAGTTGGAGCTGGCGCACGACTTCCGCATGGCCGCATCGGGGAAACCGCGCACCGTCCGTCAGGAACTGCGGCGGCATCACCTCCTGGAGATGCCGGAGGAGTGGAACCAGATCGCCTTCGACGACCATGTCCACGACGCCAACACGAAAGGGCGCAAGACCCCGACCCATCTCATCATGGACGCGTGGATCAAGGGGATCCGCCGCCTGACCGTGATCTATTACAATTATGTGCCGCCCGAAGCCGCCGCCGAACTCTTAGAGGCCGGCGAGATCATGGAGATTACCATCCGCATCGGGGTCTCCGTCGGGGCGCAGTTCCGGGGGCGGAACGTCCGTTTCATCTGGGTGCCCCGTGGTTTCGCAGACGCCCGGGATTTTCTCTCCTTCCTCTCCGATCCGCCCGTGCGGGCCTTCCTCGACGATGGCCGCCGGGTTTCCGAATACCAGAAGAGCCATGTGCTTGCAGTTCTCGGGGAATTCAACGAAAGGCATCGTCTCGCGATCAACGACGCCCTCGGCACCGCCCTCGCGCCGCTCGACCCGGCCGACTTCCTCGCCTTCGTTGCCGGTGGCCAGGCGTCGATCCTCCATCTGGGCGAATTCATCCATGCCCGTCTCCTGCCGTTCCTGGAGATCCGGGTGAACGGGCTTCGCAGCCGTTACGTCAAAGCGGCGCCCGAGGAACGCCTCCGGATGGAGGGCCTCGTGGATAGAATGCGCGAACTCGACTCGGAGTCGATCGTCGACCATTACCTGAGACCGGAGCGGAATCCCTCCCTTCCCGATCCGAACGTTTATCGTGATGGGGAGGATGTGCCGCAGCTTCTCAGGATCACCCCGCGGGAACTCATGGAGCGTCTGGATCAGCTCCATGCGGGATACCGGACATGCCTCAACCTCAGCAATCTTTCCGTCGAGGACGTCCTGGAGATGCTCTATGACTGCAAGGGGATGATCACCCACCTGGAAATCTTCAACCTCAAGGACCACGTGGACGGAAAGGCGATCCACTATCCGGAGATCAGCGAGCTGCAGATCGCGCTCAACGAGGGCAATGTCATCACGCTGAAGCGTCTCATCCGCGGGATGCTCCAGCGGCTCGAACATTTCCCTTCCCCGGATCGCGGGGACCGGATCGAAAAGATGACCGAGATTCTCCGCAACATCCCGGTTCTCCAGTCCCATTACCGGATCGTCCCCCTCAAGGCGTACATCGGCAGCGATTCCACCGGCCGGTCTCTACACCATTACGGGATGGGTCTGATCATCCGGGAAACATTAACCCGGCGGGCCCGAAAGGCGATCCGGCATACCATGTTTCCGACCGTCTTCACCCTTCCCGTCCGGATGACGGCCTACCTGCGGACGACATACGTTCCCAATTCCGCTTGGGGGGGCAAGTGGCTCCGCCCTCTCTTCCGTCTTCTGCCGGATTTGCGGCGCCTGGGGGAGGAGCACCGGCAGGACTGGGAGATCCTGGACGATGCGACACGGATGGCAACGCCGGGAAACATCATCCCCTTGGGAGGGCTTCACGAGGAGGGGGGAAACGATCTCCGGCTGGAGGAGAAAACATCCCGGACAGAACGCGGAATCTCTTGGAGATACCTCAACAGCGGCGTCAAGAACGCCATAAAGGTTCTGATCGGTTTCATCCCGGCGTTTCTGACCTTCGTCCTGACGAAGGACTGGTGGCTGCTGGCCTACGGCGGGGCCTTCATCTGGTTTGGAATCACGGGGCTCCGGAACATCCTCCAGTCGGTCCTCGGCGGGGGCGGCATCCGCCGTTCCCCCCTGTTGCGCTGGAACGACTACGTGAGCTGGGGACGGCTGACCGATTCGCTGCTGTTCACCGGGTTTTCAGTGCCCCTGCTCGATTATATCGTTAAGACGGTCCTTCTCGACCGGATGTTCGGCGTCACGACAACCACGAACCCGTCGCTCCTCTACACCGTCATGGCCCTGACCAACGGCCTCTATCTCTCCAGCCACAACGCCTTCCGGGGGCTTCCGAAAGGGGCGATTTTCGGGAACATTTTTCGCAGCGTCCTGTCGATCCCGCTCGCCATCGCCTTCAATGCAACGATCGGCGGCATCCTCTTCGAAGCGGGGATCCCGGGAATCAACGACGTCCTCCAGAAGTGGGCGGCGGTGATCTCCAAGGCGGCCTCCGACTGCGTCGCGGGCGTCATCGAGGGCCTTGCCGACCGGTATGAAAATATCCGTATGCGGGCGCGGGACTACAGCGCAAAGCTCCGCCAGCTCTTCGACACCTACGCCCGCCTCGAGATCCTGTTTCCCGAGATGGACGTTCTGGAGATGCTCGAGTCCCCGAAGAAATTCATGCAGACAATCAACGCCGAGGCCCGGGATCTGGAGAGGATCATCATCATCAACGCCCTCGATCTCCTCTACTTCTGGATGTACCAGCCCCGCTCCCGGAGCGTCCTGAAGGCCCGCATTCGGACCATGTCGGAGGAGGAGCGGCAGATTTTCGTCCGTTCGCAGTGGATCCTGCAGCGCGAGCGGGAGATCAGCCAGCTTTTCCTGGACTGGATTATTGGCAGGGACTTTTCCAAGGGGCTGGCCTTCTATCTGGACCGTTACCCGGCATACCTGGAGGCCCTGGGGCAGATCGCCTTGAGGGATTACGCCGCCCCGACGGCCGCGACCATCGAGAGCTGATTTTCCGGTCGGAAAGGTCCGCCCGGAGAGGCCAGGCGATGATCATTTATGGGGAGAAAAGGCCGATTCCTTTACCGCAACAAGAAAATTTTTCACCATGTTCAGGCTTCGCCTCTCTTTGAGAAAATTCCCGAATATCCATTCAGAGCGGTGATCCCTTCCTGGATGCGCGCACCGCCGGAATCATTTCTACCCGTTCGCCGATCTTTTCTGCCGTCGTTTTCTCCATAATCTCGCAAGCTCCTATTTCTGTTTTGATTCTGATCATCTCTTCCGATGAAAGTTCATCATCATGAAAACTACGCAGAATACACCATCCCGTGAATGGGGATGAATTTCGATCGATTTACAACGGCCGGTTTATGGCCTGGGAACAGCGCACCATAATGGAGAGCACCTCGAAGGGCTGCTCGATTTCCTGAAAGGTCGGCACCCCCTTCGGCTCCAGAGCGGCCTTGTATTCGTCCATGCATTCCTTGGCGCCGCTGAAGGTGACCAGGATCGGTTTCGTGGGGTACTTCTTCGCCAGATCCACAATGAATGCGGGATCAGGGACTCCCGACTCACGGGTCAACATCATCACGGGCACCACGGCGTTCACGGCCGGGTCCTTCAAAACGATCTCCATTCCCTCGCGATAGGCAAATTCGACCCCCGTTGCAATGGCCGCGGGCCAGATATCCACGGGATTGCGCATGCGGATATAGGAAGGACTGATGTCCTGGAGGCGCTGGACCGTATCGGGTTCCATGGGCGGAACATGAAGTCCCAGCCGGTCGCAGAAATCCGAGAGCGTCGTCAGCATGGCGCCGGAAGGGGCGAGGAAGCTGACGCCGTTTCCCGTAGGCAGCGGCAGCATGGAAAAGGCCTTGCCCGCCAGGATGAGATGGGTATAATCCAGGATGCGGACCACCCCGGCCTGGCGAAGCATCCCTTCCACAATGCGATCCGGCGATGCCATGGCCGCCGTATGGGCCATCGCCGCCTGCCTTCCCGCTTCCGTAGCCCCGCTCTTGAGCAGGACGACCGGCTTCCTACGGGTGACCTCCCGGGCCACCTCCAGAAAACGCAAAGGTCTCTTGAAACTTTCGATATAGATGAGGATGGCGCTCGTTTCAGGATCATTTCCCAGATATTCCAGGGCATCCGTCTCGTCGAGACCGACCTTGTTCCCCAGACCCACAACGCGGGCGACGCCGAAACATTCGCCGGTCATGATGTATTTCAGGGTATGGGTGCCGAAATTTCCCGTCTGTGCGATGTAGGATACCCGGCCGCGCCGAATCTTGCCCTGAGGGAAAAAGGTTGACGTGAACCCCTGCGGAGTCGAGGTATGGCCGGAGGTGTTGGGCCCCAGAACCTTGAGGTCCTTTTCGCGGACGATACGGACGATCTCCTCCTGAATCCGTGCCCCGGCCTCATCCACCTCGGCGAAGCCGCCGGAGGAGAGGACGAAATGGCGGATCCCCTGATCGGCACATTCCCGGAGGGCCTGGGCCGTCGCGCCTGCAGGCAGGATAATCACGGCCACATCCACATCCCGGGGCAGGCTCGCGATGGAGGACAGGACATCCACGCCCAGGATTTTGCCTCCCTTGGGATTGACCGGATAAAGTTTGCCCGTATAACCATTGTCCAGAATATTTTTGATCACTTCGTGACCCGGTTTTCCGGAAACGGCCGAGGCGCCGATAATGGCCACACTGCGCGGTTCAAAGAAGGGAACCAATGTCTCTTTCATCGTTTTTCTCCAGGGGATAATAGTGTTTCGCTCGGGAATGATCACATCATGGACGGACACCGGAGGCCTTCGCCTGAATCGTCACGAGGGCGTCGACCGCCACAAGGGAGCCGTCTCTGCGGACCTTGATGGGGTTAATATCGATTTCCCGGACATTTTCATATTGACAGCCGATCTCCCCCACGGCCACAATGATCCGTGCCAGGGCCTCCCGATCGACGGGCGCCTGGCCGCGAAAGGCCTGCAGGATCTTGGCCGTTCTGATGTCTTCCATCATTCTCAGGGCTTCAGCCGTTGTAATCGGGGCCATACGGAAGACCGCATCATCGATGAGTTCGGTGAAGATTCCGCCGAGTCCAAACATGACGCAGGGACCGAATTGGGCGTCACGGGTGAGGCCGCAGACCAGCTCCCGGTCTCCCTTGACCATTTCCTGAACGAGCAGGCCTTCGCAATCCGCGATGGCGAGCAGACGCCGGGCCTCCTCACGGATTTCCCCTTCCGACTTCAGATTCAGGGCAACCGCCCCCAGCTCTGTCTTATGTTGAAGATGTTCACCGGTTGCCTTCAAAACCACCGGATAACCGAGATCACACGCCGCTTTGACCGCTTTTTCACCATCCGGGACAAACATCTCCCTGTTTACCGGAATTCCGAAACCCTCCAGAAAACGCTTGGCTTCGTACTCATTCAGCGCTGTTTTTCCCGCTTTGACAGCATCAGCAATCCAATTCATCAGGGCCATGCCCCCTTTCTTCAATTCTTCGATAGTTCACGAAAGCCCCATGCCCCCTGAGGCACCGGGGAGCATGAAAATCATTTTTATCTGTAACTCCCCTTCCCATCCATTGGCGACATTCTGAACCCCATCGTATCACCCGTGTGGTCATTTCTTCCCCCTCAGGATCAGGCCCTCGACGTCGAGCAGGCGCTCCAGGCCGTCGATCACCGGCGCCGAGGTTTCCACCACGGGCCAGCGCCTCTGCACCAGACGGTGTTGAAGCCAGACGGGATGCATCCCCACGGCCTCCGAACCGCAGACGTCGATCCGCCAGTCGTCGCCCACATAGGCCGACTCGCCCGGTGCGATCCCCAACTTTTCGAGGCAGAGGCGAAAGGGGAGCGGATCGGGTTTCGCCGGGATCCCACTCTCGCCGGCCACAACGATCACCTCGAAGAACCTCTCCAACTCAGGATAGTTGCCCAGACGGTACTTCCCCTCCTCCGTCTGTCCCTGGGCGTTGGTGATCAGGGCCAGACGGTACCGAACCCGCAGGGCCGTCAACACCGCCTCCGTTCCCGGAAAAATTCTGGTCGTCGCCTTGATCCGCTCCCAGTACTCGGTTTCCCACTGTCCGAGAAGCGCGGAATCGGACTCCCGGCCGTAATGCCGGAACACCGCCTCCAGGATCCTCTTGCGGGAAAAATCGGAGCGGGCGTGGAATCGGGAGCGGATCCCCCGGTAGACCTCCAGAAATTCGTCCCAGGCCACCGGACCGAGGGCCGCAAAGGCCTTCCGCTGCGTCTCTTTTTCCGCCGTCCGGAAACCGTCCGCCGAATCGACCAGCGTCTGACCGAAATCAAAAACAATCGCCCGGATCATGTGATTTCCATCCATAAAACAAAGGACGGCCGCCCTTTCGCCGGCGGCCGTCCACAACATCCGTTCCCAGACGTTCTGCAAAGGGGGATCAGAAAATGGAGATCAGAACATTAACTCTTACCATACTTCTTCAGATAGCTGCCGAAGAGCACATCATCCGACGGTTGGTAATCCGCAATCGGTGTCGCAACGCGCGTGTACATGATGAACTGCCGCCAGTTGATGTTCTCGCAGCTGATGTTTCCAGCCCACGTCCCGCAACCCAGCGTGTCTGTGAACCCCAGGCAGCTTGTCCACCCGCCGCTGTTCGCTTCCGTATGCCCCATGTTGCAGACAATACGGCTGACGTTCGCACGAAGACCAATCTTGTGAATCCGCTCGTCGATCTTCGTCTGGATGTTCACCGAATGGCCCTCGCCCGAAAATTTCAAAATCTTTTCCATGCGGTCGAGCATCTCGTCAAAATCCGTCCACTTCCAGACCGTCAGAACCGGCGAAAGCTTCTCGCCCGAAAACCGGTCTTCACGACCGATCTTCTCGCCCATGACCATCAGGATTTTCGTATCCCGGGGAACCTTCAGACCGGCCAATTCCGCGATATAGACGGCTGATTTCGCCACGATGTCCCGATTGAGCGTGTGACCGTCCGGCCACATCGTCTTTCTCAGGATCTCGCGCTCCTCGGTGCTGCACATATAACCGCCCTCGGCCTTGAGGGCCGCAATCATCTTGTCGAAGATGCACTCTTCAATCGCAATGGCGTTCTCCGAAGAACACGATGCCGCATTGTTGGCAATCTTCGATTTCTTGAGCTTGGCCGCCACCGTCGGAATATCAACCGTCGAATCCACGATGGAGATGACGTTTCCGGCGCCCACCGTCTGCGCCGGAACTCCCGCCGCATAAACAACCTTCACCAGCGCCGCGCCGCCCGTGGCTACCGCGTAATCGCAGTTTGCCATCAACTCCTGCGTCTTCTCATTGCTGGTGTGACGAATGCACTGAACCAGATCCACCGGCGCGCCTACCTTCACCAGCGCCTTCCGGATGTGTTCCACCGTCGTGTAGGTGGCAAGCTCCGTACGGGGGTGCGGCGAACAGATGATCGCATTGCGCGTCTTCAACGTGCCCAGAGCGATGCAACAGACCGTCGATTCAGGGTTCGTACACGGAACCACGTTCGCAATCACCCCGATCGGCTTCGCATACGTCCGGATCCCCTTCGCCTTGTCCTCGCTCACCAGACCACACGTCTTGACACCAATCTGATCGAAGAGCGTACCGCGGACCTTCGTCCCGATCTTGTGAACCTTGTCTTCATAGACGCCGATCCCCGATCCCTCGACGGCCAGACGGGCCAGCTCCTCAGCCGTCTCCTTTTTCTGAAGTTCCCAGCCTACCGCCAGCACCATCTCATTGACCTTCTCCTGCGGCCAGAACTCGACGATCTTAAACGCCGCCCTCGCCTTCTCGTACATTTCACGAATATTGTCTTCCATATTCAAAATCTCTCCCTTCAATTCTATTGCTTAGGATCCATTTTATCCATGATCCGCCTGCAAAAACCCTCATACCCGCCCGGAAGATTCGAGGCCGTCCCTCCCTTCCCGCGGAGGATAGAAACTTTTCAGGACCTTACCCCTTCTCCCATCAGATCTTCCTGCGGGGATCGTCGATCTCCTCCACGATGGCCCAGCCGGACCCCATGATCTTCTGCCGCTCGAGGAAGGTCTGCTTCCACTCCTCGGGCGTCTGCGCCTCCATCGCCTTGGCGACCTTCTTTCTCTCTTCCAGCGTCGGTACCGGCCGGTCTTCCGGCCCGTCGTACCACTCCTTCGGCGTCAGGGTCTGGCCGAGGCGGACCGGCGCCTCCCGCTCGATCTCTTCGCAGTAATGGGCGCCGGTTGCGAAGGCGCGGGTTACCGCAAGAATCCCCCAGGTTGCCTCGGGGGTAAAGCCGAGGTCAAACATCACGGCGCCCGTGGCGCCCAGAAGATCGATGTCAACCGGATCCTTGCTCAGTTTCTGCGCCGCCTTCGCGATCTCCTTCATCAATGAAACGTACTGGCCCGCCACACCTGACTTTTCGGCCCGGGCGATCATCCGCTTCGCCATCGGGTCCTTCAGCATCAGTCCGGAGACGCCCAGCGCGGGGTCGTTCAGTCTCGTTTTGACCACCGCTTCGACCATCTCGGCCAGCGGTTTGCCCTCCTTCGCCTGCCTGGCCAGGATGCCGTCCATCATTTTCCCGATTTCCTGGTAGGCTCCATAGGCGTGGCCGAAGGCGAGGATGGAGGAACCGGCGGCCTGGGTCAGTATGGTCTTGCCGCCTGCGACAATCCGCGAGATGTTGGCCGGCGAGGAGAGGCCGTCCTCCAGCATGCACACCATGACGTAGTTGAGCATCTTGTCTTCCTCGAGCAGAGGAATCCGCGACTGGAAATCGATGAACAGGACGTCCGTCAAACCGTACCCCTGCTCCACAAGCTCCGTTGTGTCGTATCCCCGGGTTACGATGCGGTGGACGTTCTTGTATGCAACCTCGGAAACCCACTGGAACCGGTCCCTCTCGGTATCCATCGGAACCGTACCGCGCTCCCTTGTTCGGTAATCAAAATTGAGTCTCGGATCGTCTAAATGGTCCATTTTTTGTATTCTCCTTCCTCTTTCTGCTTTCTGGCATATTCCTGTCTCTCGGCCTGGCTGGGGACTTCCCGGTCGGCGGGGCCCTTGTATTTGATCATGGACAAATCCAACATCTGGACCATGGGCTCGCGCTTCGAGGCCGCCCAGGCACGACCCTTTTTCATCGTGTAGGTGGCATGCGCCGCACAGCTGAAACCGCGGCAGACGCACCCGATGCACCAAGCCGCATTGGGGGAGAAACCCAGCTCGGCAAGGGCCGTGTTGCCGGCGCCGATCATGTTCACCGCCACAAACGCCTTGCCTTCCTTCTTCCGGCGTGCATTGAAATGCTTCTCGATGGAGCGCTGGAGCGCAAGATAAACGCCGCTGCAGAGCTGCTCATGCTTGATGTGCGTCGGTTCGGCGCGCGGATCCCCGTCGAGGTGCTGCGGCTGCCCCATTCCCATGACGGCCAGCCCCGCATCCATGTATTCATCCACCAGGATCTTGCCCATCTCTTCAAGGGTCTTACCCTCCACACGGGCCCGCTCGATGTACTTGTGCATCATGTAGCCGTGCGCCGCTCCAGGACCGTGCGCCGACCCGAAGGTCATGACCGCCGCGGCGATGGCGGCGGGGAGGTTGGGCCGGCCGCCGATCACGGCGATGGCCGACGCTGCCGACGGCGACATGGAGTGTTCCAGAAACTCGCCCGTCTCATACCGCAGCATGTCCGCTTCGTTCTCTGCAGGAATCCGGTCCTGAAAGATAATGAACAGCATGTCATAAAACGTGTAACCCGCCTCCGCCAGATCACTGACGCTGTAGCCCCTTACAACGGTCTTTTCTTCCGTCTTGTACGAAATGGCCGTCTTTCTCTTAATTAACGGTTGTCTGTCCATTGAATCTCCCTCCAATAAGTTTTTACGATGGCTTCCGTCCTTCAAACGCATTTCATCCGCGCTCATTTCCGCCGGTTCTCTTCGCTCTCCTTCCGGCGCGGGAACCGCCCGTAAAACAGCCCTTCTCGGCGGACGATCCTGACGGCAGAGTAAGAAAACGGCGGGATTATAGAAAGGTGTTTAATATAAGTCAAAATAATAATAATTATATTTTTGATAACAATTAATCATTTTATGGTCCGTTTCCCTGCCGGGGAACCGCTACCGGCTCAGGCCGATGGCGACCACCCCCAGGGTGATCAGCACGGCGCCGAACAGTTTCTGCCGCCCGTGTTTCTCCCCCAGATAGACGATGCCGAAGTAGGCCGACAGGACGATGCTGACCTCGCGGACCGCCGCCACATAGCTGACCTTGCTCATCGTGAGGGCGAAGAGGATCATCAGGTAGGTGAATCCGCTGAGGAACCCAACGACCATAATGGCGCCTTTGTGGCGCCTCCATTCCGACTTCAACCCATGCCTTTCCCGGATCAGCACCCACGGGGTGATCACCAGCCAGGTGATCAGCATCATGACGTAGATGTAGACGGGCGGATAGACCAACCCCACTCCGACCTTGTCCACGAGCGAATAGAAGGCGATGGCGAGCCCCGTGCAGAGCGCCCAGAGGGAGGCGCCGCCCCGCAGGGCGCGGAAAGGCTCCAGAAAAGCGGCGCCGTCGAAGGAGCGGAGGTGAACGCAGTAGATGCCGCCGATGATGAACAGGATCCCGATCCCGCCGAGCAGGGCGATCTTCTCCCCCAGCAGGACCACGGCAAACATGGGGACAAACAGGGGGCCCGATCCCCGGGCCAGCGGATAGACCAGGGAAAGGTCGCCCCGCTGATAGGCGCCCCCCATGCACCCGAAATAGACCCCGTGGATGAGGCCGCTGGCAACGATGCAGAACCATCCTTCCGTCGGGATGGAGACCCCCGGCAAGCAGTAAAGGAACATAGGGAGATAGATGATCGCAGACATCAGCAGGAACCACCAGATGAAAACGATCTTCCGGTCGCTCTTCTTGAGAAGGTAGTTCCAGCCCGCATGTAGAAAGGCGGAGGCGAGGACAATGACCAGGGCCGTACCGTTCATCGCACCGCCCCGAGCGCTGCCGCCGCCCGAAGGGCCGTTTCCCTTTCCAGGCCGAACTCCGCGCCCCAGGTGGAGAGGACCGCCTGCGAACAGTTGAACCCCTCCCGGAAACAGGCCACCGCCGCCTCAGCCTTTTCGCTCATGACACCCCTCCCATCCGTTTTCCGTCCGGTGCGATCCGGCCGCTCCTTCCCGAAAAACCTAAAATAGCCCCTGGCCGCAACAGGAAGAAGGCAAGGGAACCTTGATGTTACGAGTCCTTCATAATATGGATCGGCGCCCTCGTCAAATGCAAATCCGCCTCCTCTCGGGGCGGATACAGGATCCGGGTGCCCCGCGCTCGAATCGCGCCGATGGTCCCCTAATAAATCGGTGAGTTAGCTAATTCAAGGTTATCCCCCCCTTTCCTTTGTTTGGTGATTCTGTCCCCACTCTGTCCCCACTTTTCTTTTTTCTGCCCCTCAATCACATGCTCATTATTTTGAATGTTAGAAGATGAAATATTATGTATGGACAGGGCAGGGGGGTAGCTCCCCACCCCATCGTATGGGTACCCTTTTCTGACTATCACTAATAGCTCAGTTCACACGTTAGGTAAAATTGGAAACGAAAATAGAAGGCACCGCCGTTGCGATAAAGTGTCATGACAAATATTTGCCTTTGCAAACACCGTCAAATTAAATCTCGTTTCTTTTAACGAGTTCACCTACAACTGCTTAGTGGTGGGCATTTGTCAGAATTGCGCATTACGGATGGAAACAGAGTAACGACTAAGATCAGTCGCTGCCGCAGGCTGTTGGTTTGGGAGCGCATTGTTGGACATCAATTTAATGATCTGAAACTGCGCATGTCCCGTTCTCACAGACGACTTGAGCATCCATTTTTAATTTCGGTATCCACTCCATAACTTTGCGCCGAATTTCGTCACGGCGTTGGGGTAACAACCCCCGAATATATATTTCGTCGGCTTTAAGCCACAGCGCCTTATAGCGACTCATTTCCTCAATAGCTTCCTCATTACTTACACCTTCAACAAGTACTCTGTAAGCGGCAACCATTACACCAGTCCGATTCTCTCCGTAGCGACAGTGGACTTAGACCGGTTTCGGCTGCTGGCTCACAATCGCGAGGAAATGGGCGACGTGATCGTCTACAACCGATGGTGCCAATATACGGAGCGGCTCCCAATCATGTATACGAAAATAACGCACCTCGTAGTAATTAGCGTCCTCGACAGTGGCGTCACCAAAGGCGCGCTTATCATCAAGGATTAGCTCAAGGTTAACAATTGTTCGAACGCCGTGCTGAATGAGCCACGCGGCATCGTCTTTGTCAGGTTTGGCCCCACGCCAAAGAACATTTGGTGTTACTACACAGAAATTTTTGATTGCAGAGCCGAGATTGTTCGGGCACGCGCCAGCGACACTTTGCTTTGACGCAGATGCACAACTACACATCGAGAACACAAGCAGGAGAATGAAGGTGAGACTATATATATGAGCGCGGCTACTCTGTTCCATGAATCCTCTTCCTGGGTGCACATATCGGAAATGGATGTTTCTTTTATACTCTGCCGATAACTGTTTTCAGCTTATTGCTGATTTCGGTAGCAATCTCCTTTAACGCAGGATTTTCGACTGCCTGCATGGAAGCCAATGGGTCGATGGCTGTGACCTCAACCTGTCCGTCTGAAATCTCTTGCACAATTACATTGCAGGGAAGCATGGTGCCTATTTTATCCTCTGCCTGCAATGCCTTGTATGCAAAAGGTGGGTTGCATGCGCCGAGAATCCTGTATCTTCTGAATTCGACATCGAGTTTCTTTTTCAACGTGGCCTTCACGTCTATGTCAGTCAAGATACCGAATCCTTCCTTTTTAAGTTCTTCCGTCACTCCGGCAATCGCCTTATCAAAGGACAGATTCAACGTCTTAGTGAAATAGTAACTCATAATAATCTCCTCCTATTACCTATGTTGATGTGGGTCAGTCTTGGTGGGCTCTATTTGGCTCTTTGCCCTCAACTTATTTCTATGTTGCCCCGCTCTTTCAGATTTTTATGAAACCTTCCCGCAGAATACCCCGTCCTGTGGACGGGGATGAATGCGGTGCGGGGGGAAGGGGGATGCAATCCCCCTCATCCAGTTTCTTAAGATGCCCCGCCCTGTGGGCGGGGCAATTCACTTTCTTTTCATCATATAAACGATACCAAAAATAACGAGAATCGCGATAATGATCCCGAAACCCCATCCATAGCCCATCCCCCACCCCCAACCACCACCCATCATGCCACCTTGACCGGTGCCCATCTGCGCAAATGCTGAAACACTAAAAAAAAACACAACCGTGAAAACAATCATTAACTTTTTCATATTCGTCCTCCTGTCAAAGTTTAAACATTTGCAAATGAACCTACCCACAGCAAGCTACGGGGCACACCAAAAACGCTTTTGCTCCTTGCTCGGACCTTGCTCTAAACTTAAGGTAGTGTTTTGAGGAAAGCGATCAGGTCAGCCAGATCCTCGTTGCTGATATTCCAGCGCGGCATGTCCGGTTTCAACTGTGTGCCATCGGGATCTTGACCTTTTACAACCGCAAGTCGAAATTTTTCGGCATCGAATTCGGGTTGCAAAACTTTCCAGCGTATGTCTTTGGCATCCATCACCTGTGTCATGCCCATGTTGTGCTTGCCACCTCGCCCATTCGGGCCGTGGCACGAAACGCATGCCTGTTGCCCCCCCATCATCATCCAACCACTCGATGATGGACCACCCGCGTAGGTGATTGACGTACCGCGCTCACTCGTAGCGGTGAAATAGATACGTTCGCCATTAGAACGAAAGGCTCCCGTTCCCCACGCCGTTCCGCCGCTCATCATACCCTGTCCTGTGTCAGAGCCTGTTCCGGACCCCTTTTGAGTGTTTGTATCACAGGAAATAAGTGCAACACCCATAACGATAGCAAAAATTGAAACCGTTATTGATCTTTTCATTGTATCACCCCCCCTTTAAACTATTTGAATGGTGTCATCTTCAATCTTCATGTTTTTGATCTTATCTGATTGTTCATACTCCTTTGCCATCAGACGCTACCGGATACCAGCCATCAAAGGTCCAACAGGCTATATGGTCTTGAACCAAAACTACTTTATGTAACTATTCTTCCATTATCAGTTTATGTGCCATAAAGGAAAATTGGCAATGATATTTAGCTGGGCGTTTAATGACAGGTAAAGCCTATTGAATACCGTTTGAAATTTAGCATCCTAATCACGTTTCAAGAATTATTGAGTTCAGGAAGTCACAAATACCGCCGATCAGTGGAAAAAGCAATCTCCAGTCATTCCGCCTTTCAACCCGCATTCAACGGTCTTGTGCGATCACCCCACCTCTCGCTTTGTATTTGAAACGTTCCTTTGAAATTATGTTAATGCTTTTAAACCGTTGATGACTTCATCAAAACGATGGGCGATATAGTCGGGTGACACGTTTTCATAGTACTTGTCTCCCTGGTTGGAATCGAAAAAGATGGTCTTGATGCCCAGTCGCTTCGCTCCGTGGATGTCCCGGTACATATCGTTCCCTACGAAAATCACCTCTGCATGCTTGAGTTTCATGGTATCGAGAGCCTTCTCAATGATCCTCCGGTCAGGTTTCCTGAATCCGTAATATCCGGAAATGACGATGGGATCGAAGTAGCCGTTCAGTCCCACGGCCTGCATTTCTGGTAGCGCAAAACAGGGCTGGGCGTCGGAAACAAGACCCAAAGCGTAGGCTGGACTCAGTTCATCCAGCACCCGTTTCACATCGGGGTAGAGCTGGAGCTTTTTTCGGGAGATGCCCCGGTAGATCTCGGCAAGGGTTAGGGCCAGCGATCGGCGTTCAGGCCCTTCTTGAATTCCGTTCTGTTTGAGGAAGGCCCTCCAGATGGCCTCCACGTCTATTTCCGGGTATTCCTCGCCGCGTACTTCTTTTTGCTCCTTCATGATTTGGTAGTAATGGTCCCGCACCTCCCACCGGTGTAAATGTATCCCGTGATAGGTAAGATAATGGGCGATCCCACGGTATATCTCTTCTATGGATTCGTCTGTCTCGATATCAATCAATGTTCCATAGAGATCAAACAGGATTCCTTTTATGGTCATCGGATTACTACCTCAATGTTTCCCAGGCTTCGTCCAATAACTGCCTGCGGTATGCTCCGGTAATCCAGGAATTACGGGCTATGCGGAGGAGGGTTATTCCCATATGAAACGGAACGCGGCGAACGAGAGACCGAAAGGCTCTTTCGCGGTCGGGGAAGTGGCAGGCATACTCCCAGAGGAAGTGCCCGATGAAGGGTTCCGCCAGCCACTTATTGCCGGCGTACTGCATAAAAAAATGCTTGATCTCGGCTACCACTCGGCCGACGTCGAAGACCCGGTCAGCGATTTTCATCCTCTCCAAGTCGATGGCGATCACCCAGAGACCGTCGCCGAAAAGGACATTAGTAGGAGTCATGTCGCCGTGGACGAGAACCTGATTGTCCTCCCACATAAACTCCTTCCCCCGCCACTGTTCTTTAAGTCGGTGGAAGTTCTCGGCCTCGTCCCATCCAATATACCCCCGGTTCTTCAACTGATCCATAATCCGGTCGAAGTAGGAGCAGTCCGCATTCATGTCTCCCCGCACCCCGGTGGCAGTCCGATTATGAATGGTGGCAAGAAAATATGCCAGTGCTGTAAGTTTCTGAAAGAGAGCGTCCCGCGCTCCTTCCCGGATTGCCTTGACGATAAAGTCGTCGAGCGATATACCGTAGCAAAACTCCTCTACCAGAATACAGTTGAGGCCTGCATTGCGGCCAATTGGGCGGGCAATGTAATGGGGGTAGCCGGTAAAGCCGATGCTGCGAAGATGGTTAAGGTTGTTGAATTCCCGTTCCATGTAATGGAAGGAGCCCTCCGGCGATCGATTTGCGACACCAATGAAAAATTTTCCAATGAGACGCGTCCGGCTGACTTGATCTTCATAGAGATAGACGTGGTTGGAGGCTTGGAGCTGATACACCCGGAAGTCGGGGGAGGGGCCATGGACACCGACCTGAGGAAGGATGTCATAGCTCAGATATCCATAGAGAGGGTCTTTTCTGGAAAGATGTCCGAGATATTTCATGAGAGCTCAATTGGTTTTGGAGAGGCATCATTCGAGTATGAAGGTTAATTGCTTTTAGTCGAGGAAACTGGTTTCTCCCGATATGCAGGGTGACGTTTGTTTTCTCCGTTTACCGCCTGACTTACCGGCGGTGCCACAGTACTTCTAAAGATTATCGTTTGTATTCTCGCATGGTTCTCGAAATCCGTCAATCATTTAGTACAGGAAGACACAAATGACCGGGGCAGTCAGAACAATTGGTTGTCAGCAATGTGCGCCTTTCCTCCCGAATTCATTGCGTTGACGGGGTCACCCAAACACTCGCTTTGTATTTGAACGAGGTGAGCTCGGTTAATGAAACATGACATGCTCTGGACCTTGACGGCCAACTTCAGGTCAAGGGTTTGCCACCTTAGCCTGTGGCTTTCCGCCTGGTTCAAGCAGATCCCTTGCCCGGAGCATACGCCGCCCGACTGTGACTGCCGTCAGACCCAGGTACACTAAAGCCCCTGCCCACAGTAGCGTTCCGCCGGCAGACGGCAATGCGGCTAGGGCCAAGGTCCAGACCAGCAGGTAGACGATGCGGGCAGCCCGTTCCATCAGGCCGCCGTCCATGGCCACCCCCAAGCTTTCAGCCCGGGACTTGGTGTAACTGACCAGGAAGGTGGCCACCAAGCAGGCAGCCATCAGCAATCCCCCCGCCAAGGGATAGTGATCGGGCCAGAACAGGACCCAGATACCCATCAGGTAACAACCGTCCGAAATCCGGTCCATGCAGGAGTCGAGAAAAGCCCCGTAGGCCGAAGACTGTTGCCGGCTGCGGGCCAGCAGGCCGTCCATCGAGTCGGCAAGGCCTGAGGCCAGGATTAGCCCTGCCCCAGCCAAGGGATGTAGCAGGTAGCCGGCTGGTACCAGGATGGCTGCGGCCAATCCCAGCACCGTCGTTTGGTTGGGGGTCAGGCCGGCCCAGTCGGCAAGGGGTATCAGCCATCGATCAATCAACCGGTAGTAGCTACGCCCCATCCCCGTGTTGCGCATCTCTCCCACGTCAACGTTCCTCGATTTGTATCCTGCCCCAAGGTTGATGAACTCGTAAAAAGTCAAAATTTGCCAAGCGCCGCTTT
>PLLC01000070.1 GCA_003141195.1 Syntrophaceae bacterium
TCAGGATTTCGGGGGCCTTGCATTCGGGCATTTTTGAACAACCTGCAAAAATACTTTTTCAATAGGCTGTCAGCGGAACGCCTCTTTTTGGATCCCGTATTTGCGCATGAGTTTGCTGATCTGGCGGACCGTAACGCCGGCGGCCTCCGCCGTCCGGTTGATTCGACCGCCGTTTCGGGAGAGGACCTCGCGGAGATAGCTTTTTTCCGCCTCCGCGACGGCCCGCCTGCGCGCCTCCGCCAGCGTAAGGCCGGCACCGGCAGACAGCGGAGCGATAAAAGGCCCGCCGGCGAAGAGCTCCGCAGGAAAACTCGCCGGGGTCAGGATCGAAGAGGTCTCCAGGATACAGGCCCGCTCGACGAGGTTTTCCAGTTCGCGGATGTTGCCGGGCCAGGAATAGCGCTGAAACGCCTCCATCACCTGGGGGTGGACGTAGTGGATCCCCCGGTGGTTGAAACGGTTCATCTGCCGGAGGAAGATCTCCGTGAGCTGAGGGATATCCTCCCGCCGTTCCCGGAGCGGCGGGATCTCGATGGGAAAGACGTTCAAGCGATAGTACAGGTCGTTCCGGAAGAGGCCCTTCTCCACCATCTGCCCGAGATCCATGTTGGAGGCGGCAATGATCCGTGCGTCCGTCTCGATGAGGGTCTCCCCCCCGACCCGCTGAAAGGTCCGGTCCTGGAGGACCTGGAGGAGCTTGATCTGCGCGGCAGGGGTGACTGTGCCGATTTCGTCGAGGAAGATGGTCCCGCCGTGGGCGAGTTCGAATTTTCCCAACTTCCGGCGGATGGCGCCGGTAAAGGCCCCCTTCTCGTGGCCAAAGAGCTCGCTTTCGAGGAGGGTGTCGGGGATGGCGCCGCAGTGGATACCGATGAACTGCACCCCCCGGCGGTTGCTGTGGCGGTGAATGAGCTTCGCCAGAACCCCCTTCCCCGTCCCCGTCTCCCCAGCCAACAGGACCGTGCTCTTTGTGGGCGCAACGAGGCGTATCTGGTCGAAGACGGTCCGCATGACGGGGTTCCTGGTCTGGACGACGTCCAGGGAGTCGGACTGCCAGAAGCGGTCCCGCAGGTAGTCGAGCTCCGACTGCGCCCGAATGCCCTCGTGAAGGCTCTCCGTCACATACCGGATCTCGTCGGCGTTCAGGGGATAGGTCACGTAATTGGCGGCGCCCGCCTTCACCGCGTCGACCGCCTCACCCGCCCTCTCCGGCGGGGTCATGACGATGATATCAATCAAGGGGAAGGCCTGCCTTACCCCCCGGAGGGCTGCGCCGGAATCGCCCCGGGCCACTCCGAGTCCGCCGAGGAGATCGAGATCGATGAAGGTGAATTCATACCGCCGCTTCCGCAGGAATTCGCGGCAATCCTGGACGGTGGCCGCCGCATCCACCTGGAAGGGCCGGCGGAAGGCGGCGCGGATGACCTCCGTCGCAGCCCGGTCTTCGGTCGCCGCAAGGATGTATCTCATGAAACCTCCGGAGAAAAGAATTTTTGAGATCTGGCGATTACGTCCGCAATTCCGAAACTTTTGTCAAGAGAAAATCGCATCCGCCGTTGTTTTCTGCGGCCGACTTTTTCATTGTTTTTCCGGAAACGATGGGCTACATTAGCGCCGCTTTTGCACCCGTTCGTCCCCATCTCGGATGTTCCGTTCGATCCCGGAGGAAAAGGGACATGTCTGGAGCCACAAAGAAAAGATCCGCCAAGACCGGTCTCCCACCCGGCGTCCTGATCCACATCGGGGAGAAACATGCGGAGAAGGCGAAGATCACCCTCTGCGAATACAACGAATCCCATTTCAAAGAAAAGGAGATCCATACCATAGAGGGGCTGATGCCGCTCCCGGACCGCAAAGCCGTCACCTGGGTCCACATCGACGGCCTCCAGGACGTCCACCTGCTCGAACAGATGGGTGTCGTCTTCGGCCTCCACCCCCTGATCCTCGAAGACATCCTCAACACCGACCAGCGGCCGAAATTGGAGGACCACGGCGATTACCTCTACATCGTTCTCAAACGCTTCCATAAGGACGAAGGCGGCCGTCTCGTCCCCGAGCAGGTGAGCATCGTCCTCGGCCCCAACTATTTGATCTCCCTTCAGGAAAAGGAGGGAAAGCTCCTCGACCCCGTCCGGGAGCGGCTCCGCAACGATCGGGGACGTCTTCGCAAGGGCGGGGCGGACTATCTCGCCCATGCACTCCTCGACGGGATCGTGGACGGCTACTTCTCGATCCTGGACCATTTCGGCGAGGAGATCGAAACCCTCGAGGAAACGCTGATGGGCGGTCCCTCGCCGGAGACCCTCCGGGCGATCCAGATCCTCAAGCGGGAGATGATCCTCCTGCGGAAAGCGGTCTGGCCCCTCCGGGAGGTGGTGGGCAACCTCAGCCGGTCCGACTCCCCGCTCATCCGGGAGCCGTCCGCCATTTACTTCCGCGACATCTCCGACCATACGGTCCAGGTGATCGACACGATCGAGACCTACCGGGACATGCTCTCGGGGATGCTCGACATCTACCTTTCCACCATCAGCAACCGGATGAACGAGGTCATGAAGGTCCTGACCGTTATCGCGACCATCTTTATGCCGCTGACCTTCCTCGCCGGGGTTTACGGCATGAACTTCAAATACATGCCGGAGCTGGAGTGGCCGTGGGGATACTTCGCCCTCTGGGGGATCATGATTCTCATCACGGTCTTCATGCTGATCTATTTCAGAAGAAAAAAATGGCTGTGATCCAGACAACCGCCGAACGGAAGGAAAGTGAGGCCCTGACTGTCCGCCTTTGGAGATGTACATCGACTGCTGAAAGGAGGGAAAACATGATAAAAACCTATGAAGGCGCAATCATCTCCTGTGATCGGGAAAACCATGTTTACCGATACCTTGTAGAAGACAAGGGGCGGATTCGTTATGCGGGAGATGAGCTTCCCGCGGCGTATCAAGGTGCGCCCCGGGAGGTTCTGGGTGAAAGGGCTCTGCTTCCCTGCTTCGGGGATACCCACCTGCACTTTGCATCCTATGCCCTCTTCAACGCCGGCCTCGATGTGAGGTCTGCGCGGAGCCTGCCTGAGTTGTGTGAGCAGATCCAAAAATTCACACGGGAAAACAAGGACAAGATCATCATGGGATTCGGGGCGTCCACCCACTGCGTTGCGGAAAAGAGGCTGATATCCAAAGACGAGCTGGATCAGGTATGTCCGGACAGGGCGATATTTATCGTCAAATATGACGGGCATGCCTGTATCCTCAACACCAAAATGATCGCCATGCTGCCGGACAAAGTGAAAACCTTGCGAGGCTATCATGAAGAGACGGGGGAGATGAACCAGGAGGCCTTTTTTGCAACCACCGATTTCATCACCAAAAAGGTCTCCCTCTCACGGACCATCCGAAACATGCTCCGGGCCGTCGATGACATGGCGGAAAAAGGGTTCGGAATGATGCATACCGTATCCGGCGTAGGTTTCCCCCTCGATCTGGATGTCGCTATGGAGATGATCCTGGGGAAGGGGCTCGATACCGGTTTTCAGACCCGGGTCTTCTTCCAGACCATGGATCTGGCCAAGGTAAGGAAGAGAAAGCTTCCCCGGGTGGGGGGATGCTTTGCAACGGCCCTGGACGGCTGCTTCGGCAGCGAGGATGCAGCGCTGCGGCAGCCGTATGCGAACAATCCCCAAAATCGCGGAATCCTCTTCCACAGCCATGAAGAGGTTATTCATTTTACGAAACAGGCCAATCGCGAGGGGCTTCAGATCGAGATGCATGCGATGGGCGATGCGGCCTTTGACCAGGCCGTCGTGGCCATAGAGGCCGCCCTGAAGGATTTCCCCCGAGAGGATCACCGGCACGGCATCATCCATGCCTGCCTGCCCTCCGAGGAGGGGCTTCAAAAGTGCGCCGAGCTCGGCATCCAGATCCCCCTGCAACCCGCCTTTCTGATGTGGGAGCTTGAACCCCTTGAGTTTCTGTACCATATCCTGGGGGATCGAGCGGAGAAAATCTCTCCTTTGAGAAAGATGACCGACATGGGGATCGTCTTGAGCGGCGGCTCCGACGCCCCCTGCACACTGCCGGATCCGATCACCGGTATCTATGCCGCCTGCAATCATTATATTCCCGAGCAGTCCCTCACCATTCCGGAGGCCCTGAAACTGTTCACCTGCAATGCGGCCTGGACGACCTTCGATGAAAAGGAGCGGGGCAGTCTGGAGACGGGAAAAATGGCCGATATGGTTATCCTGAACCGGAATCCGCTGACGATGAAACCGAATGAACTTCTGGGCCTGAAGGTTGAAAATCTTCTTCTGAAAGGAGAGCCGTATCAAAAAGGCCAGGGCATTCTGAGTCTTCTGGCGAAAGGGCTTTTGATGGGCGGAAGGGTATAGACAAAAACAGATAAACTACTCATGAATACAAGCAGAACCCTGACCGAAACCCTGGATGACGGAGCGCAGCACCCGCAAAATTTACTTCTGACTCGAGCCTTGACTTCACCTACCTATACGTAACATAATCCGTATTTGCTATTGATATTAATGTTTTATACGGTGTTTACATTTTCATAAATTCCATGCCTCGTCAAGGATTATTTG
>PLLC01000086.1 GCA_003141195.1 Syntrophaceae bacterium
GGCAAGACAGACCTGGACAGGCCTGTCGCACGGCCGCCCCAAAAGGCCCTGCTTTTTTTTGCAGATGCAGTCGTTTACGAGAAAGGACTGGCCGTTCTCTATGAGGGAAGAGACTTTTTCATAGGGCAGGACATCTTCCCGGGCCGCGATCTTTTCCTCGATAGGAAGCACCTGCATCAAGTGCGGACTCTTTGAAAAGAATTGCCTACCGTACATCGACCCATACTCATCGTGGAGCTCAGCAAACTCGCGGTCCATGCGGGCTCCTTGAAACTCATAGATTCCAAAGACCCATGGGAGCATCTTGAAGTAGTGTGTCTCCCCCAGCTTGATCATGAAGAGTTGCCCCGCTTTCGCCATGGAAACGAGCATCTCCATCAAACCTTCCGGAGGGCGTCCTGTCCGTTCGGCGATCTCTTCCGCCGTTTCGAAGGTCAACATCCTATCGCAAAATTGGCCCTGCGAGGAGACCGACCCGGGTGATTACGGCGGCGACCCGGCATCCGAAGATCAGGGATTGCCCGGCCGTCGCCGTTTCATGCCTTGCGTGCCGCGCATTATGTACGCAGCAGGCCCACGGGGCAAAGCGAAACGGCCTTCCTTACCGGCTCGGCTGGATCGTACCGATATATTCGGCGACCATCTTTCCCAGATCGGACGGCAGCGATCTGTCGTTGCTTCCCCACATCCAGGAGGCGGCCCAGGGATTGTTGTTCGTTGAAAGTTCCTTCTCCCGCACCACCGCCCCGGTCGAGGTATCGATCAATTTCATCTGTAAACTCATGTCTGAGCTGCCGGCGAACGGGCCGCCCCAGAAGCGGGCGGCGCCGCTTACGATCCTGAGATTGGTCACCCTGGCCTTGACCAGCAGAGCGCCTGCATACTTTGCGCCGGTTGCTTCCTTTTCGGCGGAAGCAAAGATCTTCTTGGCGATGGTGGCATCGAGGGCGCTCTTTTCACACTCGGCAATGGCGCCGGGGTAGTCCGCCTCGATCTTCGGATCAAATTCGAACTTTTGAAAAACGATCCTGTCATACTTCTTTCCCAAAGGGGCCTCTTTGGATGCCGCCGTGGAAGCCGCGGTTGAATCCGCCGGGGCAGCCGTATCGGATTTGACGGCCTTACCTCCCCCGCAGGCTGAAAGAACAAACAACAGACAAAGGGTTAAAACCAGCGACATCGTTGTCTTGAATGCGGATCTTGATCTCATCCTGGTTATCTCCTCTCTTTTTTCCGGACTTGCAGATTTTCCGTATCCGGCCCTTGATTTCATTTCTGTTTGAAGTTTCCCTTGGGTCTGGTGAAATATAGGGGGAACATCCCCTGCGTGTCAACGAAATTTTAATCAGGCAAACCCTTTTACCTCATTCATTTTCCGTTTGTCTTTTCCGGGGATCGGTTGTATGAATACCGATATTCCCTCCCATGCTTGTTTGAGGACGGATCGTATTTCCCGGGAAATATGGATCGCACTTGACCGAGCAGCCACGTCTCTTTTGCAACTGCGGCAGCCTGACCGGTTCATTTTCACGATGTTTCGGCAACGATATTCCTGATCGGAAGGTAAGAAAACCCACATGGCCAACGGAACCAACAGCAAAAACGGCAACGGCAAATCCCTCGAATCCTGGATTTGGGACGCCGCCTGCTCCATCCGCGGCGCCAAGGATGCAGCCAAATACAAGGAGTTCATCCTCCCGCTCATCTTCACCAAGCGCCTCTGCGACGTCTTCGACGACGAGCTCGACCGCATCGCCAAGGAGGTCGGCTCCCGCGCCAAGGCCTTCAACCTGGTCCGACGCGACAAGAAGCTTGTCCGCTTCTACCTGCCCCTCACGCCTAAGAACCCCGACGACGCCGTCTGGTCGGTCATCCGCACCGGAAACGACGCCGAGCGCAAGCCCGACGACCCTTACCTGGCGAAGCTGGGCGAGGGGTTGACGACCTATCTGCGCGCCATTGCCGACGCCAACCCGCTTCTCAAGGGGATCATCGACCGCGTGGACTTCAACGCCACCACCCACGGCGTCCGCGACCTCGACGACGACCGCCTCTCCAACCTGATCGAGGCGATCAGCGCCAAGCGCCTGGGTCTGGCCGACGTGGAGGCCGACATCATCGGGCGCAGCTACGAATACCTGATCCGCAAGTTTGCCGAGGGCGGAGGCCAGAGCGCGGGCGAATTCTACACCCCCGCCGAGGTCGGCCTCATCATGGCCCGGATCATGGACGCCGAGCCGGGGATGGAGATCGACGACCCCTGCTGCGGCTCGGCGGGTCTCCTGATCAAATGCGAGCTGATGCTCCACGAGAAGATGAGCCTCCGTTCCCGCAAAACCTTCGCCCCGTGCCGCCTCTACGGCCAGGAATCGGAGCCCGGCACCTGGGCAATGGCGAACATGAACATGATCATCCACGATATGGAGGGGAGATCCAGATCGGCGACACCTTCCGCAAACCCAAATTCAGGGAGGGAAACCGTCTGCGGACCTTCGATCGCGTGGTGGCCAACCCCATGTGGAACCAGACCGAGTTCAAGGAGAAGGACTACGACGCCGACGAGTTCAACCGCTTCCCAAAGGGGGCGGGCTTCCCCGGCGGCAAGGCCGACTGGGGCTGGATGCAGCACATCCTCGCCAGCCTCAAACCGGAGGGACGGGCCGCCGTCGTCCTCGACACGGGCGCCGCCTCGCGCGGCTCCGGCAATGCCAACACCAACAAGGAAAAGGAGGTCCGCCGCTGGTTCGTCGAGCAGGACCTCATCGAGGGGGTCCTCTATCTGCCGGACAACCTCTTCTACAACACGACCGCCCCCGGCATCATTATCGTCCTGAATAAGGCCAAACCTCAGGAGCGAAAGGACAAGCTCTTCCTTCTCAACGCAGGCCACGACTTCGTCAAGGGCGATCCGAAGAACTACCTCCCGGCCGAGGCCGTCCAGCGCATCGCCGATACATTCGCCGCCTGGCGAGAGGAGGAGAAATACAGCCGGATCGTCGCCCGGGAGGAGATCGCTAAAAACGACTTCAACATCTCGCCCAGCCGCTACATCCACACCGGTGAGAGCGAGGAATACCGGCCCCTGGCAGAGATCGTCGAGGAGCTCAACACCCTGGAAGAAGAGGCGCGGAAAACGGATGCGGCGCTTCGGATAATCCTTGCGAGGATGGGAATATGACGACGGAAACCAACCTCTGGTATTTTCGGCAATTTTACCTCGCCTACCCTGCCGATCCGGAGCGGCCAATTCTCCACGCGCTGCGTGGAGAATTGAGCTGGACCCATTACCGGCTTCTCCTGGGGGTTGAGAAGCCCGATGCCCGGGCATCGCAACATCTTCAAGTACTCCGTCCTCAAGGAAAACCTCCAGTTTTTTGCCGCCAAATACCAGATCTACCTGCCCACGGAGGATGAATTGCAGAAAGAGCTGGAACGCGGGAGGGAATGGTTCATCCGGGAGCGGGTTGTGCCGTATTCGACATGAGGATATTGAGACTACCAGTCATGCCAGAAACTATTTCAACCGAGATTGGATCTATTCCTGCTGAATGGCAAGTGCGCCGCTTTGACGCTATCTTCGATGTGCAGCAAGGCAAGCAGGTATCGAAGCGAAATCGTATCGGGGATAATCCAAGAAGGTTCCTTCGCACTAAGAATGTTTTCTGGGGTCGCATCGACCTATCGGTTCTTGACGAGATGCATTTCACGGAGACAGACGAGAAGCGATTGGCATTAAAAAGCGGAGATCTACTCACTTGCGAGGGTGGCGACATCGGCCGAACTGCCATTTGGCGTGGAGAACTTGCACACTGTTACTACCAGAACCACTTACATCGCGCTCGCTTGAAAAGGGAATCCGAAGCGGACTCACGGTTCGTGCTCTATTGGCTCTGGTATGCCTTTAAAGTTGCCAGTGTTTATTTCGGGAGAGGCAACGTCACCACGATCCCAAATCTCTCACAATCGAAGCTCTGTGAACTTCCATTGCCAGTACCACCCCTCTCTGAGCAGCGGAAGATTGCCGCGGTATTGGGGTTGGTGCAGCGGACGATAGAGGAGCAGGAAAGGCTGTTGGCTTTGACCACCGAACTGAAAAAGACACTTCTGCACAAGCTCTTCACCGAAGGGCTCCGCGGTGAACCCCAGAAGCAAACCGAAATCGGCCCCATACCGGAGAGCTGGGAGATGGTGAAGATCGGCTCGCTCGGCAAAGTCGTGACTGGAACCACCCCGAAAACTAAGGTGCCGGAATATTATGTACCACCGGAAGTGGACTTCATTTCCCCTGCGGATCTGGGACGAACACGGCAAGTTTATAGATCCGAGAAGAAAATTTCACGACGTGGGTTGGAAGTTATTCGATGCCTGCCAAAAGATGCCGTCATGTGCGTCTGTATTGGTTCAAGCATCGGCAAAGCAGGTATGACCTCGAAAGCCGATTCAGCAACCAACCAGCAGATCAATTCCATCATCTGCAATGACAAGCATGATCCGGCTTTTGTCTACTATCTTCTGCGCTACTTTGCGGAATACTGGCGCGGATTCGCAACCTTTGGTCCGGTACCAATTTTGAGCAAAGGCAGCTTTGAAAATATTAAAATCGTCGTTCCTAAGACAAAGGAAGAGGAGGAAATAGCTCAGTGCCTGATGGCTGTGGATGCAAAGATGGAAGTGCATATGCATCGTAAAGCGCTCCTAAACGAGCTCTTCAGTAATCTACTGCAGCAGCTGATGACCGCACAGATCCGGGTCTGTGACCTCGATCTGTCAAAAGGGGATGCAGACGAAACGGAGTAGAAGGTTCGACAGCCGAATTTCGCGCAGGTTGCGCGAGAAAGGGACGCTACGTTATCGTTCCGGAACGTGCAAACATCTTTTCCACAAGTGAAAAATGTGATATGGGGAAGCATATTAACAGCGTCAATTGGGCGGATAACGATAAGGAAGATAAGCCATGAGCCCCGCCTCCAACCTGAAAATCGATTTAACGGAAAAATTTCCGCTGCTGGCCCGAGCGCCTATCATAGAGGCGGTTCTCGATATCCGTGCACGCGCGGAGGCGCCCTGGGAGGAGTCGGCCGTTTCGGAGCGGCTAAGGAAAGAACTGCCGGATTATCCGATTGTTCAATCCAAACGGGAAATACGGCATGAGCTGAAGATCGACAAAGGGCAGCCGGCCGCGCAATCCATCCAAGACAGATGGAAAGGCCTGCAGTTCCAGTCGGGCGATAAACGCCACATCGCGCAATTCCACCGAGATGGCTTTGTCTTCAGTCGTCTACAACCGTATCAAAGCTGGGATCAGTTCCGCAACGAGGCGATGCGCTTGTGGCGGATTCACCAAGCCGCGGCCCAACCCGCGGAGATTCACCGGCTGGGCCTTCGCTTCATCAATCGAATCTTACTGCCGAAAGGGTCCTGCATTGAAGATTACCTGCAGATCATCCCGAAACCGCCCAGGTGGCTGGAATTGCCCTTTGCGGGGTTTTTCCACCATGAAACATTGACCGTTCCCGGTTACCCCTATTCGATCAATATGGTCAGGACAATGCAACCGCCGCAGGATTCGCCGCCAGAAGAGGGAGCGGGTTTGATCCTCGATATCGATGTCTTTACCATAACGCCACCGCTTGAGGCGCAAAATGCCGTGATGGAGCAGCGGATCGAGGAGATGCGATGGCTGAAAAACAGAGTCTTTTTCGGCAGCATTACACCAAAAGCCTTGGAGGAAATGCGATGATTCTTCAATCGCCGATTATCACGATGCCTTCTTTTGGCGGTTCGACAACCGCTTACAGCGATACCGCCAAGTATATTACGAACCAGACGGAACGGTGGTGGGGCAGGCTGCAAAATTCCCACGCCTTGGGACTGGACGCAAAGGGCGTCTTCGACGAGCTGTTCGATGTCTGGGATCAATGTTCTTCCCCTGACTGGGATGGGTATGGCGCCCAGCCCGTGACGGATGACGCATTCATGACGGCCTTTTCCTTTCTGAAGGCTTTGCCGCTGGGCACGCCGGCGCCTGACGTGGGCGCCGAACCGGATGGGCACATCACCCTGGAATGGTATCGGTCCCCCCGACGCCTCCTCTCGGTCAGCGTCAGCCCCGATGGGGATCTCCATTACGCGGCACTACAGGGGCGAAGCACGCGCTATGGGACGGAACCCTACTGGGGAGAAGCGCCGCAGGTCATTTTCGATCTCATCCGCCAGGTGGGGTCCTCATGACGGAACAACCGAAGCCTCCTCCCGTAACCGACAATGAATGGCTGGCCCGTTTCATATTGTTCGGCAAGTGGCTGCGCGGTGACCGGACGGTCCGCCCCGATGCCTTCATCCCACATCCCTGGCCCGATTTATCCGTCACGCGCCACCTCGGATTGGCCGAGGCCGAATTATGGCGGATCGGACAGAATGTCGCCGATCAGCGCACGCTCCCCTTGTTGCATGGCCGAGCCGATGTTCGAGCCCGGGCGATCCGAAAACACCGCTTGGACATTCATCCCACGCCCGAGCCAAGAAATCATGCAAATATAACCGGTTGGCCGAAAGAAAAACCTGCGCAGAAGATCATCGCGCAGGAGATTGCCGCAGCGGCAACGTTCATCTCCGCACCCTGAACCGGCGTTTTTAAGCAAGACCAAGATCAGGACAGAGGCATTCGCTCATGCCCACACCCGGAGAATACAAGACCGTTCAGGCCCGCATCCTGGCCTATGCCCAGGAGATCGGGTGGATCTATGTGCCGCGGGGTGAGGCCGAGAGGCGGAGAGGATTCGACCCGGATGGCGTCACGCCGGAGGCGCGGGCGCGGAACGCCTCCCTCTTCTTCGGCGATCTGCTCCATGACCGGGTGCGCACCTTCAACCCGGACTACCGGGAGGCCGAGGGGGCGCTGCTGGGCGAGTTTCGGCGGCTCTCCGCCGATATCGCCGGGAACCGGGATTTCCTTACCTACCTGCGCAATCAAGGGAAATTCTTCTGCGCCGAACAGAACCGCGAGCTGGATCTGACGCTCATCGATTACGGCGATCTCGCCCGACCGCGCGAGGCGCGGCAAAACATCTACGAGGTGACGGAGGAATTTTACGTCCACAACGGCCGCCACGGGACGCGGGAGGACGTGGTCTTCCTGATCAACGGCATCCCGGTTCTCGTGATCGAGTGCAAGAACGCGAGCAAAGACGAGGCAATTGCCCTCGGCGTCGACCAGATCCGCCGATACCACGTCGAGACGCCCGAAGAGATGGTCCCCCAGATGCTCTTCACCGCCACGGAGGCGATCGGCTTTGCCTACGGCGTAACGTGGAACCTGGCCCGGCGGAACCTCTTCAACTGGAAGCACGAGGAGGTGGGCAACCTGGAGGCGAAGGTGAAGGGCTTCTGCGCCGTCCCCCAGTTGCTCCGGTTCCTGAAGGACTTCATCCTCTTTGCGGAAAAGGAGGAGGAAATCCAAAAGATCATCCTCCGCCAGCACCAGACGGCGGCGGTGGATCGGGTGGTGGCGCGCGCCCTCGACCGGCGGCGCGCGCGGGGCCTCGTCTGGCATACCCAGGGGAGCGGCAAGACCTACACGATGATCAAGGCCGCCGAGCTCCTCTTCAAGGCGCCCGAGGCGGAAAAGCCGACCATCCTCCTTCTGATCGACCGCAATGAACTGGAAGACCAGATGCTCAAGAACCTCGCCGCGGTGGGCCTCAACAACGTCGCCCACGCGGGCAGCATCGCGACGCTGAACCATCTCCTGGAGCAGGACGGACAGGATTACCGGGGGATCGTCGTGACGATGATCCACAAGTTCCGCGACATGCCGGCGAACCTGAACACCCGGCGGAATATCTACATTCTCATCGACGAGGCGCATCGCACGACCGGCGGCGACCTCGGCAACTTCCTGATGGCCGGCCTGCCGAACGCAAGCTACATCGGTTTCACTGGCACGCCGGTGGACAAGACGGCCTACGGCAAAGGGACGTTCAAGACCTTCGGCTGCGAGGACGACCGGGGCTACCTGCACAAGTACTCCATCGCCGAGAGCATCGAGGACGGCACGACGCTTCCGCTCTACTACAGCCTCGCCCCGAACGAGATGCTCGTCCCGCACGAGATCATGGAGAAGGAGTTCCTCGCCCTGGCCGAGACGGAGGGAATCGCCGACATCGAGGAATTGAACAAGATTCTCGATCGGGCGGTGAATCTGAAGAATTTTCTCAAGGGGAGGGAGCGTGTCCCGAAGGTCGCCCGGTTCGTGGCCAACCATTTCCGGGAGAACGTGGAACCGCTCGGCTACAAGGCCTTCCTCGTCGCCGTGGACCGCGAGGCGTGCGTCCTCTACAAGGAGGCGCTGGATGGGATTTTCCAGGAGCAGGGTCTGCCGCCGGAATATGCGGAGATCGTCTTCACCGGAAACCACAATGACCCGCCGAATCTCAAAAAGTGGCACCTCGACGGGAAGCGGGAGAAGCAGATCCGGAGGGACTTCCGGAAACCAGGCGAACTGCCGAAGATCCTCATCGTCACAGAGAAGCTTCTCACCGGCTTCGACGCGCCGATCCTCTATGCGATGTACCTGGACAAGCCGATGCGCGACCACACGCTCTTGCAGGCGATCGCGCGGGTGAACCGGCCCTACGAGATCGAGGCGGAGGAGCTGGTCAAGCCCCACGGCTTCGTCCTGGATTTCGTCGGCATCTTCGACAAGCTGGAGAAGGCACTCGCCTTCGACAGCGACGAGATCAACGCCATCGTCAAGGACATCGGCCTTCTCAAGCAGCTCTTCAAGGCAAAGATGGAGACGAGGGCCCCGGCGTATCTGGCGCTCGTGACACAAAACTTCAACGACAAGGACGTGGACAACCTCATCGGGCATTTCCGCGACCCGGAACGGCGCAAGGCGTTTTTCAAGGAATACAAAGAGATCGAAATGCTCTACGAGATCATCTCGCCGGACGCCTTTCTGCGGCCGTTCCTCGAAGATTACGCCACGCTGTCGGGGATCTACGGCGTCGCCCGCAACGCCTATGCAAGGCGCGTCTATGTGGACCGGGCGTTTCAGAAAAAAACGAACGAATTGGTGCAGAGACACATCGGGACGGCATGGCAAGAGGAGCGCGGCGAGTATGTCACGCTTGACCGCTCCACGATCGAGATCATCAAGATGCGCCAGGAAGGGAAGACGACCAAGGTCATCAACCTGATCAAGAGCATCGAAAAGTCCGCCGATGAGAACAGCGACGATCCGTTTCTGATTGCCATGGCGGAGCGGGCCAGGGCGGTGCAGGAGAGTTTCGAGGAGCGGCAGACCGACACGGAAGAGGCGCTGGCCGACCTGCTGGCGGCGATCGAGAAAAACGAGCAGCGCAAAAGGGAACAGGCCGCCAAAGGGTTAGATGCCCTGACCTACTTCGTCCTGCTCAAGCTCTCCGACGAGGGCATCCCGAACCCGGAGGTCGTTAGCCGAAAAGTACGCGAGGCGTTTGCGCGATTCCCAAACTGGAAACGCAGCGAGGCGGAACTGCGCGAGCTGCGCAAAGAGGTGACCTTCGCCATCTATGCCGAGGAGGACGACCTGGAAAAGGTGACCGCCGCCGTGGAGTCGCTCTTCACGCTCCTACTGGGGGAAAGGCGGGGCTGAGATGAAGACCTTGACCGGCAAGGAGGCGCTGAAGAGCCGCATAATGGAATGGGCCGCCAAGCTGGATGTCCCGATCCATTCCGCGACGGTGCGGCCAATGAGGACCAAGTGGGCATCCTATTCCACCTCCGGCCGCCTGACGTTCGACCAGGCATTGACCGGGATGTCCCCCCATCTCCAGGACTACGTGATCGTCCATGAACTCCTCCATTTCCGGGTCCCCAACCACGGAAAGCTCTGGAAGAGCCTCATGCGCGCCCATCTGGGAGAGTATGAACCGATCGAGGCGGAACTGAAACAAATCGCACAAGACAAACCATCGTTCTGGCCGTAATGAATCAACCATAGCCGAAGCTGCCCGGTTCGCACAGAACCCGGAATCTTCGCCTCTCAAGCGGAGATCTGCCGTTTGATGGATTTTTTATGCTCAGGATTGACCCTGGGGCGTCTTTGGGGTTGTGATCAAAAACGCCAGTACGGAACCGACGGTTGCGGCGGCGATGATCAAATAGAGCGTGAGAAGGTTTGAGCCGGCCAAGACGAAGGTCGCCAGCAGGGGACCGAAACCGTTGCCGGCGAATCGTGCCGAATTGAGGAAGCCGATCCCCGTTCCGCCCAATTTCGAACCAAAGTTGGCCATGACCAGCGGGATGACGGCGGCCACCACACCGGTCTGGAGCATCCGGATCACTGCAAAGCTGACGACTCCCTGGGAAAGGAACAGCAGGGCCTGAAAGAACGAAGCCCCCAGACACGCCGCAGCGATCACCCCGGTCAGCTTCGCCCTGGGGGTCAGACGGCTGATGACGTAGCTGCCGATGATGGCGGTCGCCGTATAGCCCATCATGATGAACCCAGCCGCTTTCAGCGCGTTTTCCCCCGCCAGGCCGAATCCCCCCAGCACATGGGGCAGGATGCTCGGCAGAAAGATCAGATGGATCGTCGCGATGAAGCTCAGCGCCCACCCCCACATAACGTCCCGGTTGAAGGAGATCTTCCGGTCACGATCCGTTTCCTTCTTGTGAATCTCGGCCACATAGATCTGGCAAAGCAGTAAAAAAACGCCGACCATCAGGAAAGAGACGATGAAGGGTGAGCGGTATCCCAGATGCACAACGAGATAGGCCCCGACGGGCGGTCCCAGCAGGCTTCCGGCGGTCATGGAATTTTGATAGAGGCTCAGATTGCCGGCCAGGCGGTCTTTGGACGATGATTGTGAAATCATGAAAATACCCACCGTGGAGGCGCCGCCGAGAGCCCCCTGGATCAGGCGCAGAACCAGCAGTACCGGTAGGCTATCGGTAAAACCCATGAGCAGAAAAATGATCCCGTTGGATAAAAAGGCCAATTCAAATAAACCTTTGGGGCGGAACTTCGAGGTCAGGCTTCCCCAGACGGGCGCCGTCGCCGCAGAAACAAAGGAGTTCAAGCCCATGATCATGCCGATCCAGATCATCGTATCGTACGTGTTGTAGGGGCTGATCTTGATGATGTAGAAGGGCATGAACGACATCACGACGTTGAAGCTGAACGCTAATCCGAACTGAGAGAGGGCGATGAACAGGACCCCCGTGTTTCCATCCCGGGTTTTCCCGATATTCTGTAAAAAGGGGATCTCTTTTCTTTGCAAGGTGTTCACATCAGAATTGGGTCATTAGACCCGTCCCGGCGCACTCACAGATGAGGAACCAAGGACCATCCTTACCCATTTCGTCCGGGGACGGGGATCTTCGCCTCGCAGGGGACGCCGGTCTGGCAGAGACCGCAGCCGGACGTATCAAAACCGAACCGGGACCGGATGGATTTTGCCGATACATCGTGGACGTAGGTAGCGCATTTTTCCTTGTCATGCCCCTCCCGGGTGATGGCGCCCGCCGGGCAGCGTTGGATGCATTTGTCGCAGCTCCCGTTGAAATAGAAGAGGCAGTAAGCGTGATGATCGGTGTAGGGACGCGCCGACGGGGGGACGGCGATCCGGGCCACCACGGAGCCGCAGCGCATCGCCTTTCCCCTGGGCGTGATCAGGCCGTCGCACAGCCCGAATGTGCCCAGACCGGAAGCGTACGCCGTATGCCTCTCCGACCAGGAAGAGGCAAAACCGTAACGGGCGGATTTTTCCCGTCGCCAGAGGGGTGCGTTCATGGGCGCCACCGCTTCGTGTCCGGCCTCCCGGAGGAACCCCGCCACATGGTCGCGCAGCTTCACGTTGAATTCCTCCCCGTATTTGCGGGACCGCGCCCATCTCTCCGCGGAAAAGGCCTTTTCCCGGCCGTTGTCGCGCCGGGTCTGTTCCGTCTGCGGCAGGACCCAACTGATCACGGTCAATTTGTCCGGCTTGACCTGTACATCGGGAAAGGTCGCAGCAAAGATCTCCGGCGGGGTCCAGTAGAACGGACCGATATCGTCTTTGAACCCCTGATACAGCGGGTCGTCGCCGCGGGAGAAGCCGACGAGCGGTTCGTCCCACGCCGGTTCATGGACGCCGCCGGGATAAAGGCTGTTTTCCCCGGACGCCACGTACCGGCCGATGCAATCCCGGATCCACGCCGCCGCGTCGTGCTCTGCGTTTGGCATTTCCGTCATGATGCGCCTCCCTGACCGTGATTTTGGCGATCATATCCCGAAACGGCGATGTTTGCCACTGCAATAATTTCCCTTGACAGCACCCTCCTTTTTCGATTATTTATCCATCAAATGATTGAATCACAGGCTGGAAGACGCCCATGAGCACCCCCCTTGAAAAGGCCCGCAAGGACCCAGAATCGATGAAGGCCCGCATCCTGGCCGTCGCCCGCCGGATCTTCGGCGAGTACGGCTTCCACGGCACGACGACCCGGATGATCGCCCAGGAGGTGGGGATCGACATCTCCACCCTCCACTACCACTGGGGCGGGAAGAAGGACCTCTATGAGTCCGTCGTCGTCGACATCAACAAGGACCTGGGGCAGGAGCTCATCGAGGCGGAGAAGGCGATCCACGGTCTCCCGCTCGCCGAACGGCTGGCCATCTCCATCGACATGATGACCGACTACCTCTTCGCGAACCCCGACATCTCCAACATGATCCTGTTCCGCTACTTCGGCAAGACCCGCTACGAAGGAAACCTCGACTTCAGCGTTCCCGAGTTTACCGCCGATATTGCCCGCTCCATGGGCCTCGCCCGGGACAAGAAGAACGCCCCGCCCGAGACCATGATGAAGGTGCTCGCGGTGATGAACTCCATCCATGCCTTTATTTCGGGTGAAAACTTTTTTTGTCCCATGGTGAAGGTGGACCGGGAGCGGTACATCGCCCTGGTGAAAGAGACCCTGAAGTTCATCCACATCCCCGCCTTCACACAGAACGAAGCGAAATAAGGTCGGCGACCGTCCGGCCGGCCGTTTTCATAATCCGTATTCAAGGAGGGAACCAATGGCACTCAACATGGATGCAATCGGCAAAAAGATCGGTCCCATGAAGAAGGACTACATCTGGAAGGACGTGGTCCTCTACGCGATCGGCGTCGGGGCCGGGGTTGACGAGCTGGACTATACCTATGAGAAGAACCTCAAGGTGATCCCCAGCTTCTCCATCGCGGCGATCTTCGACTTCCTTGGCGAGGTCGGCGTCGCCTCCAACATGAACCTGGCGGGAATCCTCCACGGCGAGCAGGAGCTGATCTTCCACAACCCGATTCCCACCTCGGGGACGCTTTCCACGGAGGGGAAGATCACCCATTACTACGACAAGGGGCCGAAGGGGGCCCTCGTCGTGGCCGAAAGCGACACCTATCACTCCAACGGCAAGAAACTCTTCACGAACGTCATTACGGTCTTCGCCCGACTGGACGGCGGATTCGGCGGCGAGAACGCCCCCCCGAACGTCGTTACGTTCCCGGAGCGTGAGCCCGACTTCTCCGTGGATGCCGCCCCCTCGCCGAACCAGCCGCTCATCTACCGGCTCTCCGGAGACGTCTTCCAGCTCCACGTAGATCCGGAGTTTGCGAGGATGGTCGGCTTCGAGAAGCCGATCATGCACGGCCTGTGCACCCACGGCTTCTCCTGCCGCGCCCTCATGGCAAGCCTCACGCCCGGCCGGCCGGAGCTGGTGCGGAGGCTGGCCTGCCGCTTCTCCAAGACCCTCTACCCCGGCGATCCGATCCGGACGCTGATCTGGAAGGTCGCGGAGGGCAAGGCGGTCTGGCGGACGATCAACACCCGGACCGGCGAGACGGTCATCGACAACGGCGTCTTCGAATACGGCGAGATCCCGAAGGACGAGATCCGGTTCGACGGAAGGGTGGCCGTGATCACCGGCGCAGGGGGCGGCCTGGGCCGTGTCTACGCGCTGGAACTCGCCAAGCGCGGCGCAAAGATCGTCGTGAACGACCTGGGAGGCGCAAGGGACGGCGCCGGCCAGGGATCGGCAACGCCGGCACAGAAGGTCGTGGAGGAGATCCGGGCCGCGGGCGGCGAGGCGGTCGCAAACTACGACAACGTCGCCACCCCCGAGGGGGGAGAAAAGATCGTGAAGTCCGCCATCGACGCCTTCGGGACGGTCGATATCCTCATCAACAACGCGGGGATCCTCCGGGACAAGAGCATCCTCAAGATGGAACCGGAGACCTGGAAGGCCGTCCTCGACGTCCACCTCCAGGGGGCCTACCACGTGACGAAACCGGCCTTCGCCGTCATGAAGGAGAAGGGCTACGGCCGGATCATCATGACCACCTCCGCCGCCGGCCTCTACGGGAACTTCGGCCAGACCAACTACAGCGCCGCGAAGATGGCCCTCGTCGGCTTCATGAACACGCTCAAGCTCGAAGGGGCCAAGTATGACATCAAGGTGAACACGGTCGCCCCGGTCGCCGCCTCGCGTCTGATGGCCGACGTCATCCCGCCGGATATTCTCGAGAAGATGAAACCGGAGTTCGTGGCGCCGCTGGTCCTCTTCCTCTGTTCGGAGAAGTGCCCGGTGACCGGCCGGATCTACAACGCCGGGGTCGGGTTCTACAACCGCGCCGCCGTCATGACGAGCCCCGGAACGGTGATCGGCGACGGGAAGAAGGTCCCCACGGTCGAAGAGGTCGGGGCGGCCTGGGAGAAGATTTTGAGCCTCAAAGGGGCGAAGGAACTCGAGCAGTTGAACGACCTCATGGGCGATATGCTGACCGCCTTCGACCGAAAGCCGGAGAAGGCCGCCTCGGCTGCGCCAGCCGAAGCAACGGCCGCCGGAGGGCTGACCTCCGTGAAGACCGTCTTCGAGAAGATGCCGACGGGCTTCCGGGCGGAGAAGGCCTCCGGCGTGAATGTCGTCTTCCAGTATACCATCTCCGGGGAGGGAGGCGGGGAGTGGTTCGCCGAGATCAAGGAGGGCGCCTGCCGGGTGGAGGCGGGGAAACACGCAAGCCCCACCTGCACGCTCGCGATCGCCTCCGCCGATTTCCTGGACCTGATGAACGGGAAGCTCCCGGCGATGCAGGCCTACACCTCGGGAAAGCTCAAGATCGGGGGCGACATCATGAAATCACAGTTGATTGGAAAGCTCTTCAAAATGTGAGTAGGAAAAGAAGAACGGATTCCTGTTTTGGGAAAATGAGGATAGCTCCCGATTTTCCCCAGCAAGCTCTTCAAAATGTGAGGACGTTGACCGTCATGTCCCGGAAGCGCGCATTGGAGATTTTTCGGGGTACCCTGCCCCCGCAGAGAAGCGTCCGTCGGGAAAACTGTCTGAGCGCCGAAGGCGCGAGTTTTTTCCCGACAGCGGAACGAGGAGGAGCAGGGTCGAAAAAGGTCCAGCGCGCAGAGGGACATGGATGGTCGAACATATCCAAGAGATCACCGTGATAACAAACAGGAGGGACAAGACATGATCGGAATCACTTCCTACGGCGCCTACATTCCCCGCCTGAGGCTCGACCGGATGGCGATCTTCCAGGCGATGGGCTGGTTCGCCCCGGCCATCGTCATGGTGGCCCAGGGGGAGCGCTCCATGTGCAACCACGACGAGGACAGCCTGACCATGGCGGTCGCCGCCGCCCGGGACTGTCTGACCGGAAAGGACAAACGGTCGATCGACGGCAGCTACCTCTGTTCGACCACGCTGCCCTTTGCCGACCGCCAGAACGCGGGAATCTTGAAGACGGCCCTGAACCTCCGGGACGACATCATCACCGCGGACTTCACCTCGTCGCTCCGCGCCGGGACCACGGGGCTTCTCACCGCCATCGAAGTCGCGCAGGGGGGAAGCCGGAAGAACATCCTCGTCGCCGCCACGGACAAAAGGGAGACGAAACCCGCCTACTTTTACGAGATGTGGTTCGGCGACGGCGCGGCCGCCGTCCTCGTGGGGGATCAGGATGTCATCGCGGAGTTCAAGGGGGCCTACACGGTCTCCTATGACTTCGTCGACCACTACCGGGGCGCCGGGAAGAGCTACGACTACATGTGGGAAGAGAGGTGGCTCCGCGAGGAGGGCTACTCGAAGTTCATCCCCGAGGCTGTGGGCGGCCTCATGAAAAAGATCGGCATCACGATGGACGACGTGCAGAAGGTCGTCTTCCCCTGTCTATTTAAGGCGGAGCACAAGGTGATCGCGAAAAAACTGGGCGCAACGCCGGAGAAGGTGATCGACACGATGCACGAGGTGTGCGGGGAGACCGGGGCGGCCCATCCGCTTTTGATGCTCGTCGCCGCCCTCGAACAGGCGAAGCCCGGCGACGGGATCCTGCTCGCCGGGTTCGGCCAGGGGTGCGACGCCCTCTACTTCAAGGTCACGGAGCAGATCACAAAACTTGCCCCGCGTGCGGGCGTCAAGGGCTCCCTTGAAAACAAGAAGACGATCGACAATTACATGAAGTTCCTGAAATTCCGCAACCTGATCCATCCCGAGATGGGAATCAGGGCCGAGGCCCCGACCCAGACGGCGATGACGGTCCTCTGGCGGAAGCGCAAGATGCTCACCGGCCTCGTCGGCGGAAAGTGCCGGGACTGCGGAACGGCCCAATTCCCGCTGATGGACGTCTGCGTGAACCCGAAATGCAATCACGTGAACACCCAGGACGACTGCGAGTTTGCCGACGTTCCGGCCCGGATCAAGACCTTCACGGGCGATCTTCTGGCCGTGTCGGTGGATCCGCCGGCGATCTACGGGATGGTCCAGTTCGACGGGGGCGGCCGCTTCATGGCCGATTTCACCGACTGCGATCTCGCCGACTGCAAGGTGGGCCTCCCCGTGAAGATGGTCTTCCGGCGGCGGTTCACCGACGACGAACGGGGCTTCTCGGGATACTTCTGGAAAGCGGTGCCCCAGCCCGGGGCGGCCGCGGCCGTTCCGGAGATTCGCTTCGACGGCCGCGTGGCGATCGTCACCGGCGCGGGGGCGGGACTGGGCCGGACCTACGCGCTGGAGCTTGCAAAACGGGGCGCGAAGGTCGTCGTGAACGACTTCGGCGGCGCCCGGGACGGCGCAGGGACCGGCTCCAGCAGCCCCGCCGACCGGGTCGTGGCGGAGATCCGCGCGGCGGGTGGTGAGGCGGTCGCGAACTACGACAACGTT
This sequence comes from Syntrophaceae bacterium, assembly GCA_003141195.1. Taxonomy (GTDB): domain Bacteria; phylum Desulfobacterota; class Syntrophia; order Syntrophales; family UBA5619; genus UBA5619. Next base: position 17,174 of record PLLC01000086.1, read on the forward strand.
GCCACTCCCGAGGGAGGCGAGAATATCGTCAAGACGGCCGTGGATTTCTTCGGCAAGGTGGACATCCTGATCAACAACGCCGGGATCCTCCGCGACAAGAGCTTCCTCAAAATGGATCCGGAGAATTGGAACGCCGTGCTCGCCGTCCACCTGAACGGCGCCTGCAACGTCTCCCGTCCCGCGTTCGCCGTGATGCGGGAGAAGGGCTACGGCCGGATCGTCATGACGACCTCCGCCGCCGGCCTTTACGGGAACTTCGGCCAGACGAACTACAGCTCGGCAAAGATGGGCCTCATCGGCTTCATGAACACACTCAAGCTCGAAGGCGCGAAGTACAACATCCGGGTGAACACGATCGCCCCGGTCGCCGCCTCGCGGCTCACCGAGGACGTCATGCCGCCCGACATGTTCGAGCGGATGCGGCCCGACTTCGTCGCCGGGATCGTTCTCTACCTCTGCTCCGAGAACTGCGCGGAGAGCGGCGACGTCTTCAACGCGGCGGCCGGCTTCTACAGCCGCGCGGCGATCCTGACCGGCGCGGGCGCGATCCTGAGCGACGGGAAAACGATTCCCACGCCGGAGGAGATCCGCGACCACTGGGAGAAGATCAACAGCCTCGAAGGCGCCAGAGAGATCGGCGACGCAAACACCGCGATCATGTCCTTCATGACGCCGCCCGCCGCGAAGGCGGAGGCGGCGGGTGCGGCCGGCGGAGGTCCGGCCGACGTGAAGGGGATCTTCGCAAAGATGCCGGAGGCCTTCAATGCGACCGCGGCGGCGGGGAAGGACGTCGTCTTCCAGTTCTCCATCTCCGGTCCCGGCGGGGGCGACTGGGTCGTCGTCGTGAAGGACGGGACCTGCAAGGTCGAGGCGGGAAAGACGGAGAAACCCACGACGACGATCAAGATGTCCGACGGTGACTTCGTTGATCTCATCGCCGGAAAGTTGGACGGGATGCAGGCCTACAGCTCGGGAAGGCTCAAGGTGGAAGGCGACATCATGAAATCCCAGCTCATCGGCAGGCTCTTTAAATTCGGGAAATAGGTTGACAATGTTAACATTTTCCCGTTTCCGTCCGATCTTGTCCCGGTTAATGAGGGAGGAGAGGGCCGGGCGGAGCGGGAAACGGTCAGGATGACAAGGAGGGACGAACAATGGCTTCTGGAATCAGGGACAAGGTGGCGATTCTCGGGATGGGATGCAGCCGTTTCGGGGAACGCTGGAACATGGGGGCCGAAGAGTTGCTGGTAGAGGCCTTCCAGGAGGGCCTCGCCGACGCGGGGATCCAAAAGGATCAGATCCAGGCGGCGTGGCTCGGCCACTGCATCGAGGAGATCGGCCTGGGCAAATCGGCTACGCCGCTCGGGGTGGCCCTGCGGCTTCCGCACATCCCGATCACCCGGACGGAAAATTACTGCGCCACGGGGACGGAGGCCTTCCGGGGAGCCGTCTACGCGGTGGCGTCCGGGGCCTACGACATCGCGCTCGCCATCGGCGTGGAAAAATTGAAGGATACCGGCTACGGCGGCCTGCCGAACGCCGGTTCCGGCTTCGGCTCGCTCGTCTGGCAGTGGTTCCCAAACGGCTCCGCGCCGGGCCTCTTCGCCCAGCTCGCCTCGGCCTACGCCGCAAAGTTCCGGGTCTCCGACAAGGACCTCAAACGGGCGATCGCCCACGTCTCGATGAAGAGCCACACGAACGGCGTTCTCAACCCCAAGGCGCATCTCCGGAAGGCCGTGACGCTGGAGCAGATCCTCGCCGCTCCGATCATCGCCCACCCGCTGGGACTCTTCGACTGCTGCGGGGTCAGCGACGGCTCGGCCTGCGCGATCGTGACGACGCCGGAGATCGCCAAATCCCTCGGGAAAAAGGATATCGTTTCCGTCAAGGCGATCCAGCTCGCTGTCTCCAGCGGCTACGAGGGGGGCTTCAACGAGTGGGACGGGGAACATTTCTACACGACGAGCAAGTGCAGCACCAAGGCCTACGAGGAGGCGGGGATCGCGAACCCGCGCGAGGAGATCAGCATGATGGAGCTCCACGACTGTTTCTCGATTACGGAGCTCGTGACCTATGAGGATCTCCATATCTCGGAGCGCGGCCACGCCTGGAAGGACGCCCTCGACGGCTTCTACGACCGGAACGGCAAGGTCCCCGCCCAGGTGGACGGCGGCCTCAAGTGCTTCGGCCACCCGATCGGGGCCTCCGGCCTCCGGATGATCTACGAGATGTACCTCCAGCTCCTGGGGAGGGCCGGGGAGCGGCAGCTCAAGAACCCCCGCTACGGGCTTACGCACAACCTGGGCGGCTTCCCGCACCAGAACGTCTGCGCGATCTCCATCGTCGGGCGGTATGAGAATTAAAAGGGGAAATCATCATGGAAATTCTGCAATATACGGATGAACACCGGATGTTCCGGGACGCGCTCCGACGGTACCTCGCAAAGGAGATCGTCCCCCACGTCGAGGAGTGGGAGGAGGCGGGAATCGTCCCCCGGGAGGCCTGGAAGAAGATGGGGGAGCAGGGCTTCCTCGCAATGAGCGTCCCCGAGGAGTACGGCGGCCTGGGGGCGGACTTCCTCTACTCCGTCATCGTGACGGAGGAGATGACCCGGACGAACCACTCCGGCCTCGCCGCCCCGCTCCACAGCGACATCATCGTCCCCTACATCGTCGCCTTCGCCTCCGAGGAGCAGAAGCACAAGTACCTCCCCGGCTGCATCTCCGGCGACATCATCACGGCAATCGCGATGACGGAGCCGAACGCGGGGAGCGACCTCGCCGGGATGAAAACAACGGCCGTGGAAAAGGGCGATGAGATCGTGATCAACGGCCAGAAGACCTTTATCAGCAACGGGATCAACTGCGACCTCCTGGTGATCGCCGCCCGCGACCCCGGCGCGGAGAACCCCCATGCCGCAGTCGACCTCTACCTCGTCGAGGCGGGAACCCCCGGCTTCGAGAAGGGGAAACAGCTCAAGAAGATAGGCTGGCACAGCCAGGACACGGCGGAGCTCTACTTCACCGACTGCCGGATCCCGAAGGCGAATCGCCTCGGAGACAAGGGAACGGGCTTCCTGAAGCTCATGATGAAGCTCCAGCAGGAGCGGCTCGTCTGTGCGATCAGCGCCGTGGCGGCGGCCGAATTCATGCTGGAAATCACGATCCGGTACTGCAAGGAGAGGACCGCATTCGGCCGGCCGCTGACCAAGTTCCAGAACACGCAGTTCGAAATCGTGGAGATGGCAACCGAGACGAGGCTGGGACGGACCTTCGTCGATAAACTGATCGCCGACCACATGGAGGGAAAGAACATCGTCGTCGACGTCTCGATGGCGAAGTATTGGACGACGGAGATGGCGTCGCGCGTGGCCGACCGCTGCATGCAGCTCTTCGGTGGATACGGCTACTGCGAGGAGTACCCGATCGCCCGCGCCTGGCGGGACATCCGGGTCACCCGGATCTTCGCCGGCACCAACGAGATCATGAAGACGATCGCCGCACGGTTCATGGGGCTATAAGGAGAAGAGGATGCGGCGAAGGGCCATTTTTCCGACGGGGCACGGATCCAAAAAAACTATACGGTTGATATGTACTTTCTGAACTACGCAAATCGTCAACCTTGATGAAAATACCGGATTTCATATCGTTATCGATGATGTTGTTTTTTCGGGAATCATGATATTGATAACGAAGGAGTGCAGGCAACGCGGTAAACCGTGCACCTGACCCCGGTCTTTAGCCGGGAAGAGGTGAGTCTGTGGCGTCGATTCCTCTGAATGTCATCACCTGGAACATCAACTTCCGCGCGGCATCGACGCTCGACCCGCTTGCCGTTCTGCCCAGCCTCCCTGACGTCGTGACGCTTCAGGAAGTGAAGCTCGAACATGCGGCAGGGATTCGCGAACGCCTGCGAAACATGGGCTATGCAACCGTGTACTCCGGTCATCAGGATGCTCCGGGGAAGCGGTACGGCAATGTCATAGCCACCCGGACACAACTGACATCCTCTGACCCCGCTGCCTTCAACTTCCCATGGGCGCAGTTGGTCGCACACGCCAGGGTCGATACGCCGTGCGGGCCAGTCAACGTGGTGACCGTCCACATCCAGAACGGCTCGGGCAATGGCTGGAAGAAGATCGACTCGCTTGATGCGCTGAAGCAGATGGTGCTTGAGCTCAAGGGGGAGCCGCTCGTCCTCACTGGCGACTTCAACGAGCCCAGGTGGGCGGAACTCCAGGACGGCCACATCGTCACATGGGGACAAGACAAGTACGGCGAGCGCTGGCTCCCGTGGAACACGTGGACGTTCAACGGCGTCTCGGGTAGCGGCGGAAGGTGGGACAACGCGGTTCGCTGGTTTTTCGAGAGCCCGGATGAGAGCGGCATCCGTAACGCCTTCTGAGACGACGCCGGACACGGCGCGATGGAGGCCTCGCACCTCTCACACGGTGCTGAGCGGTGGTTCGACCACGTGTTCGTCTCTGACCATTTCAGAGTTGGGGAGTGCGTATATCGGCACTCGTTCAGGCAGGATGGGTTCAGTGACCACAGCGCACTAATTGCGTCGCTATCGTTTACTCCTGGCTAATTGGGTAACCGGGTGTTCTTCTCCCAGGTCCCCACACCACCCGATATGGTTGACAACTTATTCTACTGTTAGACTCTCAGAGAAAGGATAGAGGATGACAACAGCAAATCGAAAAAGGGTCTTCGGTGACAAGGTGCAATTCAAGTCCTTGTCCTGTGCGCCCGTGAACGAACTCGGCGTCGTATATCTCTTCGGCGTTTTGCACGAAACCCTAGACCTCAAGATCGAATCCATTCAAGCTGGTTTCCCGGATTGTGTTGCGCGAAGACGGGTTTGCCCAAACCGATGGGAAGAGGTCCGGATTGAGTTTGAATATGACAGTCGGTCGTTCATGGCACATGGCCATGACCCAACAGGTGTCGATGTGATCGTGTGTTGGAAACACAATTGGACCGACTGTCCTGAAGAGATCGAAATTATCGAGCTTTCGACACTACTCGGTGATGTTGAGCAGATCGATAAGGAGATCAAGACTGATAAGAAACTTACAGCATGGCAGTTGTTTTGTCAGCAGAAGCGCCTTGAAGGAATCGACTTTGGCGAGATCGCCCGACTGTGGCGAACGGAAAAGGATGAGAAGAACCCCAACCTACTCGGTGATGCTGAGCAGATCGACAAGGAGATCAAGACTGAGAAGAAACTTACAGCATGGCAGTTGTTTTGTCGGCAGAAGCGCCTTGAAGGAGTCGATTTTGGCGAGATCGCTGGACTGTGGCGAACGGAAAAAAACAAAAAGAACCCCAACCAAGGAGGGCAGGCAACGCGTTAAACCATGCACCTGAACCCGGTCTTTCGGGAAAGGATGAAGAAATGCAAACCGTATTCAGTCACATTGTTCAAAAGCGTTTTTCCCGAGTAAATGAAGATGTCGCTACCGATGCGCTCGCGTTCGTCCTTCATTCCAGCGAATCAGCTCGAAACGGAATGATGAGATTTCTTCGCGGGAGCGCACCAAACTTGCCCAGCCTTCGGTTTCGCACTCAGCAGACTGAAGGCAGCATACGTCCGGATATGTGGGGCTATGATGAAGCCGAACCGCGTGTCTTCGTCGAAAACAAGTTCTGGGCTGGCTTGACAGACAATCAACCCGTCTCTTACCTAAAGCAGCTTGCCGGATACACTCAGCCCACAATCCTTTTGGTGGTTGTGCCAGATGCCCGCGAGCAGACTATGCGGCGCGAACTGAGCCGTAGACTTCAAGATGGCGGTATTTCAACAACAGATAGGGATACTACCTCTGATAGCATCGTTAATTCCATTACGACGGAAATCGGGCCGATACTCGCGATCACGTCTTGGACGAGGCTGCTTTCTGTCTTGGAACTTGAGGTTGCTAACGATCCGTCAGCGAGAAGCGATCTTCTGCAGTTGCGAGCACTCTGTGAAGCGGCTGACAGTGATGCTTTCATACCAATATTGTCGGTGGAGGTAGGCGAGATCGCCAAGGCTTTGATTGTTTCCTGGAAGGTCCTGGACGAGGAAAAGCTGAGGAGCTACGCCGCCAAAATCGGCAATTCCGCTGTTGCCAAGCGGCTCGGGTTTCTGATGGAAACGCTGGGCTTGGGGGACGTTGAAGTCCTTCGTAAGGAGGCGCCGCTTGCCCCGGGATTTTCTCCGCTTGATCCGACCCTCCCGAAGCGCGGGAAATATAACAGGCGGTGGGGCCTTCTGGTAAACGCGGAGATGCAGCTATGATAACGACGGCGGAAATGCACCTCGTTGCCGAGCTGCAAGGCCTTCGCTTCGATCAGGCCGAGAAAGACCACGTCATCCTCTGGATTCTCTTGGGATTGATCCATTCGGGGGTGACAGAACAGGGCTGGGTCTTCAAGGGCGGGACATGTCGAAGATGTTGAGGGGAAAGAGGATATAAGATGTCCGGACCGCTGAAGGGTTTGAAGATCCTCGATTTCACGACGCTGCTGCCAGGGCCGTACGCGACGATGATGCTCGCGGACCTGGGGGCGGACGTGCTGCGGATCGTCTCCGGCTCCCGGCCGGACCTGGCCGCCTTTGTGCCCCCCTTCCTCCCCGGCACGGACCTCTCCTGCGCGATCGCTTACCTCGGCCGGGGGAAACGCTGCATGGCGCTCAACCTCAAGGATCCCCGCGCCGTCGCCATCGTCCGGCGCCTCGTGGCCGACTACGACATCGTGATCGAACAGTTCCGCCCCGGCGTGATGGCGAAGTTGGGCTTGGACTACGAGACGCTGAAGGCAGCGAACCCCGCGCTGATCTACTGCTCGCTCACCGGCTACGGCCAGACCGGCCCCATGAAGAACCGGGCGGGCCACGACATCAACTACCTCGCCCGCTCCGGGATCATCTCCTACTCGGGACGGAAGGCCTCCGGCCCCTGTCTCACGGGGATCCAGATCGCCGATGTTGCCTCGGGGTCGAACCACGCGGTAATCGGCATCCTGGCCGCCGTGGTCCACCGGCAGGCGACCGGTGAGGGGCAGCAGGTTGACGTCTCGATGACCGACGGCGTCGTTGCCTTCAATGCGCTGTCCGCCGCCGGCTGGCTCGTGGACGGGCAGGAGACCTGCTGTGAGGAGGGGGTCCTCAACGGCGGCTCCCTCTACGATTTCTACGAGACGAAGGACGGAGGATTCCTCAGCTTTGGCGGCCTGGAGCCCCAGTTCTTCTCCGCCTTCTGCGAAACCATCGGCCGTCCCGACCTGATCGCGGGCGGCGTCGCCCCGCCGGATCTGCCCCGCGTCAAGGAGGAGGTCCGCCAGGTGTTGAAAACGAAGACGCGGGACGAGTGGATGGCCCTCTTCACAAAGGTGGACGCCTGTGTGGAGCCGGTGCTCTCCCTCGGGGAGGCTCTGAACGACGAACAGGTGCGGGCGCGGGGGATGATTGTGGAGGTGGACCTGCCCGGGGGCGGGACGGTCCGGCAGCCCGGCCATCCGATCCGCTATTCGGCGACGCCGCCGGAGTATCGGGAGGCTGGCGTTCCTGCGGGAATCCATACGCGGGAGGTCCTCCGCGAGCTCGGCTATACGGAGGAGGAGATCGGCGAATTTGAAAAGACGGGACTGTTCCGCTGAGGTGAACGCATGGTCGTCATTCCCTCCGGGGGACCGTCCTTCGACAAGCTCGGGACGACATGAGGGATGCGGCTCAGGATGAAGGAGTCTGTCGGGGTGAGCCCCACGACGGTTGATTGCAACCCACGCAAGAAAGGAGTTACGGTTATGGCCAGCTTGATCATCGATCCGAGGGATCAGAAATTCGTGCTTTATGAGATGCTGAACGTCGAGGCGCTCTGCAAGGCGCCGCTCTATGCCGATTTTTCACGGGACATGTTCGACATGGCCCTGAACGAGGCGGAGAAATTCGCCACGGGCGTCATCTTCCCCTGCCTCGCCGATGGGGACCGGGAGGGGTGCCGCCTGGAGGACGGGAACGTCCGCGTCCCGAAATGCTATCACCGCGCCGCGGAGCTCTACCGCGGGGGGGGCTGGGCAACGATGAGCGTCGAACCTGAAGAGGGCGGCCAGGGCTTTCCCCACGTCGTCTCCTTAGCGGCCAAGGAGTGGTTCAGCCACAACAGCGCCTTCGTCAGCTACTTCTCACTGACCGAAGGGGCCGCCCACCTGATTGAGACCTACGGAACGGAAGCGCAGAAAAAGAAGTATCTCCCGAAGATGCATGCGGCCGAGTGGGGCGGGACGATGGCCCTGACCGAACCGGGAGCCGGCACCGACGTGGGGAACCTCAAGACAAAGGCGATCCGCAAGGCGGACGGAACGTTCCGTCTCCAAGGGACAAAGATTTTCATCACCTCCGGGGACAGCGACATCATGGAGAACATCATCCATCCCGTCCTGGCCCGGATCGAGGGGGATCCCCCGGGGACGGGCGGGATCTCGATCTTCCTCGTCCCCAAGTTTCTCGTAAACGACGACGGGACGCTCGGGAAGCGGAACGACTATTCGATCGGAAAGATCGAGGAAAAGATGGGGATCCACGGTTCGGCCACCTGCCTGATCAACCTGGGCGACAACGGGGAGTGCTTTGCGGAGCTTCTGGGCGAGGAGCGCCAGGGGATGAAGATCATGTTCCAGATGATGAACGGCGCCCGGATCGGCATCGGGATCCAGTCCCTCGCCGGTAGCTCCATCGCCTACCTCCACGCGCTGAAGTACGCCAAGGAGCGCCTCCAGGGGTCGTCGCTTGCGGAGATGAAAAACCCCGCGGCCCCGCGGGTGCCGATCATCCAACACCCCGATGTGCGGCGGATGCTGATCTGGATGAAGGCCCACACCGAAGGTTTCCGGGCGCTGCTCTACTTCACCGCCCTTTGCGTGGACCGCTGCGAGGCGACCGACGACGAGGCAGCCAAGGAGAAATACAACGGCTTCCTGGAGGTCCTCACCCCCATCTGCAAGGCCTACTGCTCCGATATGGCCTTCCGGGTGACGGAGACGGCGATCCAGGTTTACGGAGGATACGGCTACTGCGCCGAATACCCGGTCGAGCAGTTTCTCCGCGACGAGAAGATTGCCTCGCTCTACGAGGGGACGAACGGTATCCAGGCCCTCGACCTGGTCGGAAGAAAGCTCGGGCTTAAGAAGGGGATGTACTTCATGAACCTGCTGGGCGAGATGGGCGCGACGGTCGGCAAGTATCAGGCGGCCCTGCCGGATCTGACCCCCGACGTCCAGGCCGCGATGAACACGCTGGCCGAGGTCGCGATGCTCTTCGCCGCGAGCGGGAAGGCGGGGAAGTTCATGATCCCCGTGGCGAACGCCACCCCCTTCCTGATGCTCATGGGGCAGGTCGTCATGGCCTGGATGCTCCTCTGGCAGGCAGGCGTGGCGAAGGAGAAGCTCGCCGCCCCGGACGGCGGCGGCGCCGACAGGGCATTCTACGAGGGGAAAGTCGCCTCGGCCCGGTACTTCATCAAGCACGTCCTGCCCGAGGTGGATGCGGCGGCCAAGGCGATCCAGAGCGAGGACGTCTCCATGATGGAGATCGCCGACGAGGCCTTCGCCTCCTGACGGTTTTAAGGAGAGACAGGGGGTCATGTCTTTCCCCGATTTCCCAACAGATCCCGTTCGGTTCCGGGTTCTTTGAGACTGCGCATAAAAATAGATCTTGTTGTGATGGGATAGGATCAACGGATACAGGATTGAAATATTGTGGCGCCGACGGGAAACCAAGCGGCAAATGGAGAAAACAAACATCAACCTGACGTATCGGGAGAAACCGGTTTACTCGACTCAAGCTTGGAAGGAAAAAACAAATGAAACCCGCGGGGAAGAAAAAACCGACCGCAGCGACGAACAAGATCTGGAAGAAGGCGACCGCACTGCACCGGCGGATCTGGGCCGTTGGCGGCGCGATTGCCTTGGCCGTGGTGATCGCCTAACTGATGCTTGCGCCCGCTCAGAAGGAAGCGCCGCCGGAGCCGTTTTCCTCCGGGTTGACGCAAACCGGGGGAGTGCCGGGCCGCCAACCCCCGGTATCCGCTGCCATACCGGACACCATAACCGGATCTTCCAACCACTAATTTT
>PLLC01000025.1:0-5191 GCA_003141195.1 Syntrophaceae bacterium
GGGTGGCGGGGACCCGGGGGGAAGTGAGACCATCGACCGTCTGAACATGGGATTCACCGTTCGCATTTACGGCCGTCACGCCCTCGGGATCCAATACGTCGCGGACCTCCGGGATGCGAGCTATCCCAACCGGGCCGACAGTCACCAGACGCTGGGAACAGTCAGCCTCGTTTACACTTTACTTGGCGACACCCGTTTCGGCGCTGTCGAGTGGCGCGGCGCTGACAGCCGCTGAGCCTGAAAAGGAAAAGGCATGAGAAATAGAATAATTCCACTTCTTGCTGTGTTTTTAGCTACCCCTTTATTATCAGGATGCACTGCACTCCCATTTTTATCTTTTCTTCCAATTATGGGACCCGCCTACGAGGGTTATGTTGTCTGGAAAAGTGGCTGAGCGACAAAATATTATGCCTTTGATCTCGACACGACCTGCCGGGCAGTGATGCGAGGTTCCGACCAGCTGAAACTTGAAGCAACGTTAATAAAATCGGCGCCGAAGGAGGATATTACATGGAGACAAAGGGAAATGTTCCTATGCACATCGATATCTTACCACTCGAAAAGAGTGTCACCACAGTCGTCATCAGTATCCCTACATTTGGAGATAAGCATTACGTCAAACTATTTTAAAGACTTGTCGATGACAATCTCCCCAAGAAGGTAGCCGTTGGCAAAGAGAAAACCCAATGAAGGTTGTCATAAACACGGAAAGTACCATGATTTCAGTTTTGAAATCCAGCGAGACACCTTAATCTCTCCAAGAAACAGTTGCCCCCTATAAGAAAATCAGACCGCCCTGCAATTGAATGACTGATCTATGTGTCAAGGAGAATATGAACGGTACGCTTCTGTAAAGCTGCTTTGTTGTGAGAATCGTTTATTTCCGGTAGCCAAAGGGAGAGGAATAAATGGATTGTGACGGGATTTTGTGCGACAATTCAAAGGATAGTATGAATTATAACACCTATCGTCCTCAGCCCGGAAATAAGTAACGACTCGTAAGGGAGACAAATATGGCGGCAAATGGGAAAAAAGCACCACTGGAAGATTTAAAGGAGAGGGTTCGTGCGCTATTCGCTCCCGGGGACGTACAGAAAAAGAAAGGCGCCTTGCCCCCCAAGACGCATTTCAGTATCTGGTATTTCCTGATTACTTTCTTGTTAATTATCTATCTGCAACAATACTTTTTTTCTCCCAAGGTGGAGACGATTCCCTACAGCCAATTCAAACAGAACCTCATTGAAGGCAACGTGACGAAATTGATCATCGGCCCGGAACATATCAATGGAACGCTCAAAGGAAAAGACAATAAGAGGGAGCAGGACTTCACCACGATTCGGGTGGATGATCCTAACCTGGTCAAGGAACTGGATGAGCACAAGGTCAGATACTCCGGACTCTACGAGAGTAAACTGATAAGCAGTATTCTCTCCTGGATTATCCCCCTCGGCATTATGTTCCTGATCTGGAGGTATGCCATGAAAAAGATGGGGCCGGGGATGGGCGTGATGTCCTTCAGCAAGAGCAAGGCCAAGCTTTTTGCCGAGAATGAGACGATGGTGACCTTTGCCGATGTGGCGGGCATCGATGAGGCCAAAGAAGAACTCCAGGAAGTAGTGGAGTTTTTGAAGAATCCGGCAAAATTCCAGAAACTGGGAGGGAGGATCCCCAAAGGGGTGCTGCTGGTTGGCCCGCCGGGGACCGGTAAAACACTTCTTGCCAAAGCGGTGGCCGGCGAGGCAAAAGTGCCTTTCTTCAGCATCAGCGGGTCCGAGTTTGTGGAGATGTTCGTTGGTGTAGGGGCATCGCGTGTTCGCGACCTTTTCTCTCAAGCCGCCAGTCAGGCCCCCTGCATTATCTTCATCGATGAACTGGACGCGCTGGGGAAGGCCCGGGGAGTGAATGCCTTTGGCGGAAATGATGAACGAGAGCAGACACTCAATCAACTCCTGGTGGAGATGGATGGATTCGAATCGAATAAAGGGGTCATCATCATGTCCGCCACCAACCGGCCGGAAATACTCGATCCCGCCCTGCTGCGTCCGGGAAGGTTTGATCGGCAGGTCCTGCTGGACCGCCCGGATATAAACGGGAGGGAGGCAATCCTGAAGATCCATTCGAGGAAGGTTCTTTTGGGCCCCGATGTTGACCTCCGCAAGATCGCCGCTCTCGTTCCGGGCTTTGCGGGAGCGGATCTGGCGAACCTCGTCAATGAGGCGGCCCTGTTGGCTGCCCGGAAAGACAAGGAAACGGTCGGGGCGGCGGAGTTCGATGCGGCTATCGACCGGGTGGTGGGCGGGCTGGAGAAAAAGAACCGGGTGATGAATCCGCAGGAGAAGGAAATTGTGGCCTTTCACGAGTCCGGACATGCCATTGTGGCTGAATCCGTCAAACATGCGGACCCGGTGCACAAGATATCCATTATTCCCCGCGGGATTGCAGCTCTCGGATATACCCAGCAACAGCCTACGGAGGACCGCTACTTGATGACACGCCCCGAGTTGCTGGACCGGCTGGCCGTTCTTTTGGGCGGGAGAGTGGCGGAGGAACTGGTCTTTGGAGAAATATCCACGGGGGCGCAAAATGACTTACAGCGGGCAACAGCCATTGCCCGGTCCATGGTTGCAGAATATGGGATGAGCGATCGCCTGGGACTGGTTACCTATGAGTCCCCCCGTCAGCCTCTGTTCCTCCCGGAAAACTATACTCCCAATAAAACCTACAGCGAAACAATGGCAACCCAGATTGATCAGGAAATCTCCAGCGTGATGGAACAGACCCATCAAAGGGTGCGCAACATTCTTTCTGAACGCCGGAAAGTCCTGGATAATCTTGCCCATCTCCTGTCAGAGAAGGAAATCGTGCAGGGGGAGGAGCTCAGACAAATGTTATCAGAGTCGGCCAACCAAAGCAGCAGCGCCTGAACAGCGTCTCTTTTCCCTTGTTTTTGACAAGGAATTATAAAAAGCCGCTGCCGCTATTGCGACTGGTTTGTCGATATTACTTCTCAAAAAGAGGGCTTGAAAGTGAATTTAAACAGCAAGAGCATTCCCGGGATCCTGTCCCATGTGTGGACAAGCCTTCGCGGAAACGGTTTGGCGCAAAAATATGCCTGTGTCGAGCCGCCGCTGCGAGCGGAGTTATTCAGTGCCGATCAAATGGAGCAACATGGCAAGACGCTCGCAGACGCACATACGTTAAGTCCCGGACACGCTCCGGATCGCCTTCTGACACGACTGGCCGAGAATGAAGGCATCTTGATCGGCGTCCACAATTTGCTGACGGAGGCGGTAAAGGCAAACCGCCGGATTACGCCGGCCGGGGAATGGCTGCTCGACAACTTCTATCTGATTGAAGAGCAGATTCGCACCGCCAGGAGGCATTTGCCGAAGGGGTACAGCCGGGAACTCCCTCGCCTGATGCAAGGTCCATCGGCTGCTCTGCCGCGCGTCTATGACATTGCGCTGGAAATGATCTCCCATGGCGATGGGCGGGTAGATCCGGAGATTCTCAGCAGATTTGCCGCAGCCTACCAGACCGTCACCGCACTGAAGTTAGGCGAATTGTGGGCAATACCCATTATGCTGCGCCTGGCGCTGATCGAGAATCTCCGGCGCGTTGCCGCCCGGATCGCTACCGATAGAATCGACCGCAACCTGGCCGATTATTGGGCAGACCAGATGGCGGAGAGCGCCGTGAAGGACCCGAAGAGCCTGATTCTGGTAATCGCAGACATGGCGCGATCAAACCCGCCGCTGGTGAGCTCGTTTATCGCGGAAATTACACGCCGCCTGCAGGGACAGGGTCCTGCTCTGTCATTGCCGCTTACCTGGCTTGAGCAGCGGCTGTCCGAGTGCGGCCAGACGATCCGGCAACTGGTGCAGGCGGAGAATCAACAACAGGCTGCCGATCAGGTATCCATGAGCAACAGCATCGGCAGCCTTAGTTTCCTGAGCGCGATGGACTGGCGAGAGTTCGTCGAGTCGATGAGCGTTGTCGACCAAGTGCTGCGCGAGGACCCCGGAGGCGTTTACGACAAAATGGATTTTTCTACCCGTGACCGTTACCGCCATGTCGTGGAAAAGATGGCGAAACACAGCCGGTTTTCCGAGAGCGAGGTGGCGCGTATGGCGATCCGGCTGGCGCATGAGGGTGCGGGTGGGAACGACGGTGATGATCGCGTGGGACATGTCGGCTTCTACCTGATTGACAAGGGATTGCCCCAACTCGAACAAGCGCTGGAGGTACGCCTTTCCCTATCTGAGCATCTGCAGAGATGGAGCCGCCGGGTTCCTTTGCTCCTCTATCTGGGTACAATCACACTGATGACGGCGATCTTCGCCGGAGGCTTGCTGGCGAAGACGCATGCCAGTGCGTTGCCGGGATGGGCAATTGCCCTGATCGGGCTCCTCTCGGTTCTAAGCGTAAGTCGGCTTGCCGTTGCGCTGGTGAATTGGCTGGCGACGCTGCTGGCGACACCCCATCCGCTGCCACGCATGGACTTCTCCAAAGGGATCCCACCGGAATTCCGCACGCTGGCCGTGGTTCCGACGATGCTCATAAGCACGCAGAATATAGAGAACCTGATCGAGGCGCTTGAAGTGCGGTTCCTGGCAAATCGGGACGCTAACCTGCACTTCGGCCTGTTGACCGATTTTCGAGACGCACAGGAGGAAACGCTGACTGAGGACGAACCGCTGTTGCGGATTGCCCGGCAAAGGATCGAAGAGCTGAATACCAAGTACGGTCATTCCCGAGGCGATACCTTCTTCCTTTTCCATCGCCCGCGTCGATGGAATCCTCAGGAGCGGATATGGATGGGTTACGAGCGCAAACGGGGGAAACTATCGGAATTGAATGCTCTCCTGCGCGGCGGGGAACATGCGGAGGACCGCTTTTCGCTTGTCGTCGGCGACAGGGCAGTCTTATCGGGCGTGAAGTATGTGATCACCCTGGACACGGATACGCAACTGTCACGCGACGCGGCGTGGCAGTTTGTGGGCGCCATGGCGCACCTGCTGAATCGTGCGCGGTACGACGAAGACAAGCAGCGTGTCTGTGAGGGTTACGGCATCCTTCAGCCACGGGTCGCCGTAAGCCTGCCCGGCATGAACCGGTCGCGGTATGCGGCAATGTGGGGAAGCGAGCCCGGTATCGATCCCTATACGCGTGCAGTTTCCGATGTTTACCA
>PLLC01000025.1:5237-54235 GCA_003141195.1 Syntrophaceae bacterium
GAATATCCGTCTCGCTACAATGCGGACGTGAGCCGCCGGCATCGCTGGATTCGCGGCGATTGGCAGCTCGTGAGATGGTTATTGCCGAGTGTTCCCGGCCCCGATGCGCGTCTTCAAAAAAATCCGCTCTCAGAGCTGTCCCAATGGAAGATATTCGACAATCTGCGGCGCAGTCTCGCGCCCGCGGCGTTGACACTCCTTTTGCTGCTGGGCTGGACGGTCTTGCCATCGGCCTGGTTCTGGACCCTATCGGTGCTCGGGATCATCCTGATTCCTTCTCTGCTTGCCTCTCTTCTGGAAGTGCTGCAGAAGCCGGGCGACGTGCTTCTGGGCCAGCACCTCGCTGCCAACCTGCACTCTGCCGGCCGGCGCTTTGCTCAGGCGGTATTCACGCTCGTCTGCCTTCCCTACGAGGCGTTTTTCAGTCTCGATGCGATTGTGCGCACGGGCTGGCGGATGCTGATCACCCACAAGCGACTTCTCGAATGGAGCACGTCGGACGAACGATATGGCAGTGACCGCACGGACCTCGGTTCATTTTGCCGATCCATGTGGATCGCCCCGGTTCTTGCCGGCGCCACGGTTATCGATCTGACACTTTCGAGGCCCCTATCATTAGCAGTGGCCTGGCCCATACTGTGCCTCTGGTTTGTCTCTCCTGTTGTCACCTGGTGGATCAGCCGGCCGCTTGCTCGTCGCGAAGCAAGGCTGACGGCTGACCAGACAACCTTTCTCCGGAAGCTTTCCCGCAAGACCTGGGCGTTTTTCGAAACCTTCGTCGGCCCGGAAGATCATTGGCTGCCTCCTGACAATTTTCAGGAGCATTCCGTTGCCGTAATTGAGCATCGCACGTCGCCGACCAACATGGGCCTGGCCCTTCTCGCAAATTTGTCCGCCTACGACTTCGGCTACATCCCGGCGGGACAACTCATCGAGCGTACGGCAAATGCACTCCATACGATGGAATCATTGGAACGTCACCGCGGCCACTTCTACAACTGGTACGACACGCAATCCCTGCTACCGCTGCAACCTACCTACATCTCGACCGTGGACAGCGGAAACCTTGCCGGCCATCTGCTGACACTGAGGCAGGGACTGCTCGCACTTCCCGACGACCGGATTCTGGGATCGCGAGTGTTTGAGGGAATCAGCGACACCATCCGTGTCCTCGAGGATATGGATGGCAAAACCGCTCCGGACCAACTCGTGCAACTGCAAAAATTGCTGAAGTCCGCAATCGATTCCCCACCCACCACGCTTGCGGCGGCGCGGCTGTGCCTTGATCAGTTGGCAACGTCCGCCGCGGAAGTGGTCACCGGCGTCAATGTTCTCGATGCGGACCCCGAGAGCCAGGCGCAGTGGTGGGCGCATGCCCTTGCCGGGCAATGCCGGGCCGCCCTCAATGAGCTGACGTTTCTCGCGGCCTGGACATCATTGCCGGCATCGCCGGACAGGCTCCGCGAGATGCCGGATATCGATGAAATCCCGACGCTGCGCCAATTGGCCAACCTTGAGGCGGAACTCCTGCAGGCAATCGAAGGGCGCCCAAACTCTGACGAGACATCGGAGAGCGTATGGCCCGGCTATCGTCGTCAGCTCATTACGGAGGCAAGCCGGCGCGCCGGAGCGAGGATCAGGGCTATCGAAGGGCTGGCACGGCAAATCGACGAACTCGCCCATATGGAATACGACTTTCTGTTCGACGAGGCACGCAATCTCCTGGCTATCGGGTACAACGTCCGTGAACGTCGGCGGGACCCGAGTTACTACGATCTGCTGGCTTC
Source organism: Syntrophaceae bacterium (assembly GCA_003141195.1). Lineage (GTDB taxonomy): Bacteria > Desulfobacterota > Syntrophia > Syntrophales > UBA5619 > UBA5619. Next base: position 7,025 of record PLLC01000025.1, read on the forward strand.
GGAAGCAAGATTTTGCAGTTTCATAGCGATTGCGCAGGGACAGCTGCCGCAGGAGAGCTGGTTCGCCCTGGGACGTTTGCTGACCACTGCCGGTGGAGAGCAGATCCTCCTTTCGTGGAGCGGTTCGATGTTCGAATACCTCATGCCGCTCCTGGTGATGCCGACGTACGAACACACACTGCTCGACCAGACCTGCAAGGCGGCGGTGGCCCGGCAGATCGAGTATGGGAGGAAACGCGGTGTGCCCTGGGGCAGTTCTGAATCCGGCTTCAACGCAATCGACGTTCGTCTCAACTACCAGTATCGCGCCTTCGGCGTACCCGGCCTGGGTCTCAAACGCGGGCTCGCCGAGGATCTGGTCATTGCGCCCTATGCCTCGGCGCTGGCGCTGACGGTAGCGCCCGAAGAGGCATGCCTGAATCTCGAGCGCCTTGCGTCTGAAGGCGTTATGGGAACGTATGGCTTCTATGAGGCAATCGACTACACTCCTTCCCGTCTGCCGCGCGGACAATCAAGCGCCGTGGTCCGCTCCTTCATGGCACATCATCAGGGCATGAGCTTCCTCTCTCTGGCCTATGTGCTCCTGGACCGTCCGATGCAGAAGCGATTTGAGTCGGAACCCATGTTCCAGGCGACCATGCTGTTGCTCCAGGAGCGAATCCCCAAGGCGACGGCGTTCTATGCGCACACCGCCGAGCTCTCCGACCGCCATATAGAATCCATGGGCACGGAGGCGCCGGTGCGCGTGTTCGGCAGCCCGAACACGCCGAAACCGGAAGTGCACATCTTGTCAAACGGCAGATACCACGTGATGATCACGAACGCGGGCGGCGGTTACAGCCGTTGGAAGGACATGGCCGTCACCCGCTGGCGCGAAGACAGCACCTGTGATAATTGGGGCACGTTCTGTTACATCCGCGACGTGACGAGCGGGGAATTCTGGTCAACGGCCTATCAGCCGGCGCTCAAACAAGCGGACACTTACGAAACGATCTTTACGGAGGCGAAAGCGGAGTTCCGTTGCCGCGACCACGATATCGACACGCATACGGAAATTGCCGTTTCGCCCGAGGATGACATCGAGCTGCGCCGCATCACCATCATCAACCATTCCGGGAAACGCAGAGCCATAGATATCACAAGTTATGCGGAGGTCGTCCTCGCCTCGCCGGCCGCGGATGCACTGCATCCGGCGTTCAGCAATCTCTTTGTTCAGACCGAGATCCTCCGCCGGCAACGGGCGATTCTCTGCACGCGCCGGCCCCGCTCCAAGGGCGAGCACGCTCCCTGGATGTTTCATTTGATGGCCGTGCACGGCGCGGACATTGGAGAAAGCTCTTATGAGACCGACCGTCTGCGGTTCATCGGCCGCGGAAATACGGTCGCCGACCCGCAAGCGATGGGTGATGCATCGGCGCTCTCCGGCAGTGAGGGCTCCGTGCTGGATCCGATCGTCTCGATCCGTTATCGAATCACGCTCGATGCGGAAGAAACGGCAACGGTNNTGGCGTGGACACACAGCGATGTCTTCTTGCGGCAGATCAATGCCACGGAGGCCGACGCGCAGCTCTACGGGCGTCTCGCCGGCTCGATGATCTATGCCAATGCTTCGCTGCGCGCCGACGCAAGCGTCCTCATCAAGAATCACCGCGGGCAATCCGGTCTCTGGGGCTACGCCATTTCCGGCGATTTGCCGATCCTACTCCTGCGGATTGAAGATCCGGCCAATATTGACTTGGTGCGTCAACTCATACAGGCCCACACATACTGGCGCTTGAAAGGGCTGGCGGTGGACCTGGTGATCTGGAACGAAGATCACGCCGGTTACCGGCAGCAACTCCAGGAACAAATCATGGGGCTCATTGCCGCAGGCGTCGGAGCCCAAGTGACGGATCAACCGGGCGGCATTTTCGTAAGGCCTGCGGACCAGATATCGAGCGAGGAACGCATCCTGCTCCAAACGGTCGCCCGCGCCATCGTCACCGACAGCCGGGGGATGCTGGCGGACCAGATCAACCGCAGGAATCTTGGGGAAATTACCGTGCCGCTCTTTACGCCGACCCGGTCTGACCATGCCGCCCCCCCGGCAGTTTCCGCCTTGCCTCGCCATGATCTGCTGTTTTTCAACGGACTCGGCGGATTTACGCCTGATGGCCGCGAGTACATCATTACAACCACGCCTGATCAGGTGACGCCGGCGCCATGGGCGAATGTCCTGGCGAATCCGCACTTCGGAACCGTCATCTCAGAGAGCGGCTCTGCCTACACCTGGGCCGAGAATGCCCACGAGTTTCGCCTCACTCCCTGGTATAACGATCCCGTGAGCGATACGAGCGGGGAAGCGTTCTACCTCCGCGATGAAGAGCGCGGCCACTTCTGGTCTCCCATGCCGCTGCCCAGCCGTGGGGCGACGCCTTACGTCACCCGGCACGGATTTGGCTACACCGTCTTTGAGCACACAGAGCGCGGCATCCGCTCCGAGGTGTGGGTTTACGTGGCCATGGACGCATCGATCAAGTTTACGGTATTGAAGGTAAGAAACGAATCAGGCAGATCACGCCGGCTCTCCGCTACCGGATATGCGGAATGGGTTCTGGGAGATCTGCGGCCCAAAACGACAATGCATGTGATCACCGAAATTGACCCCGTGAGCGGAGCGCTTTTCGCGCGGAACCCCTATAATACGGAGTTCCCCGACCGGGCTGCCTTTTTCGACGTGGACGAAGCGACCCGGACGGTAAGCGGCGACCGGACGGAATTCCTGGGGCGCAACGGCACGCTCGCGAGTCCGGCCGCGATGACCCGGTTGGGGCTCTCCGGCAGGGTAGGGGCCGCCCTGGATCCCTGCGCCGCGATTCAGGTTTCTTTTGAACTGGCCGATGGGCAGGAACGTGAAATCGTCTTCAGACTCGGCGTAGGGCGGGACGCCGAGGACGCCGGCAACCTGGTTCGTCGCTTCCGGGGATCTGCCGCCGCGCGTGGCGCGCTCGAAACGGTCTGGCAATACTGGCAGCACACGCTCGGCGCAGTGAACGTGGAAACACCCGACCAGTCCCTCAACATATTGACCAACGGCTGGCTCTTGTACCAGACGCTGGCGTGCCGCCTGTGGGCGCGCAGCGGCTACTACCAGTCCGGGGGCGCCTTCGGTTTTCGCGATCAGTTGCAGGACGTGATGGCGCTCATCCACACCGAGCCGCGCCTCGTGCGTGAGCACCTCCTTCTTGCCGCAGGCCGTCAGTTCTCCGAGGGAGATGTACAGCACTGGTGGCACCCTCCTCAAGGCCGCGGCGTGCGCACACACTGTTCCGACGATTACCTCTGGCTGCCGTTGGCGATGTGCCGCTACGTCCGGAGCACCGGGGATTACGGTGTATTGGATGAGACCATCCACTTCCTTCAGGGCCGCCCGATAAACGCGAATGAGGATTCCTATTATGATCTGCCCGGCCGGTCAAAAGAAGCGGCCAGTTTGTATGATCACTGTGTAAGAGCCATCCTGAGAGGTATCAACTATGGCGAGCACGGATTGCCGCTCATGGGCTCCGGCGACTGGAACGACAGCATGAACATGGTGGGCGCAGAGGGGAAAGGTGAAAGCGTCTGGCTGGGCTTTTTCCTGTATGATGTGCTTATGCAATTCAACGAGGTTGCCCGCAGGCGCGGCGATCTGCCTTTCGCCGAACGGTGCGGGGCAGAGGCGGCTCAGATGCGCCGGAACATCAAGCAGCATGGCTGGGATGGCGGGTGGTACCGCCGAGCTTACTTCGATGATGGCTCGCCGCTTGGGTCGATGAGTAACCCCGAATGCCGGATTGATTCGATTGCGCAAAGCTGGTCTGTTCTCTCCGGCGCAGGTGATGCCGAACGCGCGCGCATGGCCATGGAGGCGGCGGATCAGCGCCTTATCCACCGGGACCAGGCGTTGATCCAACTCCTGGACCCGCCCTTCGACAAGTCTGATTTGAATCCCGGTTACATCAAGGGATACGTCCCCGGCGTACGGGAGAATGGCGGGCAATACACCCACGGGGCGATCTGGATGGCGATGGCCTTCGCTCAATTGGGCGATAGCCGGCGTGCCTGGGAACTGATGGCCATGATCAACCCGGTGAACCATGCGAGGTCTCCTGAGTCGATTGCGGCTTACAAAGTGGAACCCTACGCCGTCGCAGCTGACGTTTATGCGCTCTCACCGCACACCGGCCGTGGCGGATGGACGTGGTACACCGGTTCGGCCGGCTGGATGTACCGGCTGATCGTGGAATCACTCCTGGGGCTGAGGCTGGAGGTGGATCGACTGAGTTTCGCACCGCTCCTCCCGGCGGATTGGGAGGGCTTCACGGTGCACTACCGTTATCGGGAAACGGTCTACCACATTGCCGTTCTGCGCAGGCAGGTTGGCGATGGTGCAACAAGGGTGACCGTCGACGGCGCCCCGCAACAGGATACAACGATTACCCTTGTTGACGACCATCAGGAACACTCGGTCGAGGTGAGAATACCCGCCGACGGAATTGATTGATAAAACCTACCTTTTATGGATGGAGTAGAAAAATGGCCGTGTGTGTCAATGGAATCATGACCGCAAGATATGGTGGGGGATTCTTTTGACCATGAAAGTAATGTGCCGGGGCGGCCAACCTTCCGTCAGAGCGGTCCGATTTTTGACAGTTTCACCGTCTCTTGGCCATTTTCTGGCACAATTTTGACAGACGTCTCCGGCACGTTCAGGATACATGAGGCATCATGCCTGGGTGTATTCGTCCCAGGAATATTCAGAATCCCGATAGAGGTGCTCCGGCTTGATGTAACCGAGATCCAGCATGTTCTGCCAGACCTTCTCCCTTGTGGGATGACCCGGTTTCCAGCCATCCCTGTCGGCAAGTACAACCCCTATCCCGATGACTCCGGCGCCTTGTCCAGGGCGAGGCGGAGGACCTCCAGCATCTCGTCCACGAAGTGGAAGGTGATCTCCTTGCGGACCTTCACTGGCACGTCCTCGAGATCTTTTCTGTTCCACTTCGGCAGGATGATCGTCTTCACGCCGGCCCGGTGGGCGGCGAGGACCTTCTCCTTGACCCCGCCGATCGGCAGGACCAGCCCCCGGAGCGTGATCTCGCCCGTCATGGCGAGGTCCTTTTTTACCGTCCGGTTCGTCAGGAGCGACGTCAGCGCGGTCAGCATCGTCACCCCCGCCGATGGCCCATCTTTCGGCGTAGCTCCGGAAGGGACGTGGATGTGGATGTCCGTCCCCTCGAAGAAATCCTTCGCGATCCCCAGCGCCTCGGCGTTCGCGCGGATGAAGCTGAGCGCCGCGGTGGCCGATTCCTTCATTACGTCGCCGAGCTGCCCGGTCAGGGTGAGGCCGCCCTTGCCCTTCATGGTTGTCGCCTCGATGAAGAGAATATCCCCGCCGGCCGGCGTCCAGGCAAGCCCCATGACGACCCCCGGTTTCGCGGTCCGGGCGGCCGCCTCCTCTGTGATCCGGACGGGGCCGAGGAACCGATGGAGATCCCGCGCCGTGATCTTTGTCTTTTCGATCACGCCTTCGGCGATCTGGCTCGCTACGCCCCGGCAGACCGCGGCGAGCTCCCGCTCGATATTCCGCACCCCCGCCTCCCGCGTATAGCCGGTGATGATTTTGCTGATTGCGCTCTTCGTGATCCGGATCTGTTCCGGTTTCAGGCCGTTTTCCTCCGTCTGTCGCGGGATCAGGTAGCGCTGGGCGATCCGGATCTTCTCGTCGATCGTATAGCCGGACAGTTCGATCACCTCCAGGCGGTCACGGAGCGCCGGCGGGATCGTCTCTAAGATATTCGCCGTCGTGATGAACATCACGTGCGACAGGTCGAACGGGACGTCCAGGTAGTGGTCCGCGAAGGAGAAGTTCTGCTCCGGGTCGAGGACCTCGAGGAGCGCCGACGAGGGATCGCCGTGGAAATCGCTTCCGACCTTGTCGATCTCGTCCAGCATGAAGACGGGGTTGTTCGACTCCGCCCGCCGGATTCCCTGGATGATCCGGCCGGGGAGCGCCCCGACGTAGGTCCGACGGTGGCCGCGGATCTCCGCCTCGTCGTGAATGCCGCCGAGCGAAATGCGGATGAACTTCCTTCCTAAAGCGCGGCCGATGGAGTGGCCGAGGGAGGTCTTACCGGTCCCCGGAGGGCCGGCCAGGCAGAGAATCGGTCCCTTCGAGTCCGGCTTCAGCTTGCGGACGGCGAGGTATTCGATGATCCGCTTCTTCGCCTTCTCCAAGCCGTAGTGGTCCTCGTCCAGGACGCGCCGCGCCTTTTTGATATCGAGGTTGTCCTCGGTGCGCTCGTTCCAGGGGAGCGCCGTCATCCAGTCGAGGTAGGTCGCCGCGACGGTGTATTCCGCCGAGGAGGGGTGCATTTTGGAGAGCCGGGCGAGCTCGCGTTCCGCCTCCTTTTTCGCCTCCTCCGGGAGGTTCTTCTTTTCGATCTTCGCGCGGTACTCCTCGACCTCGACCTTTCCGTCGTCCGTTTCGCCCAGTTCCTTGCGGATCGCACCGAGCTGCTGGCGGAGGTAGTACTCCCGCTGGCTCTTGTCCATGTCGTCCTTCACCTGGGACTGGATCTTGCTGCCCAGTTCAAGGATCTCCACCTGGTGATTGACCAGGCGCGTCACCTCGCGGAGGCGCTCCTTCACGTCGAGGATCTCGAGGAGCTTCTGTTTCTCCTCGATCGGCGAGTTGATCACGGAGGCGACGATGTCGGACAGGACGCCGGGTTCGGAGACCGTCTTGGCCATCGCCCCGAACTCCTGGGGGAGGAAGGGCGAGAGCTTCACGATCCGCTCGAAGAGGCCGATGAGGTTCGCCATCAGCGCCTCGACCTCGATGTCCTTGGCCTCCCGGTCTTCCAGATTCTCCACGCGGGCGCGGAGGTAGGGCTTCCCCTCCAACAGTTCGACGATGCGGAACCGGCCGATCCCCTGGAGGAGGAGCTGGGTCTTGTTGTCGGCGGTCTTGGCCATCCGGAGGATGACGACGCTCGTACCGACGCCGTAAAAATCCTCTATTTTATGCGGGCCTTCCGCCGGGTCGCCGGCCTGCTTGAGCATGACGAGACCGATCAGGCGGTCGCCCGCCATCGCCTCGTCGATCAGGCTGATCGCAGAAGTGCCGGAAACCTCCAACGGGAAGAGCATCTTCGGAAAGACGAAGGCGCCCGCGAGCGGCAGCACCGGAAGGATTTCCGGAATGCTTACAATTTTCATTTCTTCAGACGCTTTCTGTTCGGACATGGGAACCTCCAATATATCTCAAGCAGAATCAACTGCCTTGAATGCTGATCTTGTGGACGCGGTCCAAGGGGCGCTTGGCGAGTCGGATCTCCAGGATGCCGTCCCGGCAGACCGCCCGGACCGTTTCCATATCGATCGGAACGGGGAGTGTGAGGTTCCGCTCGAAATGGCCGCAGGGGATCTCGGCGAGACGGTAGCGGGCATCCTCCTCCCGCGGTCCGCCTTCCCGCGCGCCGGAAATCTTCACCGTGCGGGGACCGATCTCCAGGTTGATCTCCTCCCTCGGGACGCCGGCGATCTCGGCCAGGATGACAATCTCCTCGCGGGTTTCATAGATGTCGATCTGGGGCCGCCACCGCTGCCGGGAGAGTGTGAACCGCGGCTGGGCCGCGCGCAACATCTCTTCCACGGTCCGGCGGAATTCGGACTCGATGCCTTCCGGATTTTCCACGAATCTGATCTTGATGTAATCCATGTCTGACTCCTGTTTTCAAGAACCACCCCAATTGCCGGAGATCGCCGCAAGGAGATCGTCCTTAACCCAATTTAAATGCAAGATATGCATCCCATCCCATGGCGTCAAGGGAAGGGGGGGCCGAGGGTGTCGAACCGGGAGCGGATTGCCTCCACGCGCCTCCTGTTTACGCCAAGATCGGAATAGCCGACGCGGGATGCCGATCTGACGTGGATCGTTTTCGCCCCGTCGTCCAGAAGAAACTCCACATCGTCCACGAAGCGGAAGAGGGCGGAGGTGAACTCCGCGTGAAGGTACCATTCCTCAGCCGTGACGATGCGGACCCGCTTCATGCCCAGAAGTGCCTCGATCAGGAGCTTTTTGGCCTGCTCCGCCGTTCCTTTGTAGCGGAGGGGTTCGACGGCATGTTTCCTGTCCGGGCTTTTCGATGAGACGCAGTTGGGCGAAGCAGGGCAGGCAGAGAGCCTGCCGCCGGTTACACCGATCGGGTAGGAGCACGTCCCCGAACAGCCCACCATCATCACGACGACGTAAAGCAGACATAATCTGGACATGGCACCTCCTTCATCCCTTTGACTCTCACCCGAAAAGGGGTTGCAACTCTCATACGGTTCCGGAGGCGAAACCGGCCCCGCAGGAGACCGGGCCCCGGCGGTTTTCGGGCAGGAGCGGCACATCCGCATGGGAGGAGCGCGGTATTGCGGTTGCAGGACCGGGAAAAGGCGGGTCGTTTCCTCCGGAGACATCCCCGCCGACCACGGCGATCTTCAAGCAGGCTTCCGGAATCATGCTGTCCTCCCCTGCGGTTTCGCGATTTCTTTGCGGAATCGTTCGGATACAGAACAAGAACCGGACCGAATGGACAGCGAAATGCTATCACGATGCGGCGACCCGATCCAGCACATTTTGATCCTTGGCTCCTCTCTGCAAATAGTGGATTGGAGGCCATTCGCGCGGCGACGAGGTTGTTGACATGCGAGGCCGTTCGGAATATGATTCTACATCTTTAAAAAACGAATTCCCGATGCGCCAAGTGACGGAAAGGCTTTTGCCATAAGGGATCCGGAAAGGATATTTCAGCATGCACAGCAGGTCGGAACGCGCCCTTCAACCGCTGCCCGGCGTATTCTTCTTGAAGGAAGGGGAGAATCATGCCAAACTACGATTATGACCTCGGGATCATCGGCGGAGGCGCGGCGGGACTCACCGCCGCCGCCGGGGGCGCCCGGTTCGGGGCCAGAACGATCCTCATTGAAAAATCCGCAAAGTTCGGCGGCGATTGTCTCCACTTCGGCTGTGTTCCCTCCAAAACCCTGATCCGGACCGCGGAGGTGCGCTCCCTGATGGGCCGGGCCAAGGCGTTCGGCCTTCCGGGGGCGCCGTTGCCCCCCGTGGACCTGGGCGCGGTCATGGACCGCGTGAAGGCGGTCATCGACCGGATCCAGCAGCATGATTCGCCGGAGCGTTTTTGCTCTCTGGGGGCGGAGATCCGGTTCGGAGAGCCGAGGTTCCTGGATGACCATGCGGTGGAGTTGGACGGAAAAAGGATCGTCGCCGGAAACTGGATCATCGCAACGGGCTCCGGCCCGGTGGTGCCGCCGATCGAGGGGATCTCGGCTGTTCCCTATTGGACCAACGAAACGGTCTTCAGCCAGAGGACGCTTCCGTCCCGCCTGATCGTCCTGGGGGGAGGGCCGATCGGCCTGGAAATCGCCCAGGCCTTCGGCCGTCTCGGCGCCCGGGTCACCATCGTGGAGTTCATGGATCAGATCCTGGGTCCGGAGGATGCCGATCTGGCGGACATCCTGAAGAACCGGCTGGAATCGGAAGGCGTCCGGATCCATACGGGGACGAAGGCGATTCGGGTAGAGCGCAACGGCGCCGCCATCCGGCTGACGGTTGCCGGGGCCGGCGGAAACGGTCCGTCGGCGGTTCTGGAGGCGGACGCCCTCTTTGTGGCCACTGGGCGCAGGCCCAACATCGCCGGTCTCGCGCTGGATGCGGCGAGTGTGACCTTCACCCCGCACGGCGTCCCGACCGATCCGCGGATGAGAACCAATATCCGCCATATCTACGCCTGCGGCGATGTCAACGGCCGGTTGCCGTTTACCCATGTCGCCGGATACGAGGCGGGGATCGCACTGACGAACGCCGTCCTGCATATCCCGCGGAAGGCCGATTACGACAGGATCGGCTGGTGCACCTATACGGACCCGGAGGTGGCGAGCATCGGCCTGAACGAGAAAAGGGCCCAAAAGGCGGGCGTCGAATACCGGGTGATCGAGGAGTATTTCGACCAGAACGACCGGGCCCTGGCCGAAGGGGAACCCGGGGGCAAGATCAAGCTGCTGCTCAATCCCCAGGAAAAATTCCTGGGATGCCAGATCATCGGCCACCATGCCGGCGAGCTGATCCACGAATGGGTCGTGATGATGAACGGCGGGGTGAAGCTTTCCAACATGGCCGGCGCCGTCCATATCTACCCGACGTTGTCGGAGATTTCCAAACGGGTCTCCGGCCGTCCCTTCTCCGAAAAGCTCTTCGGTGATAAGACCAAAAGGATCCTGAAATTCCTTTTCAATTTCAAAGGGCGGGCCTGCACGCCGCTTGAGGGATAAGACGCCATCCCTGCGGGCCGCACGATCCTGAAGACTCCGCGAGACCTTGAATTTCTGTCCCCCCTGTTATTGCCAGGCGTGCCGCGCCGCCGCAATCTCATGAATTAACAAACCTTGTGTTCTTCAAAGGTCTTTCCGCCCCAATGAAGATGTTCCCAATCGGTTCCGCAGAAAGGTCATCGTCCGCGAACGGCTGAAGGGGGTGTTTGCGTGCCTCGCCCGGAGGGCCGCCAGGTCCTCTCCCGTATCGATATCGTGCCATGCCGGCATAAGATGGATCCGATACCCCCGGGCATGGAGACGGTTCAAGGTTTTTTCACAGACGATGCGCTCCCCCCAAGGCATCTCTTTGAAAACACCGGGATCAAACGTAGCGGAGCGAAAGCCGATCAGATAGTAACCGCCGTCGAAGGCGGGTCCGACAACGGCATCATGCCGGTTCTCCAGGGCGTGGAAGGCCTGTTCGATGACCTCTACGGTCAAGTCCGGGAAGTCGCTCCCGATGAGAAGGGTCGTAGCGAATCCCTTCGCGAAACAGGAGAGGAAGGCCTTTTCCATGCGCTCTCCCAGCCCTTCGCCTTCCTGGGGGATGTAAGAGAATCGGCCGCCGAATCGCCGTCTGATCTCTAACTCCTTTTCGGCCGGCGTGAAGGTGATTTCCAACCGGTAGCTTCCCCGTTCCAGCGCCTCTAACAGATCGTCCACGAAATATCCGTAAAGTTCCGCCGCGAAGTGGTCGCCATATGTCTTGGCCAGTCTGGTCTTGACCTTGCCCGGCTCGGGATGGCGGACAAAGACCATCAGACATCGATCCGGTTTTGGCGGGGAATTCAGCGCCATGCCCCGTCACCCCTTTTCCAACGGGTTCAGGATCATCTTCCAGAAGCGGGCGTACCGGACATCCAGAAAGCCCGTGAGGCCGATGATCATCCCCTCCCGGCCCGCCGCCGGCTCTGCCTGGTACGTTCCGAAGAGCCGGTCCCACCAGGAGAGGTTGAAACCGAAATTGTGGTTGGATTCCTGCCGGAGAATGGAATGGTGAACGAGGTGCATGTCGGGGGTCACCACGATCCTTCGGAGGAGGCGATCCGGCCGGGCGGGGATCCGGAAGTTGCCGTGGTTGAACATGGCCATGCCGTTCAGAAGGACCTCGAAGATGAAGACGGCAAGGGCGGGAGGGCCGAGGACGGCCACCGCGGCCATTTTAATCAGCAAGGAGATCACGATCTCCAGCGGGTGAAAACGGAGCGCCGAGGTGAGATCGAGGTCCAGATCCGTATGGTGCATCCGGTGGAGCTGCCAGAAAAAGTGAACCCGGTGAAACAGGACGTGCTGGGCATAGATGACCAGATCGAGTGCCAGAATGCTTGAGATGATGGCCGCCGCTTCCGGGAGCGGGGCGATGTTCAGCAGGCCCCATCCCTTCTGCGCCCACAGGACGGCCATGCCGACGGGAAGGATGGGGAAAAGCAGGCGCGGGAGGACGCCGTTCACGAGATGCACCGACCAGTTCCCGAACCAGCGCAAAGACTTCTTCACGATCAGCGGACGCCGGGGGATGACGATCTCCGCGATGGCGACGGCGGTGAAAATGGCCAGGAAGCAGCCGATGCGGATGACCGTTTCGTGCTCGGAAAAATTCAGTTGAAAACCCATATCGGGGAAAATCATCGGCGCGGTCCTATTTGCTGTTTGTGTATAGACACAGGGCCCATGTGTCCATGTTGTCGTTTCCTCCCGCCGGCCATTCTTCAATCCAAGACCGTGTTCAACCAAGAAAGATGATACACCGAACCGGCGGTAATGAAAATCCTCTCCTTGCAGAAAAATAGAGAGGTTTGCATAAACCTCTTTCCCTCCGGCTTGCAAATCTGGTAGAGGAAGGGCGTATGGATTGCGCAGAGGCGCATTCAGAGAAGGGGTATGACATGGAAGAAAGTACTCCCGAAGCGACGAAAAAATCCAGGATTTGGCGGCCGGTCCTCCTGCTCGTTGTTGTTGTAGCCGCCGTGATTCTCCTGCGCTTCCTGGGAATTGCAGAGAGGCTGGGTGATCTGAAGGAATGGATCCGGGGGGTTGGTTCTCTGGCGCCGCTGGTGTTCGTTCTGGTTTATATCGTTGCGGTGGTTGCGGCCCTGCCGGGTCTGGTCCTCACCATCGCCGGGGCTGCTCTCTTCGGATCGCTGATCGGCGTGATCCTGGTCAGCATCGCCTCCACGGCGGGGGCGGGTCTCGCCTTCCTGATCGCCCGTTACATTGCGCGGGAGAGGATGGTCCGGCGGTTCTCCGGCAATGAAACCTTCCGGAAACTGGACCGCATGACGAAAGAGCACGGAGCGGTCGTGGTGGCCATCACCCGCCTCATCCCCCTCTTCCCGTTCAATCTGCTCAATTACGGCTTCGGCCTGACCGGCGTCCCGTTCCGGACCTACCTCTTCTGGTCCTGGCTCTGCATGCTTCCCGCAACGATCCTCTACGTGGTCGGCGTCGATGCCGTTTTCAGCAGCCTCTCCCGGGGGGAGATCCCCTGGCCGCTCATCGCGGTGGCCGCCGTCGCGGCTTTGATCCTGATTTTTCTGGTGAAGATCGCCAGGCGTCGTCTCCGGCGAAAAGCGGGGGAGGATCGTTCCGACCTGCCCTGAGACAGGCAGGTTATCGTAACGTTTCCATCAAGGCGTTACAATACATTTCGCACGGGCGGAAAATCTTGTTCAATATCTTCCGGTGAAGATCTCCCCGCGGTCGAGATAACCATTTGAAACAAAGTGTTATCGATAAAACCGGACGAGCCGCTCCGGCGCGACGCCGCAAAGATAGAGGGTCATCAGAAACCAGTTTCTATTCGTGCCGAATACCAAGCCCTCTTTTTCCCATCGGCGCGCCGAGGTGATCACCGGCTCCCGGAATATGATGATCCTCCCGCCTTTCCGCTTGATCCGCCGCATGAGGTCCACGTCCTCCATGATCGGGATGTCCCGGAATCCTCCGAGGGTCCGAAAACAGGAGGCCCGGATGAAGATCGCCTGATCGCCGTAGGGGATTCGCGTCAGACGCGACCGCAGGCTGGCCGCTCTTTCGATAACCCGGAAGGCCGCCCGCGGGGAATCGATGCGCAGATTGAAGGCGCCGCCGACGCAGCCGTCATCGCGCATCGCTTCGGCAATCCGTTCAAAGGCGGCGGGCGGCAGAACGGTGTCGGCATGGAGGAAGAGCAGCACATCGCCGGCGGCGATGGCGGCACCCCGGTTGAGCTGTCCGCCCCGGCCTTTTTCGGAGCGGACCTTCTGCATAGCGGCGTCTTGTATTGCTGCAAGGGTTTCCCCTTCCGCCTGTCCATCGACCACGATGATCTCTGCGGAGTCCCCGCCTCTCCGACAACGGACGGCTTCGATCGTTCGGTTGATGACGGCCTGTTCGCAAAACACGGGGATGATCACCGAGATGCGACATTCCAGGTTCTTCAAGGCAACTCCTCTGACTCACGGGTCTTTTGCTTCGGATAAGCCACCCGGAACATGCCATCACCTCTTTCGTGCGGGAAATGCGGGATGCCGGGCCAACCCCTGTATTTCTACCACAAACCGATCCGAAGTTCTGCTGCTTTCTCCGGTGTATCGCCAAATGATGTGGGGGCGCGTCAGGCTCCGTCGCCCAGCCTGCCGCCACAGCCTGTCTTGCATCAAACCCCGGCATATGATATTTCTTTCAAATAACGGGGCAGCCGCCCCCAACCTTCAGGGGTGTATGGCCATGGACAATGAAAAAAACCTCCGTCATTGCGGTCGGCTGTGACGACGGGGATCTCTTCGCCGCGGTGAACGCGAACGAAGAGATGAACGAGGGGGCGGCGGTCCGCAATGGTGAAGTCCTCGCCAGGCTGCCGCTTCCCATCGCCGGCCTCATGTCGGACCGGCCGCTGGCCGAGGTCACCCAAGGTTGGGAGGAGCTGCGCCGCATTGCCCGTGATTTCGGTTCCGTGCCGGTCGAGCCCTTCATGGTTCTCTCCTTCCTCGCCCTGCCTGTGATTCCGGAGCTGAAGTTGACCGACATGGGGCTCGTTGATGTGAACCTCTTTCAACACTTATCCCTCTTCGCAGGGGGTTGACGGCGGGAAAAATAGAGTGCGGAAATGACATGAACGATAAATAAGCTAACGATAAAAGATCAGGGGGAGCAGTGACGAACCGAGAAAAGATGATGAGCGTGTTCCAGGATGCCCTGAGCTCGGTACTCCCTGGGAATCTGGTCCGGGAAACGCTGAAGTATGATGGTGGTGTCCTCACGATCGAAGGGAAAGGCTACCGCCTTAGCGACTACCGCGGGGTTCATCTCTTCGGGAGCGGGAAGGCCTCGGTCGAGACGGCGCGGGCCGTCGGGGCCATAATGGGAGACCGGGTGACGGACTGCCTCGTTGTTTCCAATTACGGCGCCACCCTGGACGGAATCACGGTCTTCGAGAGCTCGCACCCCGTCCTCACGGAGAAGAGCATCCGGGCGGCCGAAATCCTGATGCAGAAAATGTCCGCCCTTTCCGCGGACGACTTCTTCATCTATGTTTTGTCCGGCGGGAGCTCGGCGCTCATCGAGAAGCCGGCGCCGCCGATCACCCTGGTCGAGATGCAGGGGTTGGTGAAGGGGCTCCTCGCGAACGGCGTCCCCATCGAGGAGCTGAACGTCGTCCGGAAGCACCTCTCCCTCGTGAAGGGCGGGCGCCTGGGCCGGCTGTCGAAGGCGCGCGGGATCGTCCTGGTCGTCTCGGACGTCATTGGCGACGACCTGGAGGCGATCGGCTCTGCGCCGATGTTCTTCGACCGCTCCAGTTTTGCGGATACCCATGCCATCCTGAAAAAATACGGCCTCTGGGAGGCAGCGCCGGAAAGCGTCCGGACGGTGATCCGGAAGGGGCTCAACGGGGAGATGGAGGAGACGCCGAAGGGGCCGAGCCCGCTGATCGACCATTTTCTCATCGGGAGCAACCTGAAGATCCTCCGGAAGGCGAAGGAGAAGGCCGAGGCCCTGGGGATTCCCACCCGCATCATGAGTTCCCGCCTTAGGGGCGAGGCGCGGGAGATGGCGAAGGCGATCCTGGCCATCGGCGAGGAGATCGCCTTCACGGGGCATCCATTCACCCCGCCGGTCTGCCTGCTCTTCGGTGGGGAGACAACCGTAACCCTGAAGGGGGACGGAATGGGCGGCCGGAACCAGGAGATGGCCCTCGCTGCCCTCCGCGAATTCCAGGGGAACCCGCGCTTTCTCTTTCTCAGCGCCGGGACGGACGGGATCGACGGCCATTCGGACGCCGCCGGCGCTCTCGTCGATCATGCAAGCTGGGAAAAGGCGCAGGCGATCGGTCTCCGGGTCGACGATTTTTTAGCCCGGAACGACTCCTACCACTTTCTGCAGCAGACCGGGGACCTGATCATGACCGGCCCCACGGGGACGAATGTCATGGACATGACCGCGCTGCTGATCTCGTAAAAGGCGTCGGCAGGTCCGGGGGATCCGGTCGGGGAGGCGGTTTTACCCTCTCCTTCCATTCCTTTCCTGTCTTAAAAAAACGGCAGCCTTTTCGTGCCTACCCGGACCTTTTCACAAAGTGCTATCAAAAACGATGACTCTATTACGCCCCTCCTGCTTCGCTTTATAGAGAGCTTTGTCCGCTCGCTCGATAAGAACATGATGGTCGGTGAATTGCTGATCAAACCCCGTAACACCGATGCTTACAGTTATTGTAATTGCCGGTCTCTTCTCATCCTCGTCCGCCGGCACCATGATCGATGTTTCCACGGCCTGACGCAATCGTTCCGCCAGATCAACTGCATCTGAGACCGGGGTCTGAAGTGCAAGGATGGAAATTTCTTCTCCTCCGTAACGGGCAATGATAT
This sequence comes from Syntrophaceae bacterium, assembly GCA_003141195.1. Taxonomy (GTDB): domain Bacteria; phylum Desulfobacterota; class Syntrophia; order Syntrophales; family UBA5619; genus UBA5619. The sequence goes on from PLLC01000025.1 coordinate 23,272, forward strand.
CCGTGTCTCGGACTTTTTTGAAAAGCACTTTCCCCAGGCTCTGTAAGGTTTGGTCTCCAATCTGATGTCCATAATGGTCATTGACGGCTTTGAAGTGGTCAATATCCAGCAATAGCATGGATAGTGGCATGCCGTATCTGCTGAACCTCGGAAGCTCTTCGGCTATTTTCCTGTCCAAATACCTCCGGTTGTAAATGCCGATTAAATGGTCCGTGATATTTTCATGTTGAAGCGTGGAGATTCGCTTTATTTCGGTAGCCGTTTCCAGAGCAAGCGTACCGACAAACAGGACCAGAACGGCGCCAAGAAAGAACACCGCGGGTACGATTAGATTAAAATTGTCATCATGTTTCAGCCAATACAAATACGTAAAGCTTACATAACCGGCGATAAAAAAGAGAATCAGTGCCCTCAGGTCGTTCCACCTTCTTAGTAGCGCCCCTTTAGGCAGTTGTCCGATCAGGCGCTGGATGGGGTAGAAAGAAACGCAAAGAAGACAGGCGCCCACGAATAAGATCCCATTTACGATATAACCCGTAATGTTCTGCATATAAATGACCTTAAGAGCTTTGGTTTTTCATTTCGAATGGATAAGAATTCCCTTTTTGGCGGGCGAAGTATAGGGATGAGTCCCTTGTATGTCAAGACATAATAAGGTACTTTCCCTTTGCCAGCCCCGGAAGCGGTAGACCGCGAAGCGGGAAAGCCTTCCTTACCGCCTTGCCCGGAGTCCGAAATCAATCGGCCTTCGCCTGCGCGATCCACTTCTGCATGCGGGCCTGTTCTTTTCCCCATCCCTCAGACAGTCGGAGGTCCAGGAACAACCGGAACCATTGATCCATCATCCCCGCCGCCCTTTCGATGAGATAGATCCTCTCGAGGATCTGCCCCTCCCGGTCGGCCTCTTCCCCCTCGCTTTCCGCGACGGCCGGCAACTTCATGGACTGGAAATGGAAGCGGTCCGCCTTGAAGGTGAATTCCCATTCCGCCTTGTCGTGGGCCACCCGGAGGCGTGCCGCAGTGATCTTTTTCCCCCGGCGCAGGGCCTCCTTTCCCTCCTTGAGATCGGCGTGGAGCCCCTGACAGACGACCGTTTCGGCGTACTCCCCGTCGCCCGATTCCAGGACGAGACGCCGCACGAAAACGACCTCGCTTTCGCCGCCGCCGGGAATCCGGATCATCCCGTTTCTCTCCTCGCTCTTGAACCAGAGCCAGGTGAGAAATTCCCGCCCGACGGTCAGGGGATCGACCCCGGGCGGGAGAGGCGGGAGAGAGACATCCCGGGAGTTTGACCCGGCCGCCGCGCCCTGCGGGTTCGCACCCTCTCCTTCGACGTCCCACGGCGCATAAGGGCAAAGGCCGAGCGAAAAGGATTCCCGAAAAAGCTCCTGGAGCTCACCGACCACCTTGTCCGAAAGGCAGCAGAAGGTCAGGACATGGTCCGGGACGGACCAGCAGATCTCATGAAAGGCGGGGACGGGGAGGGTTTTACCGAGCAGTTCAAGCCGCACCGACTCCCGGATCGCCTCGCGTTGTTCTCGGTAGAGCTTCTTCTGCCCGCTTTCGGCGAGCTGTTTCCGTTCCGCCTCCAGGATCCGGAGCCGGAGGAGGGAAGGGGCGACCGACTTCCGGTCGATGCGGAGGGAAAAGAGCATGTACCGCCCCTGGGCGTAGGAGGCATAGGGAAAATCCGTGTCGAGGCAGTTTTCCAGGGAGGTCCAGCCCGCCGCTTTTTCGTCCGTCGTGCGCCAGACGGTCTGGAAGGCGTAGCGCCGGATCCGCTCGTTGAAGAATTCGGGGAAATGGTCCGGCAGGGCGCCGACCGTGCGATAACGCGAAAACGTGACAGATCCCTTCAATAATCCCATGGGCGTCTCCTTTTGCGGGCGACACTAACAGGCTGTTGAAAAACGCCCATCTGTTTCGTTTCCCTCATCCTTCGCCGCTCAACGTACTTTAAAGTACGCCTCACGGCTCAGGATTTCGGGGGCCTTGCATCTGGGCATTTTTGAACAGGCCTGCACGAGCCTTTTTAAATATGCTCCTAACCCACTTGTCCGGAGGATGTCAAGGCTAAGTGAAGTCCGTCCAGCTTTCAGATCCGTTGCCGGATGATTTTGCTGAATTTTCACGGGCGATCTGCATCATACGCATGGACACCCGGAGTATTTTATGATAAAAAAGGCGCAAATGTGTTCTAAGGGAATCAGATGGTTATCAAAAAAGTCGGAATCATCGCTAATATCGCCAAGGAAAAATCGCCCGAATACACCGCCGCTCTTCGGGAGTGGATGCTGAAGCGCGGGCTGGAGGTCTATCTCGAGGAAGGGATTGCCGTGAAGATCGGCTGCCTTCCCGGTGTTGAAAAAGGGAAGCTCTGGACGCTGGTGGATCTGCTCGTCGTCTTCGGCGGCGACGGGACCATCCTGCGGACGGCCCGTCTGGCCCGCAAACGGGATGTGCCCATCGTCGGGATCAATCTCGGGGGATTCGGATACCTGACCGAGGTGAACCTCAGCGAGATGTTTGCCGCCCTGGAGCTGATCCTTGCGGGTAACTTCCAGATTGAAAAACGGATGATGCTCGATGTGGAGATCCAGGGGGGCGAGGAACCGTTCCGGGAGGGGACCGTCCTGAACGACGTCGTGATCAACCGGGGGAATCTTTCCCGGATCGTGGAGTTGGAGACGACGGTGGACGGTCGCTATCTGACGACCTTCAAGGCCGACGGCCTCATCATCGCGACGCCGACCGGCTCCACGGCCTATTCGCTGGCCGCGGGCGGACCCATCATCTTTCCCGAGCTGAATTCGATTATCATCAACCCGATCTGCCCCCATACCCTGACGAACCGGCCGGTCATCCTGCCGGAAAGCGCGGTTATCCAGGTCTCGCTCTGCACCCTGGAGCAGGGGGCGACCGTGACCCTCGACGGACAGGTATCCTTTACCGTGAAGTTCGGGGACAGCGTCACCATCCGGAAGTCGCGGTACATCACCACGCTGGTCTCTTCTCCCCACCGGGGCTATCTGGAGATCCTGCGGACAAAGTTGGGATGGGGCGGTTCCCAGACGGGAGCGACCCGGAAGGGGCAGGATGCTCGCGGAACTGAATATCCGTAATTTTGCCATCATCGATGAATTGAAGGTGGCCTTCGACGGGGGTCTGAACATGATCTCCGGGGAGACCGGTGCGGGAAAATCGATCATCGTTGGCGCTGTGGGTCTTCTTCTGGGAGACCGGGCGAACGCCGATATGATCCGTTCTTTCGAGGATGCGGCCGTCGTGGAGGCGCTTTTTGACATCCGCGGGCAGGACGGGTTGCAGGCAAAGGTCCGGGATATGGGATTTGGCGACGGCGATGAGCTCGTCGTACGCCGCGTGGTCTCCCGTTCCGGGAAAAACCGGGTCTACATCAACGGCCATCTTGCATCCCTGGCATCACTCGCGGCGATCGGCGAATCGCTGATCAACATCTGCGGCCAGCACGAACACCAGATGATTCTGAATCCGGACAATCATACGGACATCCTCGACGAATTCGGGGGACTGCTGCCCCTCCGGACGGCCTACCGGAAAGTGTACGACCGTTATCGTTCGCTTCAGGAGAGACTCCGCGGGCTTCAGGAGCGCCAGGTGAAAAGAGAGGAGCGGGAAGACCTTCTCCGTTATCAGATCGGCGAGATTGCCCGGGCGGATGTCCGGGCGGGGGAGGATGCCGCCCTGACGGAAGAGAAGAGGATTCTTGCCAATGTCCAGAAATTGATGGATTTTGCCGGTGCGGCCTATGAGACCCTCTACGGGAAGGGCGGCGCCGTGCTAGCCGAGTTCCGCGGTGTGGTCTCGGCCGTGAAGGAGATCCGGAAGATCGATGCAGGTTTGAAGCTTACCGAACAGGAGTTGGAGGAGCTCTACTTCCGGATCGAAGAGGCGGCCTTCGTGCTCCGCGATTATGCGAAACGCCTCTCGTTCGACCCCGTCCGTCTGGAGGCGGTCGAGGAGCGGTTGGAGCTTCTGGGGCGTCTGAAACGGAAATATGGGGGGACGCTCGATGCCATTCTCATGAGACATGGCGAGGCGGAGAGAGAGATGGAGAAGATCTCCTCCCTGGAAGAGGAGATCGAGGCGCTGACAACGAACATCGCTGCCGAAAGGGAGCGGCTGATGGAAGCGGCAGAGGTGCTGTCCGCGAAACGGCGCGAGGCGGCCGCCGCCATGAAGCGGTCGGTCGAAGGGGAGATCCGGACGTTGGGAATGGAAGACGCGCAGTTCGAAGCGGTCTTTCGTGATCTTCGGAGCGATCAGAGAGAGGCGACCCTGAACGAAAAAGGGATCGATGCCCCGGAGTTTTATCTCTCGGCGAACGTGGGCGAAGAGCTGAAACCGCTTCGGGGGATCGCCTCCGGCGGCGAACTCTCCCGCATCATGCTTGCCCTGAAGAAGGTCCTGGCCCGGACGGGTTCCGTGGGGACGATCGTTTTCGATGAGGTCGACAGCGGGATCGGCGGCGCGACGGCGGAGATCGTCGGCCAGAAACTCCGGGAGGTCGCACGACACCATCAGGTCCTCTGCATCACCCATCTGCCGCAGATCGCCTGTTGCGGCGACCGGCATTACCGGGTGGTGAAACGGGTCGCCGGAGAGCGGACGAATACCTTCGTTTCGCTCCTCTCCGGGGAGGAACGGCTGGAAGAGATCACCCGCATGTTGGGCGGGGTTGAACTGACCGAAAAGACAAAGGAACATGCGCGGGAGATGCTTCTCGCCTCGCATGGGTGAGATTCTGCAGGGAAGCAAAGGGCAGGGGACGGCGGTTCCGCCCGCCCGAGGAAGACCGGGAACCGCCGCAGGAGTGGGAGATGCTGAGAAAAGCCCGTATCGGGGACGTCAAGACGATTCACAGATGGATCAATATCTCGTCCGGGAAGGGGGAGATGCTGCCCCGTTCGCTGATGGATATCTACGGCAGTCTGAGGGATTTCTTTGTTTATCAGGACGAGGGGCAGAATGAGATCCGCGGGATCTGCGCGATGAGCATCATCTGGGAGAACCTGGCCGAGATCCGCTCCCTCCATGTCGATGAGGAGCGCAGAAGGGAAGGGGTCGGGCGGAAACTCGTGGAGGCCTGCATCTCCGAGGCGATCACACTGGAGCTCTTCCGGGTTTTCACCTTGACTTACAAACAGGAGTTCTTCCGGAAACTCGGCTTCCGGGAGGTCGAGCGCTCCACGCTTCCAGAGAAGATCTGGTCCGATTGTTTCCGCTGTTCCAAGTACCCCGATTTCTGCGATGAAGTCGCCATGATCCTGGAGCTTTGAGATAAAAATGTTCCAAAAGTTTGTTCTTTTCGTTGTTGCTCTCTATTTTCTTGCGGGTTGCGCCGCTCCGGTCCGGAGGCCGGCCCCACGACCGACGCCGCCCCCTTCCGTTGTGGAACCGGTATCCCCTCCCGAGAGGCCGGCGCCTCGACCGGTAATTCCGATCCCGCCCGAGATTTTGGCGCCGATCGTTCCTCCGGAGATCCCCAAACCCGCGTTTCCACCGCCCGTTGAGCCGAAACCGGTTTCCCCGCTCATCCGCGTTCCCGACGATCATCTTCCCCTGTTTGCCGACGACATGGACCTGGAGTCGCTCGAAACGGCCGTCGAAAAGAGCCTCCAGTACTACAGGAGGACGTCCGGGAACGGTCCCTTCCGGATGGACGACGCCCAAATCACCGTCCGGGAGCTCCGGGATTCTCTTACAGACCTGCTGGAGATCCTCAGGAGCGGCGAGCCCGAAGAGGTCAGGCAGGCGCAGATCCGGGAAACCTTCGACGTCTATCAATCCACCGGTGCGGATGGAAGAAACACCGTCCTTTTCACCGGCTATTTCGAGCCGATCATGAAGGGGTCGCTGAAAAAGACCCAGGAATACCGATATCCGGTTTACAAAGCCCCCGATGATGCCGTGACGGTGAATCTCGGCAAATTCCGAGACAGGTATAAGAACGAACAACTGATCGGCCGGGTGAAGAACAGGGAACTCATCCCCTATTACAGCCGGGGCGAGATCGAGGATCAGGGTTTTTTATCCGGACGGAACCTCGAACTGGCCTGGGTGGGTGACCGGATCGACCTCTTCTTCCTCCACACCCAAGGGTCCGGCAAGATCGAACTGACGAACGGCAGGCTCCTCCAGATCGGCTATGCAATGTCCAACGGTCGTCCCTTTCAGAGCGTGGCGCGCTTTCTGCTCGATGCGGGAAAGATCTCGCCGCAGGAAATCTCCTACCATGCGGTCAAGGGATACCTTCGGGAGCATCCGGACGATCTCCCGGAGCTCCTCGGCCACAATGAGAGTTTCGTGTTCTTCCGCGTGGTCGAGCAGGGTCCCGTCGGTTCGATCGGCGAGATTCTCACGCCGGGCCGTTCGATCGCCACCGACGCCGCGGTGTTTCCAAGGGGGGCGCTCGCCTTCATGCGCGCACGCAAGCCGGTCCTCGACAAGGAGGGGAACGCCCTATCCTGGATCCCCTTTTCCCGCTTTGTCGTCAGCCAGGACGCCGGGGGTGTGATCAAGGGGGCGGGGCGCGTCGATCTCTTCTGCGGTAGCGGCAGTGAGGCGGAGATGTTGGCCGGAAGCCTGAAGGAGAGGGGGGAACTCTATTTCCTCGTGAAGAAGAGGGCGAACGGCGGCGCGGATCAGAGAAACGCCAGGAAATAGGCGGCCATCGTCCCGAGATGGACGGCGATGTTGAGCCCGCAGAGGATCTCCAGTACGAGCGGATTTTCGTATCTTTTCCCGGCCATCATAAGGGAGATGCCCGCCGACATGGCCATAACGGGGAGGTAGATGTAGAGCGCCTTCCGCGGGATCCCCGTGTTGAGTGAAGAATACATGGAAAACCAGGAGAGGATCGAAGTCAGGCAGTAGAGGGCCGCCCCTTTCGCTCTTCCCAGCCGACGGAGAAGATTCATCCTGCCGACGGACGGGTTGGAGGTATGTTCCGGGAATTCGTTGAGCAAGACCACGTTGAAGATGGACAGACCAATCGGCAGCGCCATCCAGTGGATGCAGGGAACGATATATCCCCGCTGGATGTAGAAGGCGGCGGCAATGGGGAGCCAGCCGTAGAAGAAGGCGATGAGAGTTTCGCCGTAACCCTTATCGGCTGGACGGCTGGGCCATGTTGAGTAGAAGAAACCCGGCAGGGCGCCGAGACAACCAAGAAGGAGCGTAAAAGGACCCGTCTTCAGGCCGAATTGCAGGATGAGGCCGATCAAGAGCGCCAGCGTGATCGCGACGAAACCGGTCCGAAGGGGGCCGGACCGGCGAAAAATCAAATCCGGGAGTGTGCCGGATCCCCCGGAGAGGGGGTTCCGGAAGAGATGTTTGGATCGTTCATCCTCCACGTGTGTTAAGTATTCTCCGGCATGGTACGTCGAGAGCATAACCATGACGATGCCCATGAAGCCGAGGACAAAGGCGGGGATATGGAAGACGTGATCCAGACGCCAAGCCAGAAAAGTCCCGAGACAGAACGGGAAAATGCCGAGGGTGTGAAACGGGGGACGGGACAATCCCAGCCAGCCCTCGATCTTGGTCATGATGTCCGTTTCGTCATCTGCCGGCATTGGGATAGACCTCATTCCTTCTGTATCGCCCGGTAATTAAGTAACACAAAGCGCAGTGTTTGTCAAATCGCCGTCCATTCTGAGCCTCCGCTTTTCGATCCTTCATCTTTGTTAAAAATATTAGAATTTTTTCTTGATTGTTTGTTTTCTTTATGTTAGGGATAATCCCAAGTTCACTGGGAAGTGGGCTGTTCCATTTGTTTCTTGAAATCCTGAACATAGTAGAATCTTATGCTGCATTTCCGGTTACGGACGCTTTTGCTTGCAACATCCGATGTTTCGGGGGATGACCCCGAACGGTGATGGCGGTGAGGTGCGGTCATCGGCAGGGCAGCGCCCGACAGGGATTGAACCACCCTGGGGTGGCGGCAACGTTATGTTCCATTAAACCAATTGATGAAAGGGGGACGTAAGGAATGACGAAGGCAGAATTGATTGCGGTGATGGCGGAGGGGGCGGCTGTTACGAAGGCGACGGCGGCAAAGACGCTGGAGGGCTTTACTGCAGCGGTGGCCAAGGAGCTCAAGAAAAGCGGTAAGCTCGGACTGGTGGGGTTCGGGACCTTTTCCGTGGTGAAGAGGAAGGCCCGCGAGGGCAGGAACCCGCAGACCGGAAAGAAAATCAAGATCGCAGCGAAGAAGGTGGTTAAATTCAAGGCGGGCAAGGCTCTGGCCGACAAGGTTAATAAATAACAGGGTATTGAAGAGTCAGCTTAAGAAAGGCCTCCATCTTGAGATGGGGGCCTTTTTCTATCCGGTTCGCGGAGGGGACCGGTTGGTATGACATGCGCGGCCTGTTCCGTTGACACGCCCGGACGTTTCTGTTATAGGACGGCATACTTCGGGTCTTCTTTAAAGCCCCTTTTGGGGCCCCTTCGAAACGCGAATCCGCTCCGATGAAGAGGGCCTCCGCACGGGGGAAACAGGGGATGAGGGAAGGGGCGTTTCACCGCTTTCCTTTTTAAGTCACTTAAGAAAAGGACCAAAGTGAGGGAATCTATTTTCAGGAGGTTCGTTTGACGAAAAAGAGGATTTTGAGCGGGATGAGACCTACAGGGAAGCTCCATCTGGGGAATCTCCACGGTGCGCTTTCGAACTGGATCGCCCTGCAGAATCACGGCGATTACGATTGCTACTATTTCGTAGCCGACTGGCATGCGCTGACAAGCGACTACGCGACCACGGGCGAGATCCGGGCGAACACGATCGACATAGTGATCGACTGGCTCTCCGCCGGCCTGGATCCGGCTAAAAGCACCTTCTTCATCCAGTCCACGATCAAGGAACATGGCGAACTCTTCCTGCTCCTCTGCATGATCACCCCCCTTGCCTGGCTGGAGAGGAATCCGACCTACAAGGAGATGAAGGAGGAACTCTCGCAGAAGGACCTCTCGACGTTCGGTTTCCTCGGCTACCCGGTCCTTCAGGCGGCGGACATCATCATGTACAAGACCTACGGCGTCCCGGTCGGCGTCGATCAGCTTCCCCATGTCGAACTGACGCGCGAGATCGCCCGCCGTTTCAATTTTCTCTACGGCGAGATCTTTCCCATACCGGAGCCGCTCCTCGCGGAGGTCCCGAGGCTCCTGGGTATCGACGGGCGGAAGATGAGCAAGTCTTACGACAACGCGATCTTCATGAGCGACCGGGGCGACGACCTGAAGAAGAAGGTCGGGGCGATGTTCACCGATCCCCAGCGGCAGCGCAAAAGCGACCCGGGCCGTCCCGAGCTCTGCAATGTTTACACGTTTCACGGGATCTATTCTGCGCCGGAGACAGTCGCAGAGATCGCCCCCGCCTGCAGGAGCGCAAACATCGGCTGCATCGAATGTAAGCGACGTCTGGCCGGGGCGATCGCGGAGGGAATGTTGCCGATCCATGAGCGGCGGGACCACTACCTGGGCCATCCCGAAGAGGTCCGCGCGATCATCGAAGACGGCAATGTCCGGGCCGGCCGGATTGCAAAGGCGACGCTGGCCGAGGTCAGGGAAGCCATGAAGATCAACCATGAGTGACGGCTACGGAAAAAGTCCATATACTGCGTTGCGCTTCCTCCATCGTCGTTGCGGCGTACACCAGGGTACGCCGCACTCCTCAGGAGTCGCGCGCCTTGTCTCTGGAGCTTTTTCCGAAGCCGTCCTAAATCTGCGCTTTGAAGTTTTTTTTCGGGAAAACCATGAGCTATGAGATCAAGCTCGACGTTTTTGAGGGTCCGCTGGACCTCCTGCTCTATCTCATCCGGAAGAATGAGATCGATATCTACAATATTCCCATTGCGCTGATCACCGAGCAGTATTTCTCCTACCTGGAGATGATGCGCTCTCTCAATCTGGATCTTGCCGGGGAATATCTGGTACTGGCCTCGACGCTCATCCACATCAAGTCGAAGCTGCTGCTGCCGCCGGCCGAAGGTGAGGGCGAGGAGGAAGAGGGGGAGGACCCCCGCGCGGAACTGGTCCAGCAGCTCCTGGAGTACCAGGCCTTCAAGGAGGCGGCGCTCCGTCTCGATGACCGGCCTCTCCTCGAACGGGATGTCTTTAAGCGCGGCGCCCCCGTGGAGGAGCCGACCACGGCGGAGGAGACGGATGACGCGCTGGTTGAGGTCGACGTCTTTGAGCTCGTCACGGCCTTCCGCCGGATCATCGCCGGCCTCGATCTCAAGGAGGATCTGCAGATCGATGCCGAAAAGATGTCCCTGACCGACCGGATCAATGAAATCATGGAGAGACTAACGGAAGAGGGACAGATCACCTTTGCCGATCTCCTCGGGGATAGAACGGACCGGCGGCGGATCATCTACACGTTTCTCGCGATCCTGGAGCTCATGAAGCTGCGGATGGTCCGGGCCTACCAGTCGGGATCCTTCGGGGCGATCCGGCTGTTTCCGGCCGTGGAGGGATGATGGAAGAGAAAGTCGCAATCATCGAGGCGCTCATTTTTGCCTCCGAAGCGCCGCTGACAGTGGAACGGGTCGCCGAGATCCTGCCCGATACGGAAAAGAAGGGGATCGTTTCGCTTCTGGAGGGACTGACGCGGGAGTACGAGGAACGGGGCGGCGGGATCTGCCTCCGGGAGGTGGCCGGCGGCTTCCAGTTCAGGACGAGAACGGATCTGGCCCCCTGGCTCCGGAAATTGAAGGCGGGCCGACCCGCGATGCTCTCTCCGGCCGCCATGGAGACCCTTGCCATGGTCGCCTACCGCCAGCCTCTCGTGAAATCCGAGATCGATCGGATCCGCGGCGTTGACGCGAGCGGCGCCCTGAAAGGGCTTCTGGAAAAGAAACTCGTGAGGATTGTGGGAAGGAAGGACGTTCCCGGGAAACCGATTATCTACGGAACCACCCGAAAGTTCCTCGAGGTCTTCAACCTGAAGGATCTTTCCGAATTGCCGACCCTCAGGGAACTGAGGGATTTGCAGGGGCAACAGGAGTAGATGAATGGAGGAACGCTTACAGAAGATCCTCTCGCAGGCCGGCGTCGCATCCCGCCGTGCAGGGGAAAAGATGATCGCCGAAGGCCGGATCAGCGTCAACCGGGTTGTGGTGACCGAACCGGGGACAAAGGCGGATCCCGGTCGGGACGAGATCCGCGTGGACGGCAGGCTGATCTCCTGTGAGACGGAGCGGATCTACATCCTCCTCCACAAGCCGCAGGGGGTTGTGACGACGCTCAGCGATCCGCAGGGGCGTCCGATCGTGACGGATCTCCTCAGCGGGGTCACGGAACGGGTGTTTCCCGTCGGACGTCTGGACTATGATTCGGAAGGGCTCCTCATCCTGACCAACGACGGGGAGTTTTCCCAGCGTCTCCAGCATCCCCGTTACGGGATCCCGAAGACTTACCGCGTCAAGGTGGAAGGAAATCCTGGAAAGAGGGAGATTCAGACCCTGGAAAACGGGATAGACCTGCCCGACGGAAGATTCGCCCCCGTGGACGTGTGTCTCGAAAAGACGAACCGGGGAAGCGCCTGGCTCCGGCTTACCATCACAGACGGGAGGAATCGTGTGATCCGGCGGGCATTCGAGGTCCTGGGCCATCCCGTCTGCCGCCTGGTCCGCGTTGCCGTCGGGGATGTCACACTCGATGCCGTCCGCGAAGGCGCCTGGCGCAGACTGACCCGGATGGAGGTGGACCGGCTCCTTGCCCAGGCCGGAAGTCGGAAACCGGGGGAAAAGGGTCTTCCTTCATCCACCGTCAAAGAGAATAGAAAACCTCGTTGACAAAGGGATCTTGTGTGTCAAGCGAATTGGACTACAAGATATCCTGGTAGCAAAAGGACAAAATCACGGCATTGACCAAATCGGTGAGGGAAACCTGCCCAAGCTGAGTCAATACCGACCCAACGGCTTTCTGATAGATTAAAATATCTTGCGCCCCCACCGGTCCCGGGAAGGCAACACCGGCATCACAAGAGGAGGTGACACCGGTCTTCAAATAATGGACCGCGCCTTGGGCCAACAAATCCATCCTTTGATCCAAGGTAAGTTTGGGCAAGACCTCGTAAATTGTCATCATGGCCATTTCTTCCAGAACCCCATCCGGCTCACCGGTCTCGGGATCTTTTCGAATGACGCCTCCGGGAGCCTATTTCCCTCTTGATTTTCCATGGGCATAAGAGTACTTTACAAATAAAGGTGCTCTTCATAGCTCAGTAAATCCATCGACCCTCTCCTTAACCTTTCTGGAGACCGTGCCATGAAAAGGATTTGTCGGAAGCTGCCAATACGATGCCTTCAAGAGGGTCTCAGTACCTTTCTGGAGGCTTTTGTATTTTAGATCTCAATAAAGGCGAAGACACGAAGTCAATGTCTTTTCTATGTTTTTTATGTCATCCGTGAACGGTCTTTTACCAAGGAAGCGTAGACGTGTCGATTTTCCACTTTAACCAAATCTTATAATTCATTTAAAAGGAGGAAAACCAAGATGCGGAAAAGAAAATTTTGTGCTTTGAAACAATTATGTTCCCGCTGGCTGACATTGGCCATTCTTCTGATCTCTATCGCCATCATTGGGTTGGGATGTTCTTCCAGCGGAACATCCTCCGCACCATCTACGGTAACAACCACACGTGACGCCAAAGGTGTGTGGTTCATTGCCGGTTCGGAGCAGGACAGACTCTATGATGTATTTGAAGCCATGGGCTATGCCGTTGCTACTGACCGGCTCTGGCAGGCGGAAACGTTCAGGCGGTCCGCCCGGGGAAGGCTGGCTGAGATCTTCGGCGCCACCCAGTTGGCCCAGGATAAGTTGGTGCGCACGACCGGCTATTCCGACCAGGAACTGCAAGACGGCTTCGCTTCCCTGGATGCGGAGGCGCAGGATGTGATCAACGGTTACGTGGCAGGCTTTAACAGACGCATCGCCGACATTCGCAAGGATCCTTCTCTGCTTCCATTTGAATTTTCCGCAGTCGGCATTACGGGTGTTACGCTTGAGGACTGGACGTACAAGGATGTCCTGGCCTGGGCGTCGTTGATGATGAGAAACTTCGATCCCGAGGCGCAGACGACGGGACAGATCGATAACGCGGCATTGTACCAGGGGCTCGTGGCTGCCTATGGAACCACACAGGGACCGCGCATGTTCGAGGATCTGCGATGGGTCAACGATCCCGATGCGCTGACCTATATCCCCAAGCCTCTAAGGGTTCCCATGGCTCTTGTAGAATCAAAAGAAGCACTCTCCCCGCTGATGGAAAATCCTCCGTCATTCTCTGCTGATATGAGTCAGGTCGCCAAAAGCATGGCCCAGCAGCGGTCGGAGATCGACGAAAACCTGAAGATGATCAATGCCTACGTCAAGATGGGCAGTTATGCCTGGGCGATCAAAGGGAGCAAAACAGCCTCAGGCAATCCGATCATCTACTCCGGTCCGCAGATGGGATTTACCGTACCCTCGATCATCGGCGAGGGTTCCATAAGGGCCGGCGGTTTGAATGTCTCCGGCATGACCATCGCGGGGCTTCCCGCCATGGTTATCGGTCGCACGCCGCACCATGCATGGTCCATGCAAGTGGGTCATGCCCATACCGTGGATTATTACATGGAATCCGCGGCAGCGATGACCCTGAACAGGACGGATACCATCAAGGTGAAAGGCGGGGCCGATGTGGTTCTGCCGATATACAGGACGGCTCACGGACCCGTTATTAATGCAAGCCCTGTCATTTCATGGAAATATTCACAGTGGGGGTATGAATTTAAGGTTATCAAGGCATATCTTGGTCTTGCCCGGGCGACCAGTATGGACCAGTTTGGGGCGGCCATAGAACTCGTGCCGCTATCTCAGCATTTCACGTATGCCGATAGAGATGGAAATATAGCGTACTGGATGTCGGGAAGGGACCCCGTCCGTCCTTACGGTGAATGGCGGCTGCCGCAGGGCGCCGCAGGGACATCCCTTGAATGGGATTCGGCAAACCTGATCCCCCGTTCAACCGATCGCAACACCAGCCAGGGTTATTACAGCGGCTGGAACAACAAGACGAATGCAGGCTACGCCAATTCACCCAATAACCTCTCATATTCGTTAGGCGCGTTCCACAGAGCGCATGTAATCGATGACTACCTTTCCAAAAATAACAATCTGACCTTCGATGATGTCAGGAACCTTGCTCTCAACATCGCCACGACGGACTCTTTCGGCAGTGGCGGGAATCCCTGGAAGTTTGTGTCTGATTATTTCACCGCTGCTGTAAACACGGCGCCGGATGCCCCCAATGCAGGTCGTTCAGCGGCTCTTGCGCTTCTTGCTGCTTGGGACGGACATTTCGTAGACGGAGGAGTCGGATCCTGGGCCACAGGAAAGAACCGTGCCGATGCATGGATGCTCATGGACGCATGGATCAAAGAGGTTCTGAAACTCACTTTCGAGGAGCTTGACGCTCTTCCAGCAGCAAAAAACGACTTGGTGCTCTTCAATGTACTTCTCCACGGCCTTATGCCGGGAGGTATCGATAACTACTACAACTGGTTCCAGAACAAATTGGATCCTGCAGCGCCTCAGACCGCGAACGCGATCATCGTGAAGGCGCTGGACAATACGCTTGCAACTCTTGGAGCCCAGCCGTGGGGTACGAATAAGCGGGGCGTTATCGCATATAACCACGCTATGCTGGGAAAGGTATGGGAAATGCCCTTCTCGTCACGTTCCACCTACGCGCACACCATTGAATACGCCAGCTCGGGCCCCCTCAAGATCCAAAGCATGTTCCCCCTGGGAGAATCGGGAACCATATTGGGTGCACCACCCGCAGCACCCGTTTTCGATGCCAATTTCTTTAGCATGACCGGTGTGTACGACGGGTTTGTATACAGAGACTTCCCGCTGTTTACGCCGTAACCGTTCAGATTCACAAAATGTACGATAACGCCTCACCAACCCCGGTGAGGCGTTATCGTTATTATTTGGCGGTCCTCAATGAAGCGGATGATCCGCATGATTCCCTGACATTTTGGGCAGGTCATCAATGTTCTGTCTGAGGTATTTGATATCCGGCATGGGTCAATCTCTCCTCCCGGGCCAAGGGAAGTTTTCCCCATCACCATGACCCTTTGAAGTCAATCATTTTATGGGCGGCGGCCGGCCGGAAAACGTTCTGCCGGTCTTCGATTTTAAGGAAATGCATGCGGTTTTCGCCGTCCGTTGTATGGGAGACCCGTTTCCGGAATCAGTTTCCGAGGAGAACAGGGTTTTTCACCGGCGGACGCCCTTTTCCGGCAGGCTGGGGCGTACCCGAACAACCGGTCCTTGATATTCGTTCAAAAAGCCGGTAAGGCGTAGACACGAATTGTTTTCGGAAAGGGCTCCGAAGTTAGGGTGCTGAAAGTTTTCCATTTTGGCAGGGAGAGGTTCGGCTTATGAAAAAGCGGCTGGCT
The DNA here is from genome assembly GCA_003141195.1 of Syntrophaceae bacterium. GTDB lineage: Bacteria > Desulfobacterota > Syntrophia > Syntrophales > UBA5619 > UBA5619. The sequence goes on from PLLC01000025.1 coordinate 38,763, forward strand.
GCAATTCTTTTCCTCTGCCTCTCCTTTCTGCTCCCCGCTGGGGAAGCGGCGGCTGCGGAAACCCAACCAGGCCAACTCCATGCCTATCTCCGTCAGGGGATTGAAAGCGCTTTTAACATGGATCATGCAGGCGCGATCTCCTCTTTCCAGAAAGCGGTAGAACTGGATCGGGAGAGCCCGACGGGGTATGCCTTTCTGGCCCTGGACCAGTTGTTCTCCTATGAAACGAGCTTCGATCCGAAGGAACGGGAGAAAAGGCAGGAGGCCATGATCCGTTATGTCGGCGATGCGGTGGCCCGGGGGGAGAAGCGGGTCGGGAAGAATCCCCGGGATGGTCAGGCCTACTTTGCCCTGACCCTGGCGAAAATCGTCAAGATCCGCCTGGCTCTCATGCAAAAGAGTTATTTCACGGTCGCGCAGGAGAGCGCGTATGCCTGGGGTTATCTGGAAAAGACGAGGGCGGCGGATCCGAACAATTACGACAACTATTTCCCGATGGGCCTGCTCCATTACCATCTCGATCATCTCCCGGGCGTAACCCGTTTCCTCTCTTCCCTGCTGATCACCAATGGGGATCAGCATAAGGGCATCCAGGAGCTGGAACTGGCGGTGCAGAAGGGGGATCTTCTCCGGGAGCTTGCCCAGGCAGAGCTCTCGTCGGTTTACATCAATTTTGAAAAGCAGCCGGCCCAGGCCCTGGCCATGACCCTGGAACTAAAAGAGAGGTTTCCCCGGAATTATAATTTTTCCTTTTCGCTGGCCAATATCCTTTCTGAACTCCGGCGGTTCGACGAGGCTTACGCCATCGCCCGGGATCTGGAGGAGGGGATTCAGGGCGGCAAGGCCCCCTTTGCCCCTCAGCTCCAGCCCCGTTATGATCATCTCCTGGGACGGATCCTTTTCAATCAGCGGGAATACGCCCGGGCGGAGGAATATTTCCAGAAGGCCCTGAAGGATACAGCGCCCTACAACGCGCGGGTCCGGGCCTCGGCCCTGCTGCGTCTGGGGATGATTAACGACATCCGCCAAGAGAGGAAGCGGGCCGAGGAGTATTACAACCGGGCGCTGGAGGTCGAGGGCGGGGAAGGGGTCGCGCAGGTAGCCGCCAAACAGTATCTCAAGACGCCCTATCTCCCTCCGTCGAAAATTCCGGGCTCTTAATCCGCCTTCGAGTCAGGGATTCCGGGAGTGTTATCAGCAGGGGATGGTTCAGGCGATGCGCCGTCGTGATCCGCCGGGCCAACGGACGCGGGGGATGGGGAGGCCTTTAGGGGAGCCGTTGAGGCGGCTGTATCCATGAAAGTGCCGCTGGGAAAACCGGTTGAACTTGATAATTCCCCCGCAGCTTGCTGCGGGGGAATATCCTTTCGGTTTTGATACCCTGCAGCTTGCTGCAGGGTCATTCATTCGCCGGAGTCATAAGAATCCGTCCACGTTGATGAAAGCTTGGATTCGAGGCCGCTGTCGTTGCCGTCTCTTACGGCTGCCCATACACCTGCACCTTCTCCGACGGCAAGACCAGCCGGACGGCGCCGGTCGGTCGAGGGTCGGCGCTATCGGCCATCACTACGATCCGGCCGACGCGGATATATTGCCGGTAGTGCGCACCCAGGAAGAGGCTCTCCTCCAGGATGCCCGTCAGTGCCATCGTCTCCGGCCGGGGCGTCGCCGCCGGATCTTCGATCTGGATATCGGATGCACGCATAATCACGACCGCCTTGCCTCGCACGGGTCCGGCATAGGAAACGGTCTGGCCGGCGATGGTGAGCTTTCCGTCGGCAACCTCCCCCTCTAATTGATTGCTCACGCCGAGAAACTCCGCAGCGAAGGCCGTGCCCGGCTTGAGATAGATGTCTTGCGGCGTCCCCGTCTGGATGATCTGCCCCTGATTCATCAGAACCACGGTATCCGCCAAGGCCAGCGCCTCTTCCTGATCGTGCGTCACATAGATGGCCGTGATCCCGACCTGCTTCTGAAGCCGGCGCAGTTCGGCGCGGAGCCGCTGGCGCACCTTGGCGTCCAGGTTGGACAGGGGTTCGTCCATCAGGAGCACCTTTGGCTCCACCACCAGGGCCCGCGCCAACGCTACGCGCTGCTGCTGTCCGCCGCTCAAGGCGGCGGGCTTGCGCGTTTCCACGTCGGACAGGTTCCCGATCTCGACCAGCTCCAGCACCTTGAGGACGCGCCGACGAATCTCGGCCTCGGGCACCTTTTGGAGTCGCAGCCCGTACGACACATTCCCAAAGATGGTCATGTGGGGCCAGAGGGCATAGTTCTGAAATACCATCGCGGTGCCCCGATGCTGGGGCGGAAGCTCAGTCACATCGTCGTTGCCGAAGAGGACGCGTCCCTCGTCGATCTGGATGAATCCGGCAATGCTTCGAAGCAGCGTGGTCTTCCCGCAGCCGCTGGGGCCCAGGATGGCGGTCATGGCGCCGCTCTTGAAGTTGAGCGAGGCCCCCTTCAGCGCCTCGACCTTACCGTACATCTTGCGGACATTCTCGACGCGTACCTCAACCATGGCACCCCTTTCCGGCGCTGAGACCGGAGAATCTTAAAAACCCGCCCCGCCTCCCCGACATTCGGCTTTTCGTATCAGATACGTCCAAACATCGAAAGGTACTCAGACTTCATGTACCGCTCCAAGAGGACCAGGAGCACGATGCCCGGCACCATGAGCATGAGCGCGCTGATCGAAGCCACCTGCAGCTCGTACCCCACGCTCGTCCGGTACATGTAGACCGGCAGGGTGAGGACAAACGGGCTTCCGACCAGAAGCGTCCCCGTGAATTCGTCCAGCGAGTAAAGAAAGACCAGCAGCGTGCTGGCAATAATCCCGGGCGTGGCCAGCGGAAGCGAGACCGAATAGAAGGCCTTGAACCGGGATGCGCCCAGGTTGATGGCCGCCTCCTCCAAGGCCTCGGGCACCGACTTGAAGACCGCCGTCATGGTCCAGACCGCGAATACCAGCGCCCCCACCATGTGGATGAGGACCACGCCTCCAAGCTTTCCCCCCAGGTTCACCTGATAGAGGAGCGTCGTGGAGTTCACGAACACCGGAAGCTGTGGAAACGCCTGAGGCAGCAGGAAGATCATGAGGATCAGCGGCTTGAACGGAACCGGCAGGCGCGCCAGCACATACGCCAGAGGGATCGTGATGACCAGGGTGAGAACCGTGACCACGATGGCGATGAGGAAGCCGTCCGTGAGCGCGCGCAGCAGGTCGCCCTGCATCACCTTGGCCCAATAGAAGAGTCCTGTCTGCTGCGGAAAGAGATGCGGCCAGTACCACTTCTCGGCGAAGGACCAGATGACCAGGCTGGAGAGCGGCAGGAAGATCACCATCCCAGCCAACACCACCCCCGCCATGCGCATTGTTCGACGCGTCATAGAAATGCCCTCAGCTCTCAGCCTTCAGCGGTGCTTCCGGGTTTCAAGCCGACCGCTGATCATGGACGGCCCGTTTATGTTCCCTTCTGGATGGTCCGCAGGTAATACCCGGCCACGCCCATCGCCAGCAGATACGACACCACGCCCAGCGCGTTGGCCGTGCCGTAATCCATCTGGTAGTTGATCCGGTAGAAGACGTCGATCATCACCATCTGCGGCGGCTCCCCGCTGCCGATCATCAGGGGAACGGAAAACGATGCCAGCATCGAGGTGAACATGAAGGCCCCCGCCACCGCCAGCGAGGCTTTCGACATTGGGAGGAGGATGTCCTTGATCTGTTGGAACGTGGACGCCCCGAAGTTCCGTGCCGCCTCCAGAAACGTCTCGTCCACCGACCGGTAGGATCCCAACACGAGGAGCACCGCCAGCGCGAGATTCTTCCAGATCAGGCAAACGGCGATCCCGATCCAGCCAAAGGCGATGGATGGCGGATCGTTCATGTTGACGAGGCCGATCTGGCTCAGTGCTGCGTTCAACGTCCCCTTGGGCGCCAGCAGCACCCGCATGGCGTGCCCCACGACCACGAAGGGGATGAAGAGCGGAATCTTGAAGAGGAACTCAACCGGCCTGTTGATATGAATCCGCAGATACCCGCACAGAAAGACGGCGATCACCAGCACCGCAACCAGGCTGAAGAAGGCGATCCAGAGCGTGTAGAGGATATCGTAGCGGTACAGTCGCCACACCAGGTAGTAGTTCCGCAGGCTCCACTGATCCTCACGCAGCAGGCTCAGATAGGCGGAGGAGAGAAACGGGATGAAGAATAGCCAGACGACGATGGCCAGCGGGGGCAATGCGATCACGAGACAAGCGAGGCGATGTGAGAGTCGCATAGGGAATGAGGGCGAGGGGGCCACACCCCTCGCCCATCTCCGGGGTTGTTTTCGGGGTTAGTTCTCCTCGTACGCCGTCAGCAGATCCTTGAAATACTTCTGCTGCGGGAACATCAGCCCGTTCTTTTCCAGCGTATCCGGCGGCACGTCGGCGAAGAGCATCGCCTTCGCTTTTGGCGACACCACGGACAGAACGTGCTTGGCATCGATGCCCGGGAGCCATCCCATCCGCTCCACGACCACCCTGGCCTGCTGCTCCGGCGAGGTGATGAATTCCACGTACTTCTTCGCCATCTCGTAGCTGGCCGACTTTTTGGTCACCACCAGGTACATGGGCTGTCCGGGCAGGCCGGGAGAGATCAGCTTCATCCTGATCTTGGGGTCCATCCGGTTCTCGTTCTTCATGCTGATCACCATGTCCACCCAGACCGGACCCATGGCAATCTCGCCCCGATTCAGCTTGTCGAGTGTATCGTTGTTTCCGGTGGTCATCGTCACGGGGAGGCTCTTGAGCTCCTTGATCGCAGCCGGCCAACTTGCCTCGGCGGCCTCGTCATAGGCGCCCTTGGCATACTGGTCGTACTTCCCGCTCTTCCAGTAGGTCCAGCCGGTGACGAAGCCGGTGCCGCTCATCCCGCCCTTGACCCCGTTGTACCCGAACTTCTTGGGGTTGGCCTTGATCCAGGCCACCAGCTCCTCAAAGGTGTTGGGCGGGTTCTTGACCATGTCCGGATTGTAGGCGAGCACGACCTGGCTCTGAAACATGGGCATCACGTACCCTTCCACGTTGAAACCCAGGGCATTCCTGCCGTTTGCCGCCGTCATCAGCTTGTAGGTGCTGATTTCGGGGCCGTACTTCGCCAGCAGATCATTCTGGATCATCTGCGGCATGATGCTCTGGTGGATGATCGCCACGTCGATATCAAATTTGGCGACGTTGGCGTCCTTCTGGCTCTTGAGCTTCTGGAAGATCACCTGGCTTCCCGGGTCGCCGGGGCCGCTGCCGACCGCGTTGATCTCCACATTCGGGAACTGCTTGCTGAACGCCGGGCCGAAGATGCTCTTCTGCAGCTCGTGCATGTTTGTGTCCCCGGCGGAGACCACGGTCAGTACGATCTTCTCGCCGGCGGCGAAAGCCGGCCCCGGGCCCCACGTCAGTAAGGCCAATCCGAGCGCCACAAGCGCTAAGGGAAACAACATCCGTCGCATGAGGTACCTCCTTCTCTCCGCCGTCGCGGCGGGAACCATACCGACACGCCACATGCGGCGCGCCGATGCCGTGAGGGAACCGAACGTTGTGCGGTCTCGAACTGTGAACGACTGATACTGAACTGAAAAACGCTGACTTTTATACGCGCCAAAGATATTAAAAGCGTTTTTGTATGTCAAGGAGATTTTATCGCAGCAGACCGTCAACCCACCCATAAAGCCAAAGGCGCCTTCCATTTGTTTTAATTTTTTCTTTCATAGCTTATCTTTCAGGGTCTTCTCCCAATCGAGTGGGTAAAATAAACGGTTTTTAAGCTGCGAGCGCTTGTCCTGTAAGGGTTTGCACTCTACTGATCGCCGATAAAATATGATATGAACTCCGCATGCGAAAAACGAAACGATTGTGGGACGCGTATCGGTTTTCGGGGTTCACGCCGGAACCCGAGGTATCGGGGATTTTCGGTGACCCGAAAGCCCTGGTCATCAAGCTGCGACGCCGGGGGGAAAAACGCTTTGCGGAGCCTGCGGACGGGCACACCGGACGTTTTACGACCGCAAGGTGCGACGGGTTCGGGATCTGTCGTGTGGCGACCGTCGCGTCTGGCTGGATGTGGAGATTCGACGTGTTTTGTGCCGGAGTTGCGGGAAAGTGAAGCAAGAGAGCCTGGAGTGGCTGGCCGACAACCCGGTTTATACGAAGCGTTTTTCCTTCTGGGTGGGACGCCGGGTCCGTGTCTCGACGATCCGGGATGTCGCCCGGGAGACCAACCTGGACTGGAAGACGATCAAGGCGCTGGAGAAGCAGTACATGGAGGCGCAACTGCGGCGAGCGGGAACGCCGGGTCCGCAGATCATCGGGATCGACGAGATCTCCGTCCGAAAGGGGCACACCTACCGCATCATTGTGAGCGATCTGGTTCGGCAGCGCCCGATCTGGTTTGGGGGCACGGACCGTTCGGAAGCCAGTATGAATCTGTTCTTTGAATGGCTGGGAGGGAAGAGGAGCTGCAAAATCCGTCTGGTGGTCATGGACATGTGGAAGCCGTTCCGCAATGCCTGTGCGTCGCACGTGCACGGCGCCGCAGTCCTGTACGACAAGTTTCATGCCCTGCGGCATCTCGGCGAGGCCATGGACAAGGTGCGCCGCAGCGAGTACGCCCGATTGAAAGGCGAGGACCGCAAGTTTATCAAGGGGCAGCGATACACCTTGCTGTCGCACCGGGAGAACCTCTCCATGGACGGCAAGAAAGCCCTGCGGACACTGCTCAAGGCCAATAAGCGACTGCAGACGGCCTACCTGCTCAAGGAGTCCTTCGGTCAGCTGTGGGAGTACCGCAGCGAAGCCTGGGCCCGGAAGTTCTTCGATAACTGGTGCGCTTCCCTGAAGGGGCAGAAACTGGAACCTTTCGAAAAGTTCGCCAAGATGATCGACCGCCACTGGGAGGGGATCGCAGCGTACTGCCTTCCCGAGAACAAGGTCTCTTTGGGCTTTGTGAAGGCCTCAACAACAAGATCCGGGTGATTCAACGTCGCTCCTATGGTTTGCGGGATGACGAATATCTCCGCCTCAAAATCCTCACTTCGATGCTGCCGGAGATATGAGAAACTGCATCAAGTTACCCACTCAGTTGGGAGATGAGCCATCTTTCATAATATCTGGTATCCAACAGCTGAGAGGCATTGAGCTATATATAAATGACTGTGTATTTTCCTTTAGAGGTAATTTACAGTCATTTCCCATGCCAAAGCTACCAACACGACCGTCACCGGCATCGATCCTGCTTATTGCTCGTTCATAAGTACCTTTCTTATAAACCATAACAAATATTTTAGGAAATGGAGTAGCACCCAAGAGAGTCAATAGCCAGGGCAAATTTGTTTGACATACGGAAACGTTTTTTCTATACTCCGCACGTCCCGTTTTTTCAAAGGTCGTAAAACTTCTTGCATGAATTGGTCATTTTGACGGAGATCCGTTGATCAGCATCAAACATCTCTACAAATCATACCATGGGAAATCCATCCTCTATGACATCCAGCTTTCGGTGAGGCGTGGTTCCATCATGGGGCTGTTGGGTCCCAACGGCGCGGGAAAGACGACCCTGATCTCCATCCTGACAGGTATCATCGAAAAAGACGACGGAGAGATCACCATCGGCGGCCTCGATCTCGAACGTGAGATGGGCCGTATCCAGTCCCTGTGCAGTTATGTGCCCCAGACCCTCGCTTTCTATACCCGTCTGTCGGCCTTTGAGAATCTGGAGTACTTCGGTTCCCTCTGGGGTCTGAAGGGGAAGAAACTGAAGGAACGCATGGCATTCTGCATCGATGCCGGGAGCATGGAGGCCTTTGTCCATAAGCGGGTGGACACGTTCTCCGGCGGGATGAAGAGACGCCTGAACCTGGCCATAGGCCTTTTAAACGAACCCGACATCCTGTATCTTGACGAGCCGACGGTCGGCGTCGATGCACAGTCCAGGAACTACATCCTGGAGACGATCAGAAAGATCAACCGGGAAAGGGGAACGACGGTCATCTACACCTCCCACTACATGGATGAAATCGAGCAGGTGGCCGACGAGATCGCCGTGATCGATGAAGGAAGGATTGTCCTTCATGGCAGCAAACAGGCCCTTTTGACACACGCCGATGCCGTTTTGATCAGCGTGGAGCCGATGACAGAGGCCGCCGTCGGGGTACTGCGGCAGCGCGGCGGGCTACAAGTGAAGGCGGACAACGTTCATGTCGAACGGGACGAACGCTTCAATGAAAACATGGCTGCGGTATTTGCCGTCCTTCACGATCACGGCGTCCGGGTGAAGGACATCGTATTCGGCCACAGAAATCTTGAGGCGCTTTTCCTCAAACTGACCAGCAGCCGACTGCGGGATGACGAGGGGCAAAACGGGTAGGCATGATGAAGCTGCTGTACACCCTGAAAAAGGAATTCCTGCTGATCACCCGCGATATCCATGCCGTCACGGTCCTGTTTATCATGCCGGCCGTTTTCATCATGATCATGTCCCTGGCGATGCGTGACCTTTTCGAGCTCAACAACACGGTCCATATCGATGTCCTTGCCGTGAACCGGGATGCGGGGAAGAAATCGGGGGAGTTCCTCAAGGCGATAGAGGAACTCCGTACCTTCAAATTTCACCTTCTCGAGAAGGACGTCGCCACGGAGAAGGTTAAGGAGCAGATGCTTTCCCGGGACTACAAGTTTGCCCTGGTGATCGGGGAGAACTTCTCCGCCATCGTGGAGGACATCGAAAAAGAGGAGGATCAAAAGCCTCTGGCGCTGTTCGTCAATCCCGCGGTCAACCTCCAGACCCAGATGATCCTGACCAACGCTCTGGACGGAAGGCTGGCGAAGTTGAGGAAGGATGCCTTCATCGACCGTATCGGGGAAGTCCTGGCCGCAGCCGGGATTGACGAGAAGAAACTCAAGGCGGCCGAGGAAAGCCGGGTAGAGGTCCAATACGTTTACAAAGAGGCGCGTGCCGCCAAGGTCCCCTCCGCCGTCCAGCAGAGCGTCCCCGCCTGGCTCGTTTTTTCCATGTTCTTTATTGTCATCCCCATCTCCAACACCTTTATCTCCGAACGGGGGCAGGGCACCCTGATGCGCCTCAAAAGCATGAACGTCTCGCGGGTCGCCCTGATCATCGGCAAGATGGTCCCCTATCTTTTCGTCAATGCCATCCAGGTGATCCTTATGATCGCCATCGGTGTTTATGCAGTCCCCCTTTTGGGCGGCACCCCCCTCACCGTCGGGGATTCACTGGGAGGCCTTGCCCTGATTGCCGCTTCCGTGAGCTTCAGCGCCATCTCCGTGGCGCTCCTGATCGCCTCCCTGGCCAGGACGACGGAGCAGGCCACCACCATCGGGGGCGTCCTGAATATCATCTTCGGCGCACTGGGCGGGATCATGGTGCCCAAGTTTGTCATGCCCGGATTTATGCAGGAGATCGCCCATCTCTCCCCCATGTCCTGGGGGCTGGAAGGATTCCTCGACATCTTCCTGCGGAACGGCAATGTCTCCGACGTCCTCCCGGAAAGCCTGTCCCTGCTCATTTTCGGGACAGCCATGCTGATATGTACGATGATCGCATTGAAAAAACAAAGAGAGGTTTGAAAGTAGCGATGCAAGGTTCCCTGGATGAAAGACTGAAGATGGACTTGAAGAGGCTGATCGTCGAGGAGTGCGATCTCATGATCGATCCCGGGGAGATCCATGACGATGATCCCCTGTTCGGCAACGCCGCCCCTCTCGGCCTGGATTCGATAGATGCCCTGCAGATTTCCATCGCGGTACAGAACCGATACGGCCAAATGATCACCGACAGCAAGCAGATGAGGCGAATCATGAAATCGATCAACACCTTTGCTGACTTCATCCAACCGGAGTAGGACATGGGGCGAAAGCCATTTGTCACTGGAAAGGCGATGACCTGCTCCCTCGGGGATTCCCTGGAGGGGATTGTCGAGGCCGTACGCCATCAGCGGTTGAAGCTGGAACAACTTCCCTTCACCCTCTCCGGCCTGCCCTATACCAGACCCTACTACCTGATCCGGAGAAACGAGAAGGATCAACTGGAGAACCGCTCCGAGGCTTATTTTTACGAGGTGCTCTTTTCCACGGTCTCCCGCGCCCTCGACGACGCCGGGGTGAGCGACGCCGAGATCAGGGACATGCCTCTGTTTTTCGGCTCGACATCCATGGATGTTCCCGTGTTTGAGGGCAAACACCGCCGGCGGTCCTCGTCCGTGTCGGAACTGTTTCTCCAGGCATCCAATGGGTATGGCAAAATCGCCGGCGCCGTCATGGATAGGTTCGGAATGGAGGGCAACACTTACTCCTTCATTACGGCATGCACATCGAGCTCCAATGCCGTTCTTTACGCCGCATCCATGATCGAGGAACGGTGCATCGAAAGGGCTCTGGTGGTGGGCTATGACCTATACAACAACCTCGGTTTTTACGGCTTTGAGGGCCTCAAATCCATCGCCTCTTCCGAGTACAGGCCCTTTGACAGGGCGAGGGACGGCCTGATCCTCGGCGAGGCTTGCGGCGCGGTGGTTCTGGAGGGGCAGAACCGGAAGGACTCCGATTTCATGTGCCTTGGCGGGGCAAACCTCTGTGATACTTACAGCGTGACCAGTCACGATGAAGAGGGCGCCGCCGTAGCGGAAACGATGAACAGGGCGCTCATGCAGGCAGGGATCGATCCGGGGGAAATCTGTGCTGTCAAGGCGCACGCCACGGGAACGGAGAACAATGACAGGACCGAGTGTGCGGCCATGAGATTGGTCTTTGGCCATCGCATCCCTCCCGTAACGTGCGTGAAACCTTTCATCGGCCACACGGTCGGCGCCTGCGGCGTCAGCGAGCTGATTCTGTTGACGGAGTCGATCAAGGCGGGGTTCATCCCCGCCACACCGGGCTTCCGGGAAAAGGACGAGGCATTGAACCTGACGCCCCTGACGGAAAACAGACAAACCGGGGAGGGAATTTTTATGCTGAACTACTTCGGCTTCGGCGGTAACTGCACCACCCTTATCCTTTCCAACCGGGGCGATGGGGGATGAGAGGAATGTACATTCACAGCTTCTCTGCCTATACCGGCGAACCGAACGTGGACGTCGAATGGCTGAAGGCGGAGATTTCACGTTACACCCGGGTGAATTTCCGCAGGGGGAACAGGTTCATCCTGCTTGCCCTGCTTGGCGCCTGCCAATGTATCCACGAACGTTCCATCGAGGCCGATACGGGGGTGTATCTGACGACGGAGCACGGCAATCTCGGTGAGACCGCGGCTGTCCTGGATGAGATCTATACGGCCCGCTCTCTGCCCAAACCTTACGGATTCATCAACACGATGAGCGGTACGGCCGCGTTTTATCTTGCCCAGACCCTGGGTAGCCGGGGCCGGAATATCACCGTTTCCAGCCAGCACCTCTCCTTCGAAAGGGGGCTGGAACTGCTGAAGTTGGATTTTGCCGGGGGTGCGGAAAGAAGCGCCCTAATCGGCGGCGTGGATGAGGCCTCTCTTTCCGGGGAAAATACGGGGCAGGAGAATCATCGCGGTTGGCGCATGGCCGACGGGAGCGGCTGGTTTTATGTCAAGCCCGAGAGGGAGGGGGCCTGCGGGTCATTTATCGCAAACCGGTCGTTCCGGGATGCCCCCTCCTGTATCGACTGGATCAGGAAACGGGGGGGACCGCCGTTGGATCTCCTTTCATTCGGTGCCCTGGTCGGTGAGGATGAAGCCGCGGCATTGAAGGCGGCTTTGCGCCCCGCCGCCGTGTTTGATTACCTCCGTGACGGCGGGTATTCCGGATCGGCCACCGCATGCGGCGTCGGCAGGTTCATGGGGCATTTTCAGGGAAGGTCCCTGTTGCACATCAACCGGGATCGGCGAGGAAATTACGCCGTACTGGAAGTGGAACGGTATTGACCGATACCCCGGGATCAGGAACATGTTGAAAAAGTCTATTTTGCAGGCTGTTCAAAAATGCCCAGATGCAAGGCCCCCGAAATCCTGAGCCGTGAGGCGTACTTGCTTGTACGTTGAACGGCGAAGGATAAGAGAAACGCCGCAGATGGGCGTTTTTCAACAGCCTGTCAGAGGTTCAATGACCTGAGGGTTGTGTAGACAAGCCGCTCCTGCGCGGCGCACTTCTGCAATCGCTGGGCGATCTCCCCCACATTCACATCCGCCGTTTTGCTTTTACAGGCCCTGGCGCAGGCCAAGGCAAACTGGCGCCACAGATTGCCCGCCTCCGTCATCATCCGCGACGCCTCCCCCATTGGGACGATGCCAAGAAGATCCCCCGCCTCCTGGAGAAACGCCGCATACATGAACCGGAAGCCCCCGCCTCCCGTCCCGATCTCCTCCTGCATCCGGACGATATGGGCCAGAAGCAGACGGGTGTACCTCAGGTCTTCGCGGACAGGGAGCCGTTTGATTTTTCTTGCCATATAATGGATCCCCTTGACGCCGATGAACGGCACGGGGGCATGGAGCATCATGTGAACCGTCCGCTTGACGGCTTTTCGTATCGCTTTGTGCAAATCAATGTCCCGATTGACCCTGACGGGGTAGTATATGAAACCCTTCGGGGCAAGGGTTCCCCTGGCGAAGCGGGCATTCTGGAGATCCTCCGCGTTGATCCGGACGGGGTGTTCAAAAACAGGGTCGCTGATGAGAAATTCGTTTCCCTCCCTCCCGTAGACGATCAGATTGTGCGCGTTGAACTGGAAGCGCATCTCCGGCGGGAAATAGGGGAGCCAGTACACCGATGTCTGCAATCCGACAATTTCCCCGCTGTCGATGAGGTTGGTGAGTTCGGCAAGGGCCTCTCCCTTTTCCCGATATCTCTTTGTCCGGAAGCGGGCATCGAGGTGTTTTACCGCCCCCTTGATGATTGCCCCGGGGAACATGCGGTACGAAATGATGGGCATGCCGGTGATCTTGATCAAGGGAAGATAGGCAAAGGTCAGACCGCCCGTGATGCCGAAGACCATGGGCTCGGAAAGATCGAGACCGTGGCGCTTCAGGAGCGCGGTGACCACGCCGCTTTCGCAATGGGCGTATTGTCGGTGTTCCAGCGGCTTCAGCGTCACCGATCAATCCTCTCCGTGAAAGTGCCGTAACGCGTCAACGGATACCCTGAAGATCCGGGCATACTCCATGAGCGTCTTGTCCTTGAGTTTCTTGAAAACGCCGGGTTTAAAATGCCGTTTGACCTGCCAGCGGTAAAGCCCCATGGCCTGGGCAAGCGTCAGGGGGTCCATCCAGCTTTTGTGCATGAAATACTCTATCGGCGATGTTTCATGATGCCTTACCCGGACGGCGGCCTTCCCGGCCTGTTCCTCGAAGTCGTGGATCACCTGGTGAAGGACGATCTCCTCCACCTCCCAACCCCGGGTCGTGGTCTGGGCATAACGCCCCTGTTCATCAACGGCGTACAGAGCCTTCCTCTCTCCCTGTAGCATCTTGATGTCATCCTGGGGCACTTCGGATATCTTCATAGCGGTCCGTCTACACCACCGGCAGCATCATATAGGCGTACTTGAAGGCGGCGAGCACCTCGAGGCTGAAGGGTTCTCCTCGAAAGATCTGCCGGATGGATGTGATGCCGTATTCCTCCTCGGGGATGCTGCGGCCGACATTGGGAGGATTGACGAACATAATCTTCATGGAGCTTGCCTTTGGGGAATTATTAGGGTTTTTCGCGATTGAGTTGCACCACCGTGTTTGCGTAAGGTCCGCACCCTGTCATCATCAGAACGGTCAGCAACAGCCCCCGACGACCATCTTTCGATACGACGCTTTCATCATTCGATCTCCTTTTTTGCCGATCTGTTTATGGAACGGATTTATCAAGAGAGATCTCTGAACCCCCTGCCTTGCGTTGCCGTTCTATACCTTTTTCACTCCGAGTTTTCAATGGAAACAATGCCTGTGATTTGATAAGAACTTGATTTTACGTGAAGGGGGTATAGGGAAATCATTCTCGTATGTCAATGAAAACTGGCCAACAGAGGATTTTGGCCATAAAATAAAAATTTATCCTGGAATTTTTTTGTGCTATTATTTCATATAATACAGAAAGGAGGCAGGAGCATGGCCAACATCTTGAGCTATGTTCGGAGGTTATTCGCACCCAGGTGTCATCAGCGTTTCATGGTCCAAAGCGGTACCTTTGTCATCGTGTCGCCCGGTATGGATAAAGAACAGAAGGTTCAGGTCATAGACATCAGCCAGGGCGGCGCGGCCTTCATCTACCAAGGGTCCGAAGAAGACATCGAGACATCGGGCATCCTTAAAATGCTCGCCGAGAATCCGAGTCTCGAAAAAGTGCATTTCGAAACGGTCTCCGATGAACCGGCCCCCGGATCTACGGATCCATCGTTACCCTACCGACGTCGGGGTGTGAAGTTCAACTGGATGGGAGTCATGGAAACAGCGGATTTGAAGAAATTCGTCAAAAGCATCAGCATCTGATACAGAAGTAATACGCACCAGGATGTAACTTGTTGGGAGTCAGGCTTTTTACGCATCCAGAAGTCTTCGTTGCAACAGCATCTGCATGTCGCGACGTCCGTCGGCGATCAGGAAGACGTGTACGATGTTGCCCAGGACCCGGTAAATCACGCGATAGGATTTGAAAAAGATCTCCCTGTAATCACGGATTCCCAGGGCCAGCAGTTCTTTCGGATGGGCGCCCCGGTCCGTGGATTCGGAAAGGCTGCCAAAAGCCTTCTCGATGCTCGTAAGCACGTGTTCCGCTTTGCCCGGTGCATCATGCAGGGCGATGTATTGATAGAGTTCCTCATCTCCCTCCCCTCCGCAGGCGGTTCAGAAATTAGCGAACCTCGAATCTCTCAAATGTAAAGGCAGGACCCTTGCGGGACCTGCCTTTTTTTCGTGGATGTGGGGGAAGAACGGCCTGCCTACATGAGGTAGCGCTGGAGGGTCCGGTAGCTGTTGAAATCGGAATCGACAATGGTGGCGCCGATATTGACTTCGCTTATGGCGTCGCTGGTCCTTTGGGGTTGGCACTTCATGCGCAGAGGCTGCGTGGCGTTCGGCATGGTGAAGGTTACCTCGATGGCCGAAGATGCGCCTTCGGCCTTGATCTCCAGTTGCGTGCCCTTCGGCACGGATATCCTCATACCATACAGGGAGATGTCGAGTATGGCCCCCGCCTCAAAATCCTCCTTGTCCTGGTTGGATTCGCGGATCAGGGCCGGCACGGAGCCTTTTTCCTATCATACCGTCGCTGCTCCGTTCCACTGACCTGCGAAAGGAGCCATCCGGGGAGAACGTCATTATTTCCCCCAAAAATACCACTAAAGAAGTATTGATATTTCAGGAAATATGTTAATAATCGACAGCTTTTCTGAAACGCCATAGGCTTCACATAAAAACGGTCCATATGCACCCCTCGAGTTGTGAGACGTTTGAATTTTCCAAA
>PLLC01000038.1 GCA_003141195.1 Syntrophaceae bacterium
ACTTTTGCCGTAAATTCCGATCCGTTGTCAGAACGAATGTACTCCGGTGCCCCGTGACGGATAAACATCTCTGTCAGGCAGTCAAGGACATCATCGGATTTTAGACTTCTTTCCGTAACAATAGCCAGACATTCACGGCTGTATTCATCAATGACCGTGAGCATTTTGACGGATCGACCGTCATGGGTGCGGTCTGCCACAAAGTCATAGGACCAAACGTGGTTCCGATGCGTTGGCCTGAGTCGGACACACGATCCATCATTGAACCACAGACGACCCCGCTTTGGTTGCTTCTTGGGAACCTTGAGCCCCTCCTCCCACCAGATCCTCTCGACACGCTTGTGGTTGATCCGAAAACCCTCCCGTTTTAAAAGAGCTGTAATCCGACGATACCCATACCGACCATACTTGCCGGCCAACCGAATAACCTCCGATCTCAAGCACTCCTCGTCGTCCTTGACAATGGGATTATCTCTCTGCGTTGACCGGGGCTGACCGATCACCCGACAGACACGCCGCTCGGAAACGTCCAGCTTCCCCTTGACGTGTTCCACGCAGCGCCTACGTCCGTCGGGACTTAATAGTTTCCCTCAAGCGCCTCCTTCAGAATCAGTTTGTCCAGAGTGAGTTCCGCTACCGCTTTCTTGAGACGGCCGTTCTCCCGCTCCAGATCCTTGAGCCTCTTCACCTGGACGGTCTTCATGCCACCGTATTCTTTACGCCAACGGTAATAGGTCTGCTCCGTAATCCCCATATCACGGCAGATCTGTCCTACGTTCCTGCCTTGGGATAGCTTCACATCCGCTTCCCGCAATAACCCGATAATCTGTTCCGCAGTAAATCGCTTCCGACTCATCCTGTCCTCCTTATTCATGATCCAAGATTATGCCAGAATCCTAACATAAAAACTGGACCGGCTTTTTGGGGGGCAGGTCATTTGTCGGATATATTCCGGGATTGCGCGGCGCCCATTCTCAGGGGGAAACCCTGGACGAGTTGAACCATAACCTGAAAGAGGTTGTCGAATTGCTCTTGGAGGATGGCGAACCGGAACTGGAAACGGAATTTGTTGGAACCCAGAGCGTTGTCGTGGCGTGACGATGGGATCTCGTTCCATATTGAAGCCATCTGAAGTCATAACCGTCCTCGAACGTCTCGGTTTCATGGAGGCGCGCCAGAAGGGGAGACATAAGAAGTTCCGCCATCCGGACGTAAGAGGAACCACCGTTCCCTGCCATCCGGGTAGAGACATCTCTCCCATCCTCCTTCGTCAGATCGCCCGTGACATCGGTTTGACCATCGAAGAATTTCTCAAGCATCGCTGATCCGCCCACCCAATCCCGTTTCCCGGCTGTCATGCCGCTTGCGTGACGCGGCACGGGTCATGACGGCGTTGCCGTCATGACCCGTGCATGCGTGCAAGCATCCCGCCAGACATTATCTTTGCTGTTGTGAAAAGCGCATGAGTCTGTTATTTTTAAACCCATGAAGCATCTCGTGATGGGCACGGCCGGTCATGTGGACCATGGCAAGACGGCGCTGATCAAGAGACTCACCGGCGTGGACACCGACCGCCTCAAAGAGGAAAAGGAGCGGGGGATCACCATCGAGCTCGGGTTTGCCTCCCTGACCCTTCCCGGCGGCCGGACCCTCGGGGTCGTCGATGTTCCCGGCCATGAGCGGTTCGTCCGGAACATGGTGGCCGGTGCGGCCGGCATCGATCTTGTGGTCCTGGTCATTGCGGCCGACGAGGGGGTCATGCCGCAGACGCGGGAACACCTCCATATCTGCACCCTCCTGGGGATCCGGAAGGGTTTTGTCGCCCTGACCAAGATCGACATGGTCGATGAGGAGTGGCGGGAACTGGTCCGGGAGGATGTCCGCATGTTTCTCCGGGGGACCTTTTTGGAAGAGGCGCCGGTTGTCCCGGTCTCCTCTCTGACCGGGGCCGGTTTCCCCGAATTGCTTTCGACCATCGGGAAAACGGCGGACGAAGTGGAGGAGGGCGCCGATGTCGGTCTCTTCCGCCTGCCCGTGGACCGGGTCTTCACGATCAAGGGGTTCGGCACCGTCGTCACGGGGACGCTGGTCTCCGGAAAGGTGGGGACGGGCGAGGAGGTGGAGATCTCTCCCGTCGGCATCCGTGCCAGGGTCCGGGGAATCCAGGTCCACAACCGGACCGTCGAAATGGCCGAGGCTGGGCAGAGGACGGCCATCAACCTTCAGGGGATCGACCGGGAGATGGTCGAGCGGGGGCATGTCCTGACCGGCCCCGGTTCTCTGACGGCGTCGCAGCGCCTCGATTGCGTTTACCGCCATCTGAGCGGCGCCGGCCGGAAGCTGAAGAACCGGACCCTCGTCCGGTTCCATACGGGGACCAGCGAGGTCATGGCGCGGATGATTCTCCTCGACCGGGATGATTTGGAACCCGGGGGAGAGTGCTGCGTTCAGCTTGTATTGGAGGTCCCTCTGGCCGCCGTGGCCGGCGACCGGTTTGTCGTCCGCAGCTATTCCCCGGTGACGACGATCGGCGGCGGCGTGATTGTCGATCCTCTTCCCGCGAAACACAAACGGTCGTCGGCCGGGGTCCTCCTGGAATTCCAGCGCCTTGCCGGCGGGGAGGATGAGGAGAAGACGGCCGTCATTCTGGAGAGGGCCGGGATCGGGGGGGTCACCGAAAAACTCCTGGTCGTCCGGACGGGCATCCGCGGCCGGGAACTGCGGAGGCGCCTGGAGGGGATGTTTTCCGCGAAGAGGGCCGTCCTCGTCGATCGGGACGAGATGCGGGTTCTGTCCTATCCGGTTTATGAGGCCTTCCAGGCGGAGATCCTCCGGCAGCTTCGGGGGTACCATGAACGGTATCCGCTCCAGGAGGGGCTCTCCCGGGAGGAGCTGCGGACCACGCTGGAAAGGGGCGACGGGGTCGGGCAGAAGATTTTCACAATGGCCCTTCGGGATCTCGAGAAGAGGGAAGAGATCATAGCCGAAAAGGAGATGATCCGTCTGACGGGGCACCGTGTCCATTTGAAGGGGGAGATGGAGGAACTGCGGGAGGAGCTCTCCATTGTCTACCGGGATGGGGGGCTTGCGCCGCCGACGGTCCGTGAGGTCCTGGAGCGGTTCTCCGACCGGAAAAAGGAGGTTGCGAGCCTCATCCAGGTGATGACCCGCGAGGGGGTCCTGGTCAGGATCAGCGAGGATCTGAACTTCCACCGGGATGCCCTGGCGAAGCTCCGCGAGGACTACCGACGGCTCCTCATCCGTGACGTGCAGGCGACGCCGGCGAGCTTCAAGGAATTGACCGGGCTTTCGCGGAAATTCATCATCCCGCTGATGGAGTATTTTGATATGACCAAGCTCACCATGCGGGCGGGCGATCACCGGATCCTCCGGGAAAGGCCGGAAAAATGATATCCAAAAACGGGGGCGGCGATTGTTTCCGGATTTCCGTCTATGACGGGAAGAGGTTTTCCGAAAAGGACGAGCGTCTCATCCGCGAGATCCCGTTAGAGGTGCATCTCAACGACCGGAAGGTGATCACGATCGCCTGTGCGGGGCTGTACGTGGAGGAACTGGCTGTGGGTTTCCTCCGCTCCGAGGGTTTCCTCCGGACGAGGGATGACGTTGCGGCGGTCGAGGTTTCTCCCGATCGGACGCAGGCGAGGATCCGGACGGCGGCGGGACGGGAAATCCGGGATCCGGCAGCGGTGACGGGCAGGACGCTGGCATCGAGCGGCGCCCGTGGTTTCGGCCGGCTGGTGGCGGAATCCCCGGAAGAGCCGCTGTCGGGCGGGGTTTCCCTTGCGCCGGACGTGGTCCTCGATCTGATGGAACGCTTTCTCCGGCAGGCCCGCCTCCACGAAGAGACCGGCGGGACCCATGCCGCGGCCCTGGCCCGGAACGGGGAGATCCTGGTCGTCCGGGAGGACATCGGGCGGCACAACACCATCGACATGCTGGGCGGCTACGCCCTGCTCCACGGGGTGGACTGCCGCGACGCAGTCATCCTCCGGACCGGCCGCGTCTCTTCGGAGATCGTCCACAAGATTTGGCGGCTGGGTGTGCCGTGGGTCTGCTCCCTGTCCGTTCCCACGACCCAGGCCGTGGAGATGGCGCGGGAGGCGGGGATGACGCTGATCGGTTCGGTCCGGCGGGGCCGGATGAAAATCTATTCTTGACGAACTCGTAATAAGTCCCAAAAGCTTTGAACCTGGGGCGGCTTCGTAAAAAGCTCCGCAGGCAAGGCGCGCGAACCCTGAGGAGTGAGGCGTACTTTGGCGTACGCTGTAACGACGAAGGGTGAAGCGCAACGCAGCATCCGGATTTTTTACGAAGTCGTCATTCTTGAGGGAGGGCGGGTACGAACGTGACGGGGAAAACGATCTATGTAAAAGATATTAAAACGGGCGACCGGGTGAGCGAGATCTTTCTCGCGGCGGAGAAGAATCTGGCCTACTCCCAGAAGGGGTCTCCCTACCTGAATCTCCGTCTGAAGGACCGGACGGGGGAGGTGGACGGGAAGGTCTGGGAAAACGCCCTGGCCTGGGACAAGGCGTTCAGAAAGGGCGATCTGATCCGAATCCAGGCGCGGGCGCTCAGCTTCAAGAACGCGATCCAGTTGTCGATCATCGAGCTTCGGAAGGTGGAGGACGCGGAGGTCGAACTGGCGGACTACTTTCCGGTGGCGAGGGGGGATCGCGCGGCGATGTTCGCCGAAATCCTTGCCTATTGCGAACAGGTGAAGACCCCCTGCCTGGCCGCACTTCTGCAGGCATTTTTCCAGGACGAAAAGATCGCCGGGCTGTTCCGGAGGGCGCCAGCGGCCAAAGGGTTTCATCATGTCTATATCGGCGGTCTTCTGGAACACACCCTTTCCGTTGTTCGACTCCTCGACCGGGCGGCTGGCCATTATGCGGGGGTCAACCGGGATCTCCTGATCGCCGGCGGGATCCTCCACGATATCGGGAAGATCTACGAATTCTCCTTTGAGCGGATCGTGGAGTACAGCGATCCGGGGCGTCTGGTCGGCCACATCGTCATCGGCGTGGAGATGGTCGACGCGAAGATCGCGGCGATACCCGATTTTCCGGAGCAGACGGCCATGGAGCTCCGCCACCTCATGCTCAGCCATCACGGCGTCCTCGAATTCGGTTCGCCTAAGCGTCCCAAGACGCTGGAGGCCCTGATCGTCCACTACATGGACGACCTCGACGCCAAGGTGAACGCCTTCCAGGAGACCATCCGGGAGGCCCGGGACGGGGAGTCGGACTGGACGCCCTATCACCGGCTGTTCGACCGGTACATCTACAAGGGCCGGAAACAGGGCGACGGAGACGCGGGGGAGCCGGATGCGCCCGGGGAACCGCCTGCACCGGGCGGGGTCGACGGGATCTGAAAATCCTTTACCGGGGGGTCTGGTCCACCTGCCGGATCGCGTCCCTCTTCGGTTCGCTCAGAAGACAGCCGCGGAGGCAGCTCTCATCGCACCGGCCGTCACAGGGCTCGGTATGGATGGTGACGCTGGCCTCGGGGAAGCGCCTTTTGATGCCAGTTGCAAGCTCGTTCGTGATGCGGTGCGAGACCCCGACCGACATCTTCGGATCCACCTTGATGTGAAACTCGATGAACCGAAAATTGCCGGCCTTGCGCGTCCGCAGCTTGTGAAACCCGTGGATGGTGGGCCGCTGGGCCTGGATCAGGTCGCGGATCCAGGTTTCCTCCTCCGGGGGGAGCTGCACATCCATCAGATCGCGGACCGCCTGGACCGTGAGCCGGTAAGCGGCGCGGATGATGAGGACGGCCACACCCAGCGCCGCCGCCGGGTCGAGCCAGTGGATATCCGGGTCGGGGAAAAACCGGTGACCGACCCAGATGAGGGAGAGGCTTGCCATGACCCCGACGGAGGTGAAGACATCCGTCCGGAGGTGCAAGGCGTCTGCCTGGAGGGCGATGGAATCCGTCTCCCTCGCCACCTTGAAGAGTTTTTCGGAGACGACGATATTGGCGGCAGCCGAGATCAGCATGACGATGACACCCCACCCGACATATTCGATCGGCTGGGGATGAATCAGCTTCTGCATCGCCTCATAGATGATCCAGATGGAGGCCACAAAGATCAGGAGCGCCTCGATGGTGCCGGAGATGTTTTCGACCTTGCCGTGGCCGAAGGGGTGCTCCTCGTCGGCGGGGATGCTGGAGGTCCGGACGGAAAACAGGGAGATGCCGGCGGCCACAAGATCCACGCCGGAGTGGATCGCCTCGGACAGGATGGAAACGGAGCCGATCAGGAGACCCACGACCAGTTTCAATGCCACAAGGATGGTGTTGGAAATGACCGACAGCCGCGCCACCTGGATTTTACGGCTCTGCATATCCATATTCTGACCGTTCCGTTTCATTACCGCTTGCGGATTTCCTCCCCGAGGGCGAAGGATCCCAAGGGAAGGTATGCGTTCCATGCCCCTTAGGAGAACGGGAAAATCCGCAACATGACTCCACCGGAAACCGTTCTGTCCGGCCCTTTTCAGTAGCGGAAGACGGCGGCCAGATTGCCCGTGTCCGGCATCTTTTCCGGAGGCAGTATAAACAACGTTCCTCCATTCAGGAAGGTCTGGATGGCCGCCATCTCCAGAAGATCTTCGCTCGCGGCCCCCATCTTCGGGTGAATTTCGACGGCGCCGCTCTCTCCGTCGAAGGTTCCCCACTGCTGGCGGCTCGAGGCGACAAAGAGGATGCCGACCCGTCCGTGAATGGCGGCGGGGATGATTTCCCGGAGATCGGTGGAGGTCAGGCCGGTTCCCGAGGATTGACGGTACTGCGCGACGGCGTCTTGCTCGGCCTTCTGAAAGTAGGGGCAGCCGATCTTCAGGGCCGACCGGTGAAGCGCTTCCGCACTGATTCCCTGGGGATTCCCCGGGATCCCCTCTTCGATCAGCCGGGGATAAGTGTTGGCCTCGCGATAAATGGGAAAGAGATATTCCACACCGGCGAGGATGAGGGGCGCACGTTCGTCCCGGAGCAGGTCGTGGAGGCCCCGGTCGATCAGGCGGAAGTATTTTAGGAGGTTGTCTTTGGTGTCGTCGATTTCCGCGCCATGCCCGGAGACCATGGCCGAATGGTCGCCGCCTCCCGCTGTGCCGGCCCGAAAGCGGACCTGTTTCCCGAACTCGTCGTACCGGAGCGCCTCGGCGAGACTCCTGGGAACCGATTCCAGTTCGATTTCCTGAACCTTCTGCCCTGTTCCTTCGAGAAGCCGGATCTCCTTCTGGCTGAGGGCGAGGATATAGAACCGCTTATCGCCGCCGAGGAGCGGCAGGAGCGGCTTGATGTGAAAATAATCGGCAACCGTGATCAGCTCGTCAAAGGCCTCGGGAAGGCAGAAGGAGCGGAAAAGATCCGAGGAGAGGAAGAGCGCCAGACCGTCGCTCTGTTTGCGCCAGAAGAGAACATTTCCCGGCAGCGCCTGCGCGGGCTCAAGGAGGGTTTTGATCTCCTGGGGTCGCAGACCGCAGGCCAGCAGTTTTTCCTCCGCCCTGCGCAGGAGATTCTTGAACCGGATCTGGTTCTGCTGGCTCTCCGCGCCGGTGCGGAAGGTCGGCATGAAAATGGAAATGCACAATCCCTGATGTTTTCCCATCAACGTCTTTAATTCATCCCGTGATAATGCAATCATTGGGTCGTCTCCCTTCTCATGGTTGAACCCCCCTTAACGGAGGGTATGCAGAAGATGATCCGGACGGGTTCTCCAAGGGTGAATAAAATCCCCTTCTCTGGAGAGCCGGCCGGAAAGGACCAAAACACCATCCGGTTAAAAGATATAAAATCTGCCGGGACAAAGCAAATCATTTCTTGCCCGCGCCGGCGGCAAATGGTAGGGAATCCCCCTCGGCAGATTCGTGATATTCCCCTTTGCACGGGGCTTTGAACTGTGATAGAAGCCGCCCCCTTGATAATCAATTCCCCGCTTCCCTTTTCCCGGTGCCGCCGGAGGAGGGGAAAAGGGTTTGAAGGTTCCGGGATTTCCTGAGAGCAGATCCGGGGGGAAAGGTGGATCGCGATGACATTCGGCAAAGAGTCTGACAGGGATCTCAGAAGCGGGACGCCCGTTGGGGAGTGGAACGACTGGAAATGGCAGTTCCGGAACCGCGTCCGCTCCCTGAGGCAACTGGCCTCGGTGCTGAACCGGCCCGTCGCTTCGCTCGCCCCGTGCGGGCTCGTGCTCCGGACCTACCCCATTGCGATCACGCCTTATTATCTGTCGCTTCTGGATCCCGCCGATGAAAACGACCCCCTGCGCCGGCAGTGCTTTCCCGACCCCCGGGAACTCAATTTCTATCTGGGAGGGGTGGAAGATCCTCTTGATGAGGAGCGGGACATGCCCGTTCCGGGGCTGATCCACCGCTATCCCGACCGCTGTCTTGCGATCGTCACGGGAACCTGCGCCGTCCACTGCCGGCATTGCAACCGCAAGCGGATGTGGCGCGCGAAAAAGCCGGGGAGGACGCGGGAAAGGCTTCAGGTTATGGTGGATTACGTGGCCCGGACGCCGGCTCTCCGGGAGGTGATCGTCTCGGGAGGGGATCCCCTGCTGATCTCCGAAGGGCTCCTAGACTGGTTTTTAGGGGCCCTCCGCGCGATTTCCCATGTGGAGGTCCTCCGCATCGGGAGCCGGGCGCCGGTCACGCTGCCGATGCGGATCACGCCGGAACTTTGCACGATGCTGAAACGGCACCGGCCCCTCTGGTTCAATACACAGTTCAATCATGCCCTTGAGATTACGGAAGAATCGGCAAGGGCGTGCGAGATGCTGCTTGCGGCCGGGATCCCCGTCGGAAACCAGTCGGTCCTGCTTCGGGGGGTGAACGACGACTATGAATCGATGCGGGACCTGCTTTACGGCCTGGAGCGGATCTCGGTCCGTCCCTACTATCTGTTTCAGTGCGATCCGGTTCGGGGGACGGACCATTTCCGGGCAGAGATCTGGACCGGCATGGAGATCATGGAGAGGCTCTGGCGCAACATCTCCGGCCTCTGCCTCCCGCGTTACGTGCTGGATTGCCCCGGCGGCCGGGGGAAGATCCCCCTCCAGCCTTTCTCCCTTCTTCCCGAAACGAGACAGGGCGGCAAACATTCTTTTGACAACATAAAACAAATGGATTAAGAAATACGGCAAGATGTGCGGGGTCAGGCCCCTCCGCCCGTCTGGGAAGGGAAAAAGAAGGCGCGGCGTCCAGCCGAAGCGATTCGATAAGGAGAATAGAATCCCATGTACACAGCCAGTGATCTGAGAAAAGGACTGCGGATCAAGCTCGACAACGACCCCTTCATCGTGACGGAATTCAATTTCGTCAAACCGGGAAAGGGCCAGGCCCTCTACCGCTGCAAACTGAAGAACATGGTCAACGGGAACCAGTTCGAGCGGACGTTCCGTTCCGTGGATGTCTTTGAGGCGGCCGATCTGCAGGAGAAGAGGATGCAGTACCTCTATAAGGAAGAGGGGAAGTACTGCTTCATGGACAACGAGAGCTACGAACAGGTTTTCCTCAGCGAAGATCAGGTCGGCGAGGCGAAGAATTTTCTCCTCGACAACATCGAGGCGGAGATCCTCCTGTTCGAGGACCGGCCGCTGGGGATCAGCCTTCCCAATTTCATCGACGTGATCGTTACCAAGGCCGATCCCTGGGCGAAGGGCGATTCCGTGTCGGGGAACACCAAACCGGTGACCGTCCAGACGGGATATCAGGTCCAGGTTCCCCCTTTCATCGAAGAAGGAGAAAAGATCCGGATCGATACCCGCAGCGGGGAGTACCTTACCAGGGTCAAGGGATGACGGCTACGGAAAAAGTCCCTCTGCTTTCGCAGGGGCAGGCTTATTGCGGCGTACGCCACAGTACGCCTCACTCCTCAGGCTTTGCGCGCCTTGCCTGCGGAACTTTTTCCGAAGCCGTCCCATTTTCGAAACGGATGCGATTGATTCCGAGAGTAAGAAGGGATGACCGTGGATGATTCCTGGAAGTTGTCCGCCAAAGAGGATGCCCTCCGGCAGCGCGCCCGGATGATCCGAGCCATCCGCCGGTTCTTTCAGGATCAGGATTTCCTCGAAGTTGAAACCCCCCTCCGGATTCCAGCGCCGGCGCCGGAATCCCATATCGATGCCGTCGCCTCGGGAGAGTGGTTCCTGCAACCCTCTCCGGAGATGTGCATGAAGAGGCTCCTGGCGGCGAGTTATCCGCGGATCTTCCAGATCTGCAAATGTTTCCGGGCGGGGGAGAGGGGTGACCGCCACCTGCCGGAATTTACGATGATCGAGTGGTATCGTGAAGGAACGGACTACCGGACCCTGATGGATGACTGCGAGGCCCTGATCACCCTTGTTGCCCGCGAGCTCGGGTTCGACGGCATCTTTTCCCGGCAGGGACGGGAGATCCGTCTGAGGATTCCCTGGGAGCGAATCACCGTCCGGGAGGCCTTCAGGCGGTACGCAACGATGACCGCCGCCGAGGCCCTGAGGACGAATCGTTTCGATGAGATCCTCGCCTGCGAGGTCGAACCTCAGCTGGGCATGGAAAGCCCCGTTTTTCTGTACGAGTATCCGGCGGAACTCGGCGCCCTGGCGCGGGTGAAAGAGGGGGATCCGGGGATTGCCGAACGTTTCGAACTCTATTGCGCCGGGCTGGAGCTGGCCAACGCCTTTTCCGAGCTGACCGACGCCCGGGAGCAGCGGCGGCGTTTCGAGGAGACCTCCCGTGACCGTCGGCGGAACGGCAGTCCCCTCTATCCCATGCCGGAACGCTTTCTTGCGGCCCTTCCGCAGATGTCCCCCTCCGCCGGGATCGCCCTCGGCGTGGACCGTCTCGCCATGCTTCTCGCCGACAAGTCCCGGATCGATGAGGTGGTCGCCTTTACACCCGAATCCCTTTGATTGCTCCGTATCGCTCATGTGCGGCGGGGGTTCATCGTTTTCGTTCATCGGTCCTTGACAAATCCCGACTTTTCCTTTAGATGTAGTGCCGTCTTTCCCATCTTTGCTTACAGAAGGAGATTGAACGTGAAGGAAGTTTCGTCCGTGGCCGCGATGAATCTGGGGGGAAATTTTCAGGGCAGTCTTTTCGACATGGTTGTTCACGCAGGATTTGTCGTGCAACTGGTCCTCCTGCTCCTTCTCCTTTTCTCTGTCGTCTCCTGGGCCATCATCCTGATGAAATATTTCAACATCCGGAAAGTCCGGAGAGAAAACAGCCTTTTCTTGAATGCTTACATGAAAAGTACGAAACTGTCGGAGATCTTTCCCGAGGCGAAGAAGTTCCGGAATTCGACGCTGGCAGAGGTCTTCCGGGGCGGGTATACCGAACTCGTGAAGATCACCAGGGCGGTCCGCGGAACCCCCGGGGGTAAAGACGCCGCAGAGGCGGCCGGTCCGGTCCTGGAGATCGGGGGGATCGACAATGTGGAGCGGGCGATGAACCGGGCCTGCGGGACGGAGACGACCAAACTGGAGGCAGCCCTCGGGTTTTTGGCGACCACGGGGAGCGCCAGCCCCTTCATCGGCCTGTTCGGGACCGTGTGGGGGATCATGGATACCTTCAAAGGGATCGGTGCCCGCGGTTCGGCGACCCTGGCCATCGTGGCGCCGGGGATCTCAGAGGCTCTCATCGCGACGGCGGCGGGCCTCGCGGCCGCCATCCCGGCCGTCATCTTCTACAACTACTATCTGAACCGGATCAAGGGCATGACCCTCGAGATGGACAATTTTGCCTTGGAGCTGTTGAACATTGTCGAACGGTTTTATGTGAAAAAATAAGGAATCATGAGATACGCAAGACGCAGGAACCAAAATGACAACCGGCCGATGGCCGAGATCAATGTCACCCCCCTTGTGGACGTGATGCTGGTTTTGCTCATCATCTTCATGGTGACGGCGCCGATGCTCCAGATGGGGATCGACGTCAATCTGCCCCGGGTCAAGGCGAAAAGCGTGGATGTCGCAGAGGAAAAGCTGGTCCTGACGATCAATGGCGCCAAGGAGATCTTCCTCAACAAGAGTCGGATACCGCTTCCCGAGCTCGGCATAAAACTGGGATACATCTTCGCGTCGCGGATCGAACGCGAGGTCTATATGCGGGCGGACCGGAACGTCCCTTACGGGTTCGTGGTCGAGGTCATGGCCGAAGTCCGCAAGGCCGGCGTGGACAAATTGGGGATGATCACCGAAGCCCCCGAGGAACCCAGGTGATATCAGAACGAACGGACATGGAAAGAATCGGGGGAGGCCGCCTGAACGGCATGATCCTCATTTCCCTGCTGTTCCACGGCGTGGTTCTCTCCCTCCTCTTTTTCACCCCCTCCTTCCCTTCGCCGAAACTGACCTTCGGACCGGTCTATACCGTGTCCCTGGTGAACTTTTCCGGAAATGTCCTGGAACAGAAGAGCGGGACGGCCGCAGCGAAGGAGCTCCTGGGAGCCTCCCGCTCCGAGACGGTCCTCAAGAAGCGTCTGGAGCCGGAGCCGGTCATCCCCATCCGAAGCCTGGAGAGCCGCAGGAAGCAGGATCAGACCCTGGAGAAGGCCATGGAGGAGATCCGGAAACGGGCCGCCGCGAATGCTGCGACCCCGAAACCGCAGGCGAAAGCCTCCCCGGAGGCGAAGTCCGGTTCCGCGTCTCCGCCGGCGCCCGGGGATGCCGAGATGAACGCGAAGATGAGGGCCTATTACGCGATGATCTGGTCCCGGATCAAGGGAAGATGGGCGCTTCCTCAGGGGATCCTGCCGGGAGAGGTGCTGGAAACGGTGATCAATGTAACCATCCTCCGCAGCGGGGCGGTTACGGGAATGAATTTTGAAAAACGGTCGGGAAACCGCTATTTCGATGAGTCCGCCCTGAAGGCGATCCGGAAGGCTATCCCCTTTCCGCCGCTGCCGGCGTGGATCAGCGAAGGCAGTCTCGATGTGGGGATCCGGTTTCACTCGTCTGAATTGAGGGCCTGAAGGCCTTCTTTGAAAGGAAAGTCTGAATGTGCGATCTGAAACATCCGGTGATTTTGATCCTGGTTCTGCTTCTTCTGTTCTCCTCCGGTCTGGCCTACGGCAAGGTCTACATCGACATCGATTCCCCCTCTTTCCAGAAATTTCCCATCGCTATCACCGATTTCAAACCCCTCCGGCCTGTCGCGGACAAGGGTGATCTGCCTGCCTGGTTTTCCGACACCCTCTCCCGGGACCTGACGATCACGGGCTACTTCAACGTCCTGGACCGGAAGGCCTTCCTGGAGGATCCGAAACAGGCGGGGATCACGGCGGAGGGGATCCGTTTCGAAGACTGGACGGTGATCGGCGCCGAATATCTGGTCAAGGGGGGATTTCAGACGGACGAACGCGAGCTTGTCACCGAGTTTCGCCTGTTTGACGTGGTGCGGGGGGAACTCGTCGTCGGAAAGAGATATACCGGAAAACCCGAGGACCGTAACCGGATGGTCATGCAGTTCGTCAACGAGATCCTTCTGGCCCTGACCGGCGAGGCGGGCCTGTTTGAGACGCGGATCGCCTTCGTCAAGAAGGGCGACGCCTCCGCGGACATCTATACGATCAACTTCGATGGTTCCGATCTTCGCCGGATCACGAACTACAACGTTTTGACCCTTTCCCCGCGCTGGTCCCCCGACGGCCGGTTTCTGGCCTTCACCTCCTACCGGGACGGCAATGCGGATATCTATCTCCGGGATCTGGGGAACGGGTCAACGCGGAAGATCGTTTTTTATCCGGGGCTGAACCTGCCCGGTTCCTGGTCCCGGGACAGCGCCAGGCTGCTGGTGACTCTGAGCCGGGATGGAAATCAGGAGATCTATGACATGAACGTGGGCAACAGCCTCCTCCAGCGTCTGACCCGCGATTTTGCCATCGATGTTTCCCCTGTCCGCTCCCCGGATGAACGGCGGATCGCCTTTGTCTCCAACCGCAGCGGTTCTCCCCAGATCTACATCATGGACGCCGACGGCGGGAACGTGCGGCGGCTGACCTATGAGGGCAATTACAACACCTCCCCCGCCTGGTCGCCGAAGGGAAAGAGGATCGCCTATGAGGGGTCGGTCCACGGCCGCTTTCAGATCTTCACCATCGACGCTGAAGGGGGATCCCCCCAGCAGTTGACGTTTGAAGGGGGGGATCATGAATCTCCCTCCTGGTCGCCGGACGGGCGGTATCTGGCATGCAGCGTCCGGGGTTACGGCCGGAGCCGGATTGAGATCATGAATGAGGGCGGACAGAATGCGAGGGTGCTGCACGAGGGAAACGACGGCTGTCAGAGCCCCTTCTGGTCTCCCCGTCTGCGGTGACGCCGTTTTTCGCTGCGGATTTATCCTTGGATGAATCCGGAAATCCGCTGAGCGGCCTATGGGTTGGATACCAACGAGGATACTTCCAAATGATCGTATTCAGGATACAAATAAAAAAAATTCTCATTTTTCGGTTGATTTTTACCGTCAGTAGTGGTTTATTTACGAATGGAATTTATTGAGCCACGGAAACATTATTGATTCAAGAAAGGAGATTTATGATGAGAAGGAATTGGGTATGGGTTGGGCTGATCGCCCTCGTTTTATGTCTCTCCGTTACATTTCTGACCGGTTGCGCCAAGAAGGCGACGCTGAAGGAAGAGGCCGTGGTCACCCAGGAGCAGAAAGCGGTTTCCCAGGCGCCGGCAGTGGCGGATGATGCCGCGGCCAGGGAAAAGGCCCTGCAGGAACAGGCCTTGACGGACCAAGCTGCGCGTGAAGCCGCCGAGAGAGCGGCCAGGGAAGAGGCCGACAGGGTGGCCAGGGAAACGGCCGACAAGGCGAAGAAAGAAGCGGGAGCAATGGCAGCCGCGATCCTGAAGGAGCTGCAGATTGCGGACATCAACTTCGATTTCGACAAGTATAACCTGAAACCCGAGGCCCAGGAGATCCTGAAGAAGGGCGCCCCGGCGTATCTGAAATACAGGGATTACAAACTCGTGGTCGAAGGGCACTGCGACGAACAGGGCACCTCTGAATACAACCTGGCGCTCGGGGAGAAGCGCGCGACGGAAGCCGCGAAGTACCTGGCCGATCTCGGTATCGAGAAGGCAAGGATCAAGACGATCAGCTACGGCAAGGAGATGCCACTGGATAAGGGACATGACGAGGCGGCCTGGGCGAAAAACAGAAGGGCCCATTTCGTCATTTTCCCGCCGGTGCAGTAAAGTTGTTTTGATGAGATCAAGGGAAACGGCTCTGTAAGAAGCCCACCGCCGGCTCACGGTAGCAGGAGCGACGGGGGAGATCCTGCCCACGGAAGCGTGTCTGTGTGTCGTGGGGCGCTTTTTATCCGGCCGTTCCGGGGGAAGGAATGGTCCTGTGAGTCCCGCTTCAAGGCAGGACTCACAGGACTCTTGTGCTCGTTCTCCCGGCTTCGGGCCGGTTTAAGTTTTCCGGCTGGACTTGAAAATGGTTGCGGAGGAAAGAATCTTGCGAAGGTATCTGCCCACTCTGTTCATCATTGCGTTCCTGTCTGTGACAGGGTGCGCCACGACGGATGATCTGCGCCGGGTGCACTCTGATCTCAACCGGCAGATCCAGGTGACGAACGAAAAGGTCGCCTCTGTGGAGCAGGGATTCGCGCCGCTGCGGGAGGAGATCGCGGGTGTCCGCAGCGAGATCGCAAAGACAACCCAGGAGGCCATCCAGCCGCTGCGGGGCAGCCAGGCGGAGGGACGCGCCGAAATGACCGATATCCGGGAGCAGCTCCAGCAGATCCGGGGGACGGCCGATGGTCTCCGGAAGGAACTCTCTTCCGCGTCCGCCAAGACGGGCAAACGCGAGGACGAGGAGAAGACGCTCCGGGAGAAGCTGGATAACCTCACATTCAAGATCAACTTCATCGAAAATTTTCTCGGGATCGGCAAGAATGAGGAACCGGCAACGGCGCCGGCGGAGAAGGCCGGGAAACAGCCGCCGGCAGCGCCGACGAAGGAAGCGGCCGGCAAGGGCAGAACGGACAAGGAATCCCTCTATGCAGCGGCCTATGAGCTCTTCAAGGAGGCAAAGTACGAGAAGTCGAGGGAGGCCTTTGAAAACTTCCTCAAGCAGTACCCCGACACCGAATTTTCCGACAACGCCCAGTTCTGGGTTGGCGAGTGCTACTATTTCGAGAAGAAATACGAAAAGGCCATCGTCGAGTACGAAAAGGTGACCAAGAACTTCCCGGAGGGGAACAAGGTTCCCTACGCCCTTCTCAAACAGGGGCTCTCCTTCCTGAAATTGGGGGATAAGGCAAGCGGAAAGCTTCTCCTGCAGCAGGTTACCAAAGATTATCCCAACACGAGTCAGGCCCGGATCGCCCGTGCGACGCTCCTCGAGATTAAATAATAACGGCTTCGTCTCTTATGGATCGAGGAGAATCGGGGTCATCCCCTCCGGGACCGGCAGGGGAAAGGATTCCGGATCGGCGGCGAACTGCCGGAGATCCGTGTGGCGGACGGTCAGAACGGCCATTTCCTCTCCCCGGATCGTCACTTGCTGCGGCAGGAAACCCTCACCGATGCGGGCATGATCCGCGAAGTCAGCCGTATAAATAACCGTTCCCTCTTCCATGAACCTCCGGAACCGGATGAGCCGTCCGTCCGCCGGATCGATCCACAGGGAGCGCATCCTCCTTCCCGATTTGTACTGATCGACACGGTAAAGCCCTTCTTCCCGATCCCCGCCCAGCGATTGCATCTCCTCTGCGCCCTCCGGAGGAACGCCCATCAGAAGAGAGACCATATCGGCGGCCGGCATGAAAACGGGAAAGAATCGCGAGATGTTCTGCGGGGTGGCGCGGCCGGTGTAGAAGGCGCCCTTCCCGGGAAGAAAGACGCGGAGTTCGCCTTCGGCGACCGAAAGGTAGAAATCCGGGGGACCCATGAGGGGGATGGATTCCACACGGAGAAAGGCCGGTCTTTTCATCATCACCGCGACCTTCAACGGATAGCGCTCGCCATGGTGGTTGATTTCGATCTTGTCTGTGGCCGTGACCGCCTGCTCGCCAGGGGTTGTCGCCGCAAGCGCCCGGAGGGCGGCCTCGGGAGAATCATAGAATGCGAGGGGGACAGGGGGTTTGTGTCCGGCGCAGCCGGAGAGGGCGAAGCCGAGGGCCGCAATCCAGAACAACGGAAGAGTGCGATGCAGAGGACCTCGATCTGTTGATATCATTTTATGAAATCCTCCCGCAGAATACCCCGTCCTGTGGACGGGGATGAATGCGGAACGGGGGTAAGGGGGATGCAATCCCCCTCATCAAGTTTTTTGAGATGCCCCGCCCTGTGGGCGGGGTAATTCACTCATGGTTTCACAGGCATCTTGTTTCCGCCGGAGAACGGGATCAGGGGGGTCTTCATCCGGTGAAGATCATCGCGCTTTTTCTTCAGGAGGTTGTTGACGGGATTGAACCGGATCGCCTTTTCGTAGGCGTCGGCGGCTTCCCGGGACTGCCCGGACCGGACGTAGGCATCCCCAAGGTGTTCGAGGATCGCCGCGTCTTCCGGCAAGGCCTCCGACGCCTCCTTCAGATACCGGATCGCCTCCTCCAGCCTGTTGTTCCGGAAGAAGACCCAGCCCAGAGAGTCGATCATGTAGCCGTTTCCCGGTCTCAGCCGGAGGGCCTTCCGGATCAGCTTCTCCGCCTCGTCCAGATGGATTCCCCGGTCCGCATACATATAGCCGATGAAATTGAGTGCCTCCGCGTGATCCGGTTCGAGCTTCAGAACCGTTTTCATCGCCTGAATGCTCTCCTCGAACCGGTCGGTCTTTTCGAAGAGAACCCCAAGGCTGAAGTGGAGATCAACGCTTCCGGGACTGGTCCGCAGCCCTTCCCGGATGAGTTCTTCCGCGGCGGAATATTTTTTCTCTTCTTCATAGATGGATGCGAGGAAGGCATAGAGACCTGGGGCATCTTTCTTCTTCCCGATCGCCTGGAGAAGGGAATCGACGGCCTCGGTCGTCCGCTGCTGTTTATTCAGAATCATCCCTATGCGGATCTGAGCGCCGCCGAAATATTCCGACGAGGCGGGTATGCCCCGCAGGGTTTCCAAGGCGGCATCGTAAGCCTTGATCTCCTCATAGGTCGTGCCGAGCAGGTACGTGATCTTGTATTCGGTTGGATATTCCCGCGTGAGAGCGTCCAGCATCTCGACGGCCTTCTCATGCCGGCCCCTTTCCAGATAGATGAGAGCGAGGGTCATCCGTACCTCCCGGTTGTTGCCGTCTAACTTCAGGACCTCCTGGAATTCCTTTTCCGCCTCGTCGTAGCGTTGTTCCTGGAGGTACAGCTCCCCTAACTTGATCCGCGCCTGAAGTCGGGCGGGGAAGAGATCGATGAAATTCCGATAGACCTCAACCGCCTGGGGGATCTTCTGCTGCCTTTCATAGAGGACGGCGAGGTCGATCATGGCCGATTCGAACTCGGGACGGAGCGCCAGAGTCGTTCTGAATCCCGCCTCCGCCTCATCGTATCGTTTCATCTCGGAAAGGATCCTGGCCAGGTAGTAATTCCCCATGAAGTGGTCGGGATCGATCTTGAGGAGTTCCCGGAACGCGGCGGCCGCCTCGTCGAATTGTTTCATTTCGGCGAGGCTCATTCCGAGGTAGAAGCGGGCGGCGGTGTTCTTCGGCGCCAATTCAATGACCCGCCGGTATTCCCCGGCGGCGCCGGGGTAGTCCTTTCGGTTCAGATAGAGACCGCCCAGGAGGAGACGGGTGTCGCTGTCGTCCGGATGCCCCTCCAGGGTCTTCTTGCAGATCGCAAATGCCTTCTCCGTATCCCCCTTTTCCATGTAGATCGACGCGAGTTCCTTTGCCAGGTAAGGGGAGTCGGGATCGATGCGAAGCGCCTCCTCCATTTCCAGGATTGCCGCATCCATGTTTTCATTGAGGGCATGGAGGATGCCGAGGCTGTAATGATAGCCCGCTCCGGACGGTGAATGCGCCGCGGCCGGCGGCGAAGGTGCGGCATTTTCCCGGACGGGAAAGACGGCGCATCCGGAAAGGACCAGAATTACGAAAAAAGCCCAACCTGTCTTACGGAGAAATATCCGGATCATCTAACGCTTTCCTTTCGGAGGCGGATTCATCGTTCTGCCTGTTTTTTTACGAACGGATCCTGCTTTCCCGCCCCACCGGAGATTCGGAGGTAGGCCGAGACGGGGATCACATTGACGCCTTCCTTCTGCCAGAATGGCAGGGCATCACGGATCGCCCGCACCGTTTCCATATGGGGATGGCCGATCATCAGGACCGGCGCGCCGTTTCTTCGTCCCTGCCGGAATGCGCCGGTCAGGTTTTCCAAGGCGGCGGCATAACCCGGAGCATGGTCGATGAAGACGTCCCTTGCGGCGAACCGGACGTGCGCCCGTCCGGCCGACTCCCTTCCCCGGGAATCGGCGGTGGTCCTGCTGTCCACGAAAAAGAGACCCTTTGCCCGCAGTTCCTCCATGACAATGGCGAGCCGCGCCTCGTCCTCCATGAAGCGCGAACCCATATGGTTGTTCACCCCCGAAACAAAGGGGACCGCCGCCAGATCCTCGCGGATCTGCCTCCGGATTTCTCCCGCGTCCATGTCGGCCATAAGCGCCCCTGCACCGGGCGATTCCCCCGGGTAGGAGTGGGGTTCCATCGGCAGGTGGAGGAGGATCTCTTTTCCGGCCGCGTGGAAAAGTTTGGCCGCCTCCACGGCATGGGGGGTATGGGGGAGAACGGCGAAGGCGATGGGCGCCGGGATGCCGGCCAGTTCCTCAACGATCCGCAGATCGAAGCCGATGTCGTCGATGATGACGGCGACCGGACGACCTAGGTACGCGGTCGCCGGCGGCGCCGGTTTCAACCCCGGTCTCGGCGGTTTCCCCGTGGACGCCTTTTTCGGCGTTTCCTTCACGGGACCTCTCCGGGCGCCTGAATCATCCGGCCGTTGCTCCACCCTTTCCAGGAAAAGGACGACCGCCGCGATGAGGGCGGCGGCAATGACCACCGCCAAGAGTGGAAACCGTTTCACGTTTCTCTAAAAACCTATTTCATTCCCCATTTTTCCGGCGCCGGTCACCCCTTCATGTTCTTTTTCAGAATATCCCAGCTCTTGAGGATGTCGATCGCGTTCTTCAACTGGTTGTCCCGATCCAGATTGTCTTTTTCCTTCTTCGCTTCCTCCGCCTTGGCATCGTTTTCCTGGGTCGATTTGATGTGGCCCTTGAGATCCTTCTCCCGGAGCAGGTGGTTGTCGGCATCCTCCTTTTCCTCCGCCGGCCGGATCGGCTTCACCACGATGTCGGGGGTGATCCCCTCCGCCTGGATGGATCGACCCTTGGGGGTATAGTATTTGGCCGTCGTCAGTTTCAGGGCCGCGCCATCCTCGAGAGGAATGACGGTCTGCACGGAACCCTTGCCGAAGGTCTGGGTCCCGAGGATCACCGCCCGCCCGTTGTCCTGCAGGGCGCCGGAGACGATTTCCGCGGCGCTGGCCGTTCCTTCGTTGACCAGCACGACCATCGGGCAGGTCGGCTCATCCCCATCGTCCTTCGCTGCGGCCTCGCTCTCCATGCTCTTGGACCGGCCGCGCGTGGAGACGATGATCCCCGACTTCAGGAAGGCGTCCGACACCTCCACGGACTGGTTCAGCAGTCCGCCGGGATTGTTCCTCATGTCCAGGACGATCCCATTCAGGGGACGTGCCTTCGCCTCAATCTCCTGGAGGGCCTTTTTCAGGTCGTCGCCCGTCCGTTCCTGAAAGGACGAAATCCGGATATAGCCGATGTGGTCGTCATAGACCTTCGACTTGATGCTCCGGATCTTGATGGTGCTGCGGGTGACCTCGATGTCTTTCGGCTTGGCCAACCCCTCGCGCAGGATCGTGATGGTCACCTTCGTGTCCTTGGGTCCCCGGAGCTTGCTGACCGCCTCCTGGATGGTGATGTCCTTCGTCGACTTGCCGTCGATCTTGATGATCTGGTCGCCCGACTTTACCCCGGCGTTGTAGGCGGGGGTGTCCTCGATCGGGGAAACGACGGTGAGCACATCCTTCACCAGGGTGATCTCGATCCCGATGCCGCCGAAAATCCCACGGGTTTCCACCTCCAACTCCTTGTACATCTCCGCCGTCATGAAGCTGCTGTGGGGATCGAGGGATTTGATCATTCCATTGATTGCCCCCTGCAGCAGTTTGTCCGTCTCCACCGGCTCCACATAGTTCTTCTCCACCATGTCCAGGACCTCGCTGAAGGTCTTGAGACTCTTGTATGTGCTGCGGTCAATGGCGGAGACGCGGCTATCGCCGTAGGGGCCGAGAATGAGCAGCATCAGAAAGACGAGCAGGACGATTGTCCTCTTGCCGAAAAAGGTGTTCATCAATGGTTCCTCCCCAGTCGAATCACGTTCGATCAAAAATTATAGGTTACGATACCACTTTTTTCATGCAAAATTCAATTACTTTTTCAGCGCCGGCGGGAGCAGTCCGCTTGACGCCCGGGCCACGCGGTATCCCTTCCCCTGAATGTCTCCGCGGCTTTTCCCTTCGAAAATCTCCGGGAGGCGCGAAAATAGTTTGCAGGGGCGAATCTTTACGTATAAAAGGAATCTTGATCTTCGACCGGGATGGGTCATGAAGCCATGGCCGCCATGACGGGTTGCTCCGGAAACATTGCGGCGGATCGTAAAAAGGAGGGGATATGGCCGGGCAGAACTGGTTGCGGACGTTATCCAAAGCGAAGGATGATCGGTGGATCGGGGGCGTCTGCGGAGGGTTGGGGAAGCATACCCCGGTCCCTTCCTGGATCTGGAGGGTGATATTTTCATTACTCTTTTTTTGCTTCGGCACGGGATTGCTCATCTATGTCCTGTTGTGGGTGTTCATGCCGAAAGAACGGTAGGAGAAGACCATTATGAAGAAATCCGATTTGATCGCACAACTGTCCGAAAAGGAACAACTCAGCGGGAAAGAAGCTTTTGACGTCATAAATTGGGTGTTCGACGGATTTACAGACGCCCTTCGGGAGGGGGGAAGGGTTGAGATCCGGGGGTTCGGGAGCTTCACGGTCCGCGATTATTCTCCCTACCTGGGAAAGAACCCGAAGACCGGCCAGCACGTCCAGGTCGGATCGAAGAAGTTGCCCTATTTCAAGGTAGGGAAGGAACTGAAAGAGCGTGTGAACGGCCGGAAGGGATCCATATGATGGTAGGACAGGATCGGCCCTGTCGCGGACAACATAACCTTGGGAGAGGAAAGGGGGCAATACCTTCATCATGCTTCTCAAGGAGAGAAGGAAAGGAGATTGCGGTAACCCTATTAACTCCAATCGTTCCGGGAACTCCGGTGGAAGCTATGCCCGAAGGCCAAGCGAAAGCCTCTGAAAGAAGATGATTGGGAAGCCGTATTCGGGAAAACCGAACGTACGGTTTGACGAGGGGGATCTGGAGATAGAACCATTGGTAACGTTCAAAAATTGGGGCAAAGGTTGATTTCGACGGTTTGGATCTGAATGTTGAAATAGCCTTTGATTCCCAGTTTCTCTTTCCAGAATTGTTCCCATTTGTCTTTTGCGTATTGTTTAATCAGGATCATTTTCGACAGATTTGTCACTGCCGCATCGGACCATCCCCAGGCAATTCATTGAATATTGTCAGTTGAAAGCAGCAACACGTACAGAAGAATGCCAGGAGATATTCATGGCCGCAATCTTTGCATTTCACGGAAGCAAAGCCGTTTTGCAGGTCCCCGCAATCGAGGTAACGGCAAATGACCTTCTCCAGATAGGGCCGCCAGAATGTAGAACGATCGTACTATTTGTCAAGGAGAAAATCCGATGCAGGCAGCAAAACGAGGACGTTAAACAGGAAGGATGCCGTTCTTTTTAAACTCGTCGCCCGTTACCGGCAAGACAACCGGCATCGCGATATCGCCCTCTCTTCATCGTCCTTTTAAGGATCGAAGCTCTCCGCGGCTTGCCGCGGAGAGCTTCAAGAGAAGCGGCTCATTTTCGTTGACAAGTTCCGTTGAGTAAGTTATTGAAGCAGAAAACAAAGTGTCCACCGGGTGAAACAGTTTCGAAGGCGGAGCCGTTACGATTCGCCATATGGCGCCAATCACAGGAGTTCTGGTATGGCACTCGATGCTGACAGTCAGAACGGCAAAGCGGGATGGCAGGTTGGCAGGTTATTGACAGGGCCGTTTGCCGTTATCGGCAGGGCGGCGATCAGATGGGTCGACAATTTAGGCGCCTCAGCCATTTTTCTCCTTTTGGCGTTCCTGAAGATCTTACGATCCAAACAGCTGATCAAGATCGTCCAGCAGGTCTATTATATCGGGGCAAGATCTACGATGATCATCTTGCTCGTCAGTTTCTTCACCGGCATGGTGCTGGGCCTTCAATCCTACCATGCCCTGGTTAAATTCGGCGCGCAAGGGGCTCTCGGCACCCTGGTGGCCCTGACTCTGGTTCGGGAATTGGGGCCGGTTCTCACGGCGATCATGATTGCAGCCAGGGCCGGTTCGGCTATCACCGCAGAGATCGGCATTCAACGCATTTCCGAACAGATTGACGCCCTGGACACCATGCGTATTGATCCGCTCAGATATCTCATCAGCCCGAGAATTACCGCTTCGATCATCAGCTTTCCCTTGCTCACCGCCCTGTTCGACATCGTCGGCATTATCGGCGGGTACGTCTCCAGCGTATTGCTCCTGGGCGCCAATGCCAGCACCTATGTTTATCGTGTTCAGACCAGTATGGACCTGAAAGATATCACCGACGGTTTGATCAAGGCGATTGTTTTTGCCGTCATCGTATCCACGGTCTGTTGTTACCAGGGTTATTTTACCCACATGCGCACGGACAGCCATGGCGCCAAGGCCGTCGGGCTCTCCACGACCTCGGCCGTTGTGCTCTCCTGCGTGCTTATCCTGGTGTCAGACTATGTTGTGACGTCGCTACTCATCTGAGGATAGCCCCATGGAAAGCCCTTTAATCGAATTCAAGGATGTCACCAAACGCTTCGGCGACCGAAGCGTCCTTGAACGGGTCAACCTGCAGATCTACGAGGGACAGGTCACTACCATTATCGGTCTGAGCGGTTCGGGCAAGAGTGTGCTTCTCAAGCATATCATCGGGCTGCTCAAGCCGGATGAAGGGACCATTCTCTTCAAGGGCAAACCCCTGAGCGAGATGAAAAAAAGCGAGAGCGCCGCCAAGCTCGCTCAGATAAGCTACATGTTTCAAGACAATGCCCTCTTCGATTCCATGACCGTCTATGAAAATATCGCCCTTCCCCTTCGGGAGACGACGAACCTGAGTAAAGCCGAGATCGGTAGCAGGGTGATGGCCAGAATCGAACAGACGGAACTTGAGGATGCGGCTCATAAGTATCCCTCGGAGCTCTCCGGCGGCATGCAAAAGCGGGCCGCCCTGGCGCGGGCTTTGGTAACGGATCCTCGAATCGTCCTCTTCGATGAACCCACTTCCGGCCAGGACCCGGTCCGGAAAAATGCCATCCTGGGCATGATCGCCCAGTATCAGCGGAAATTCGGGTTTACGGCAATCCTGGTCAGCCATGAGATACCGGATGTCTATTTTATCTCAAACCGCATTCTTGCCCTCTATGATCGATCCATCGTTTTTCAAGGCTCTCCTGAGGAGCTGGAAAATTTCGATCACCCGTTCAAGGATGAGGTCATCCGCAGTCTGGAAGGGCTGCAGAATGAATTAACGGGTCTGTATTCCAAACGGCAATTCAAAGTGATGCATCATGTTCAGTTGACGCAGACAACAAACGGGGCAACCTACTGCGTTGCGGTTTTTTCTCTGGATGATCTGGATATCATCCGGACGAGCGCAGGCTATGATGTGGCACAGGTGGCCATACGGAGCCTGGGAATCTATATCGATAAACACTTCGGCGCCATAGGGGGCTTTTCCACACGACGCCGCAGCAATGAATTTGTTACGGTACTCCCCTATTCGGATCTGACGGAAGCGGAGAGCATTCTCAAGGATTTTGTCAAGGATTTTCAAGAACAGGGAATTCATGACGTCTGGACCGGCGCTCGCAAGCAGACAAGTTCGGCGGGGTGTGTCGAATTTACGGTCCTGGCCGGCATTGCCCAGGGTCTACCGGCTGCCGACATCGATTCCGTCATTGATTCGGCAAAATCTCAACAAAAAGAAATCGCCCGGCTTCGGTGCGACGAGAGGAGGTAAGCAGATGAAAAAGTACACCATGGAAACCACGGTTGGCATTTTTCTCGTTTTCGGGCTCCTCTGCGTTGGGTATATGACTATGAAACTCGGTCATGTTTCCCTGCTCGGCGACAACGCCTATTCTCTCTTTGCCCGATTCACCTCGGTCACCGGCCTCAGAGCCGGCAGCCTTGTTTATATCTCCGGCATTGAGGTCGGGCGGGTGGAGAAACTCACCATGGACCAGGAAAGCCAGAAGGCCTTGGTGGAGATTCGCATTCGGAATGACATCAAGATTTTTGATGATGCCATTGCCTCTATTAAAACGGAGGGGCTGATCGGCGATATGCATCTCAGCATTGACCCCGGAGGTGCAAGCACACTTCTCAAGCCGGGTGGAACCATTACTGAAACGCAACCGGCGGTGGACATCGCAGATCTCGTCGGCAAGTATGCCTTCGGAGATGTGAAGAAACAGTAGTCTCATAAGCAGATTAAGAGAGGTAAGCCATGAAAAGACGGATTGTCGTATTGAACATCATTATACTCTTGCTGTTTTCTCTTCCGGTCTATGCCGGTCCGCCGTTGGACGCGGTTCAGACGAACGTCAACAAAGTGCTTGAGGTGTTGCGCGATCCAACGCTCAAAGCTGCGTCGGCCAAAGAGATCCAAAAGGAAAAACTTCGGCTGATCTATGAACGCATGTTTGATGATGTCGAACTTTCAAAGCGCACTTTGGCCAAGAACTGGAACAGCCTGAATGTCGCCCAGCGTCAGGAGTTCGTCCAACTTTTTCGGCAGGTGCTGGAAAAGGCTTACATCGATAGAATCCTTGCCTACACCGATGAGAAGATTGTCTTTGGCCGGGAAACCATGGTCTCGGAAACCCAGGCCGAGATTCAAACAAAAATCGTTACCCCTTCAAAGGAGATTCCTATCTCCTATAGAGTGCTTCTGAAGGACGGCGCCTGGAAAGTGTATGACGTCGTTATAGAAAGCGTGAGCCTGGTTATGAATTATCGTACCCAGTTTAATGACATCCTGGAAAAAAATAAGCCCGAACAGTTGCTTGAAATCCTGCGAAAGAAAGTGAAGGGCCAATAGGGTTCCAAGAGGGTGGCGCCAAGGGGGCTGTGAGGACCTGCCGGGATTCATATCCTCCATAATGGCCATAATGACCCAAGAAGGCGGAAGGGGTGGTCCGTGTTATGAAAGCTTTCTCATTTCCCGTTCTCCTGTTCGTTTTTTTCGTTGCGGGCTGTGCTCACAGTCCTGATCCCGTCGCCTCTCTCGCACCGCCGGTTGCACCTCCTCAGGCCCAGCAGGTCCTGGTTGTCTCCGATTCAGTACAGATTCCTCCAAAACCATCAGACATGCCGGTTAAATCTGAAACCAAGAACGTCAATGACTACGGGGATATCGAAGTTCCTGAGAAGGTGAGCGCTGAAGCCAAGAACGTCGATGACTATGGGGATATCGAAGTCATTGAGAAAGCGAGCGAGGCGGCAAAGGTTGAGATTGCCGACCCCCTGGAGCCCTTCAACCGGGCCATGTATCATTTCAACGACAAGCTTTACTTCTGGGTGCTCAAACCGGTCGCGCAGGGATATGGGAAGGTTGTTCCCGAGCCCGCACGCGTCAGTGTAAGCAATTTCTTTGCGAACCTCGCCTTCCCGATCCGTTTCATTAATTGCCTGCTCCAGGCGAACTTCGGGGGTGCGGCGGAGGAGCTGGGCCGCTTCACGATCAATACCATCTGGGGCATCGGTGGGCTTCTGGATCCTGCATCGAGCAAGGACATTAATCTCTCCAAACAGGATGAGGACTTTGGTCAAACCCTGGGCGCCTACGGAATCGGGCAGGGTTTCTACATCAACTGGCCGATCTTCGGGCCTTCCAGCCCTCGCGATACGGTGGGGCTGGTTGGGGATGCATTCCTTACTCCCGCCACCTATCTTAGTCCCTGGTATGCCGGCGCGGGAACCAGGGTGTATGACAGGGTGAATGACACCTCCCTGAGGATCGGCGACTATGAGTCCCTCAAAGGGGCCGCCATCGATCCCTACGTGGCGATCCGCGATGCCTATGTCCAATATCGGTTGAAGAAGGTCAATCGGAAGGGCGGGAACACCCCCGCGGAAGATTCCGGATTACCGAAAAAATGAATGAGAAGGAATGCGTTCATATGAAAAGTCTCAAGGTTATCGTGATGATCGTATTCGTCATCCTGATTGCCCCGGGAAGAGCGGCCGCGGGCGGACCCTTCGGGCCGCCGCAACCCATTGCAAAAGAGGCAGGGGGAATCCATACCGGCATCGGATATTGGTTTCATGAGGATATATATAAAAATGGCACGGAACAGGTCACCCGTCAGAATCAGGTCTATTCGGAGTTGGGCTACGGATCTCGAAATGGTTGGGAAATCACCGTTAGGGTCGGGATGTCGGATTTAAAACTGATCGATGCATTCAGTTCCTCAACCGCTTCGACGGCCACGTCCAAGCAGGATTTTGAAGAACACGGAAAATTTTTCAGCACGGTGGGGGCAAAGGGTTTTTATCCTTTCAACAAGACATTCGGCATGGGCGCATTTATCCAGGGGACCTATTACTTCAGTGACTTCACCGATACCGTTTCGGGAACTCGAAACGGCGTACCCTTTTCGGTCGAACTTGGGGTCAAAAATTTATGGGATGTGAATTTCGGCATGGGCTTTCAGGCCACCGTTCCCTATGGCATAAAGATGTATATCGGACCCTATGTCCAGTATTCGGAATTCAAGGTATCGCCATCCGCGGACGTCGCCGGTTTTGCATTCGCATCGGGGGAGGCGACCATGAAAAACAAGACCGGTTTTGGAGGATTTACCGGGATCGAAGTACCGCTGGCAAAAGGATTCCGTCTGAATCTGGAAGGGCAGTATACCGAGAGGTTGTCCGTCGGGGCTGCTGTCATCTATGTATACTAACCTCCATGCCCGGCGCG
>PLLC01000092.1 GCA_003141195.1 Syntrophaceae bacterium
AAAATTAAAATGGAAGATCCGTTACAGGAAACGACAGGCCGCGTAAATATTGGAGTGATCTCAAGAAAAGGTTGATTTCAGAAGGATACAGCGAAGTGTCCGAAAAAATCGGACAGTTGAAAATGATAGCGCCCGACGGAAAGATGCTGGTCAGCGACACCTGCATTGAGCTCACCCGCCGCGGCTTTGTTGTGCTGAACATCGACGCCATCGGCCGCTGGGATGAGTACCGCAAACGGATGACGGGGACGCACGACATCGAGAAAGCGTGGATGGGGACCTCCCAGACGCGGCGGGCGATTCCAGAACCAAATCCGCGAAATGGAGGACAAACCGCATGCGGGATCATCGCATCATCACGCAGCGCATGTTGAGGCGGGAGGCCGCGTCCTCCTTCGTCAGCGGAACCCGGAAGATC
Organism: Syntrophaceae bacterium; assembly: GCA_003141195.1. Classification (GTDB taxonomy): domain Bacteria; phylum Desulfobacterota; class Syntrophia; order Syntrophales; family UBA5619; genus UBA5619. The sequence continues at coordinate 419 of PLLC01000092.1, forward strand.
TCCTTGACCTCCCGGCACGGGGCCCCGTCGTTCCGGTAGATGACGCCGATCGGGATCTTTTCCCCCCAGAGGTCGGCCGTCCGGATGGCCTCGTAACAGTCGGTCAGGGGCCTTTCCAGCTTGAACACCCGCTCCCGGTACCACGCGTAGGTGTTGATTTTTTTGAAGCTAACGCAGGGCTGAAGGATGTCCACGACGGCCGTTCCCTTGAAGAGGATCGCCTCCAGGATGAGCGCCTTGAGGTGTTCCTTGTCGCCGGCGAAACCGCGGGCCACGAAGGGGGTGCCCATCGTGATGGCGAGGGCAAGCGGATTCAAGGGGAGGTTCGGATTTCCGCCGGGGCTCAGGTCGTTTTTCACGGCCAGACCCGTCGTGGGCGAGCTCTGCCCCTTCGTCAGGCCGTACACCTGATTTTCGGAGACCAGGATGGTGATGTCCAGTTGCCGGCGGATCGTCTGGATGAAGTGGTTCCCCCCCTCGCCGTACATGCAGCCGTCGCCGGAATAGGCGATGACGGTCAGGTCGGGCCGGGCGAGCTTGATCCCGACGGCCAGAGGCAGGGAGCGGCCGTGGAGGCCGTTGAAATAGTTCACGTCCAGATAATGGGGCATCTTCGCGGCCTGGCCGATCCCCGACGTCAGGACGATCCTGTTCTGCGGGACGGGGAGTTCCCGGAGAGCCTTCTCCAGGACGTCGCGGATCGCGAAATTGCCGCAGCCGGGGCACCAGGCGGTCTCTATTTTCGGTTCCATCTTTCCCCTCCTCAGGTCAGCAGACCTTTCAGTCTCCGATAGAGTTCCTCGACGGTGAAGCAGTCGCCGTCGTATTTCAGGACATTGTGATCAACGACGATGCCGAGTTCCCGCTTCAGCAGTCCGGCGAACTGGCCCGTTGCGTTGTTCTCCACGCAGATCCGTTTTTTCTCCTCCAGACGGTAAGGGGCGATCATCGCGGGCGTCAGCGGATAGACCTGCCCGAAGTGGAGAGCGCAAACCGAAAGACCGTCGGCATTGAGCCGCTCCGCGGCCTCCTTCACGATCAGACGGTTCGACCCCCAGCAGAGGACAACGGCAGCGGATTCCATTGCGCCGTAGAACGTCGGCGGGACAGCCTCCTTTTTCAGAAGATCAAATTTTCTCAGCCGTTTGTCCATCATCCGCTTCCGCAGATCCGGGTCCTCCGTGATCTTCCCCTCCTCGTCGTGCTCGTCCGAGTCGAGCTTGACCAGCGCGTCGGAGAGCCCCGGGAAGGTCAGCGGAGAGATTCCGTCCTCCGTCAGACGGTACCGTTTGTAGGTTGCGTCAAAAACCGGGTATTCACGGGTAATCAGATCCAGCGGGATCTTCTCCTCTTCGACGACCTGAACGGAGTCGGCGAAGTACTGGTCCGTCAGCAGAAAAACGGGAATCTGATAGCGATCGGCAAGATCGAACGCCTTTCGGGCCAGTTCGATGGTTTCGACGATGGAACCGGGGGCGAAGAGGACCCGGGGGAATTCCCCGTGGCCGGCATGGAGTATGAATTTCAGATCCCCCTGTTCAGTCCGGGTGGGAAGCCCGGTGGCCGGACCGGGCCGCTGGGCGACGGCGACGACGATCGGCGTCTCCGTCATCCCCGCGAGCGACACCCCCTCCTGCATGAGCGCGAAGCCGCCACCGGAGGTGGCCGCCATCGACCGGACGCCGGCGTAGGAGGCGCCAAGGGCCATGTTGATCGCGGCGATTTCGTCCTCCGCCTGCTCGAAATGAACGGGAAGGTCCTGCGCGGCCTCGGCAAAGTAGTGCAGGATGGAGGTGGCCGGCGTCATCGGGTAGCCGGCCATGAACCGGCAGCCGCCCAGGAGCGCCCCGAAGGCCAAGGCCCTATTGCCGTCGAATTTGACGGGGCAGCCCGCGGCCGCGGAAACGGGGAACGCCCCGGCGATATTCCACCGCACGGCGAAAGCATACCCTTTCTTGAGGTATTCCGCTTTCCCCGGTTCGGCCGCCTCCGCCATCCTCTCCGGCGTTACGCCGATAACAGCCAGGACGCAGCCGACCAGGACCGTGTTGGCGGACCGGATGTCCCCGAAGAGCTTTTGGCTCTCCTCCCCGATCTCCTTCGTCATGGCGCGGGAAAGGAAGCTGCCGCCTTCGCGGAGGTCCGGTTTGTGCAGCGCCTCCGTTTCGTCGTCGAGGGCGGCAATCATGTCCCATTTTCCCCCGTTCAGCGCATGGACCGGATGGTCGGCAATACGGACCATGTGGAAGTTATGCCCGCCCCGGATGCGGGACATGTAGTGCTTCGTGGCGAAAAAGTGATAATTGATCTTCGTCAGGGTTTCTGTCAGTTCCAGCTCGACGGAAAAGGCCCCTTGCCCCCCCTCTCCGCCGATCAGGACGTTGAATTCCATGATTCCCCCTTCCGGGTGCGTATCTTATTCCAATGGAAATGCCTCGCAAATAGAGGGGCAAATCGCCGCCCCCGCGACTTCTCCCGGGAATTCCCTTCCCGAAACGTCATTCCCCCTTCGCCTGATCCTGAACGTTGCGCCGGTCTTTTTCTTTTCCCAGCAGGTAGGCGTCAATCACGGAAAAGACCCAGCAGCCGGCGATCCCAAGCGAGATGAGCGAGGAATACGGATCGCCGTGTGTCAAGGACCCGGCCGCGAGATTGGAAACGGCGTTCATATCCACGGTTCCGCCTTGAAGCTGTATTTTATCGAGAACCTGTAAAGCGTCAACCGTCGCCTGCACGATCAGAACGCCCAAGCCGGTCAGAACGAGAACCATCGGGATCAGCCCCCGAACGTACCGCTTGAGGTGCATCTGTCCCAGACCGGGGAAAACCAAGGCCGACAACAGCGCGGCTTTGATGGACGTTTTCATGACCCACCTCCTGCCGATACAAATCAGATTGAAAAAACGTAACTACTCAGGCATTCTAACCTGCCCGGTTGAAAATATGGCTGACCTCCTGCTGACCAAGCACCCCTCAAACGAACAGAGGGTTAACCCATTTCTGAGCTAACCCCCTGTTTCTCTTTTGGCGCCGAAGCCGGGATTTGAATGTGAAATCATCAAAATTTCTAAAGTGTCGTGATCTCAGGCGATTCATTGCAATTTCAGCATGATGGAACTGTTTTTGAAAGTTCAAAAATCCCAAATAAATTCAAAACCAGGAAGAATTTTTAACCAAATCCGACCCAAATCCGACCCAAGCTGCCGAAGTCGGGTCAAATATTTTTGGCGAAACGATCTAATATTCAGAACCCGTCCCAAATCCGACCCAAGGTTGATAGGGTCTTAGTCCCATGACCAGGGACCAAAACCACGCTATACCTTATTCCGCAGTCTGCTTCGCCTTCCTGGCAGCTCTTGCTTTGGCCAGGTTATCTCCCAATCCCCTATCCAGAGCAGATTGACGCCTTTTAGCAACATAATCCGCGGCTGCTAACGGTTGATCCTTGGGGATATTGAATTGCTTTCTGTATTGACCGGGTTTCAAATTGTGAGCTGTAGTGAGATGACGTTTCAGGGTTGTCAAACCTTTCTTCCCGCAAATCATGCAGGCAACCTGATCCGGTTTGAATGCCTCTTCGATGGTCATCGCCGGTGCTTGGGGGATAGCATGTTTTTCCTCTGCAGTGGTTTCGATGATTGCTTTTGGTTTTCTACCACGTTTCTTGGGTTCCTGGGCGGAGACTTCAATTTCATCTTTACCAAGGCTCTTCAGTGTCGCATAGACCATCTTGAGTTCCTTCAACAGGTCATCCGACGACATTTCGTTCATGTTAGCATGTGCTATAACAATCTCAGCGGTTAATTCTCGTAGATCATCTGTAGTCATGGTGTGGATCCTCCTAATTTTTTATGGTGACTATTATAGCCTTGTTATGTTGTCGGCGCAAGTAATAATCGAATGTAGGTGGGTTATCTATCATCTGATACAGTATCGACATTGAACCATATAGTAGATACTACCCCTACTATCCTTACTATCATTACCCTTATCTATCCGATCCCAGATTGACATATGGATGTTAGATGTAGATGTGGTGTCCATCCTGAACCGGAATGACGGAGTATCTATATCAGTATCTATCTGGGTGACAGATGGGTGGTGGATATCATAGCTACTAATTGGTGATTAGTCAATGATATTAGATACTATTGATGTTGGTGTAGATGTAGTTGATATGTGGTCCATCTGTAGATGGGTGATGAGGGGAGGTAATATGACCGGTGGATATTATTAGTAGTATCAGTTAGATAGATGATGGTAGATGGTAGGGTTGATGATGGTCTCGGTAGTTAACTGGTAGATATAACGGGACTATCTATAATAGACCCTTTTTAGCTGAACCGTGATCTCTGTGTTGATGTAACGGCTCTTGACATTCGCGGATTATCTCACCAGTTTCCGGATTGACTACCTTTTCAAAATACTCATCTCGGTCCTTGCCAATATGTCTCCGTTTTTTTAACCACTTCCCATCGATTTGACGCTGTTCATCACCTTGCATGAACTCAATGCGAGTCTTCTTCTTGGGGGGAGAGTCTTGTCTTTCACCTTTCCCTTGAGCATCAGTTTTGGGATAATAGGTGGCACATCAAGTGAGATTTTGAGTGTCTTGTTGAGACTTCCACAATTCTGGCACTGCTCCTCTGAGGAAATTAAAGGGTGACCACAATCACTACATACAACTTCTTGTTTGTCCTTCATGTTTCCTCTATTCCCCCCACACCTCGTCTATCTTCTCTTTGATCTTCCCCTGGTATACCTGGATCAGTTTCTTGGTCGCGTCCACCATCTGCTGCTCCTCTTCTATTCGGGAAACAATCTGGCGTTGAATATCGAGAGTGCATGGGAATCGAACCCAACCGAGAAAATTATTTAATAAGTATAATCAATATCTTATGCTGTTAAAGAAGGTTAAGGTTAAAGATGGGTTAAAGGCTACAAAGCATCATTCGCCTGAGCTTTAATCCATTCATCACAGTCATTCCAATTATTAAACGAATACATATTAACAGTCTCATAATAGTCACGACAAAGAACGATAATACTCATGCAGGCAGGGCGTGCTAAAATATTGGCTAATGTCTTTTTAATTATTTCTACTCCGACATATAATTGAT
>PLLC01000065.1 GCA_003141195.1 Syntrophaceae bacterium
GCGTTTTTCAACAGCCTGTCAGACGCGGCCGTAGTCGTCCGCGATCCGTTCGATATCGTCCTCTCCGAAATACTCCCCCGTCTGGACCTCGATGAAGGCCGCCTCATCCTCCCCAACGTTCCGGAGGCGATGGGCTGCCCCGCAGGGGATGTCGACGGCATCCCCCGGCCGAAGGGCGATCTCCCGGTCTTCGAGGGTCGCGATCGCCTCCCCGCGGACGAGGTACCAGTGCTCCCCCCGACGGCGGTGGCGCTGGAGACTCAGGCGCTTTCCCGGAAAAATGCAGATTCGCTTGACCTTGTGGTCCGGCTCATCGCTTAGAACCGTGTAGTATCCCCATGGACGGTGATCCGTTTCCATGAAACGCCCCTCCCAAAATACCGCGTAAGGAATCTCAACCCTTCTGAATCCGCCGGTCTCACGAGAACATCTCGTATTTGTGCGCCGTCGTCCCGACGCCCGTCCGGAGCGCCGCCTCGGTCACCGCCCGGGCGACCGCCTCGGGAACTTTCCGGTTGAAGACGCTGGGGACAATGTTTTGTTCCATCAGCTCTTCGGGGGCAACGCAGGAGGCGATTGCATCGGCCGCCGCAACGAGCATCTCCTGGTTGATCTCGCGGGCCCGGCAGTCTAAAACCCCCCGGAAGAGGCCCGGAAAGCAGAGGATGTCGCTCATCTGATTGTCGTAATCCGGCTGGCCGGTGGCGATGACCCGGGCATAAGGTTCGGCCTCCGCGGGCATGATCTCCGGAACGGGGTCGGCCATCGTAAAAATGATGGCGTCCCGGGCCATCCGCCGGACATCCTTGACGGCAACCGCCCGGGATTCGGAGACGCCGATAAAGACATCGGCCCCCCGCAGGGCCCTGCCGACCGTCCCCTGGATCCGTTCCGTGTTGGTAAGGCCGGCGATCTCCTCCTTGACGGGATTCATATTCCCACGGCGCCCCCGGTAGAGAATGCCGGCCCGGTCGCAGCCGATGATCTGACGGACGCCGTAGGAAATCAGGAGCCGGATCGACGCGATGCCGGCGGCGCCGAGACCGCAGACGACGGTCCGGATATCTTCCTTTTTTTTCCCAACCACCTTCAGCGCGTTGATCAGACCCGCCAGAATCACCACGGCCGTGCCGTGCTGATCGTCGTGAAAAACGGGGATATCCAGTTCCTTCTTCAGGCGGCTCTCGATCTCAAAACAGCGGGGACCGGAGATGTCCTCCAGGCTGATGGCGCCGAAGCCGGGGGAGAGCCACTTCACCGCCTGGATGATCTTCTCCGGGTTCCGGGTATCGAGACAGATGGGAAAGGCGTCAATTCCGGCGAATTCTTTGAAGAGAATCGCCTTTCCTTCCATAACCGGCAGTGCCGCCGCCGGCCCGATATCGCCGAGGCCGAGAACGGCCGTTCCGTCCGTAACGAGCGCGACGCTGTTCTTTTTCATGGTCAGTTCATAGACGCGTTCCGGCTGGTCGTAAATGACCATTGCCACCCGGGCCACGCCCGGCACGTAGGCCATCGCGAGATCATCGCGGGTCTTCAGCGGAACCTTGCTCTTCAGCTCGATCTTTCCCCCTTGATGGATGAGAAGGGTCCGGTCCGCCACGTTGAGGACCTTGATCTCCTTGATCCGCCGGACTGCGGCGGTGATCAGCTTTGCCGTGTCGAGATCCGCCGCGCCGGCCTCGATATCACGGATGATACGGCCGTTGTTGAATCCCACGATGTCGATGGCCCCCATACTACCTCCGGCCCTGCCGATGACGGACAGGACCTTTCCGAGCATCCCCGGCCGTTTGGGGAGCTCGACCCGCAGCACCACGCTGTAACCTGAACTCGTCTTGATCATAAACCTGCCTCCTCTTTGCCGATACGATGTAACCCGTGCCGGTCCTCAAAACAGGCCGAAAAACCGGCGTTCACTTTATACCCCGCATTCCGACAAAGTCAACCGGTATGAAACAGCCAGAAGCCGCCCCGGAATAACGGCTATTGATCCTTTTTACGAGAACATCCATATCGTCATAAATTCCATAATATTTCAGGAATGGGCCTGTTTCCCGTCTTTCCGGGGAAAGGTTGCCTGCCGACCCTTTTTTCTGTAACATTCTGGACGATTTCATGCTAAAGAAAGACGGATTCAGATCGATTTACTTTCACGGAACGAATGATGCTCGCGAACGAAACCTGCCGCCCCGTCACCTCCCTCGGAGAGGGTGAAGAGGGGATCATCCATGACATCGCCGGCGGCCATGCCCTGATCAGCAGGCTCGCGGGGATGGGCATCGTCCTCAATACGAGGATCCGCTTCCTCCAGGCAAGCGGCGGTCTGGTGATCGTCCAGGTGGCCGATACACGGGTCGCCCTGGGAACTGGCGAGGCCGCGAAGATCCTGGTCGACTGCCTCCCCTCCCGCGGTCAGGAGACCCCAAAGCCCGAAACCGCCCCCCTCCTCGTCGCCCTCGCCGGCCAGCCCAACGCGGGAAAATCGACGGTTTTCAACATCCTGACGGGGCTTTCCCAGCACGTCGGCAACTGGCCGGGAAAGACCGTCGAGAAGAAAGAGGGCGCCCACACGGCGGACGGCGTGGAGATGCGGATCGTCGATCTCCCCGGCACATACAGTCTGACGGCCTTTTCGGAGGAGGAAAAGGTCGCCCGGGATTTCATCATCCACGAGAGACCCGACGTCACCGTCCTTTTAGTGAACGCCGCCGCCCTTGAGCGGAGCCTCTATCTGCTCGCGGAACTCCTCCTCCTCGGCCCGCCGTTGATCGTGGCCGTGAACATGCTGGATGTGGCGGAAACACAGGGGATCCGGATCGACGCCGACGCGCTGGAAAAATCCCTCGGTCTCCCGGTCGTCCCGATGATCGCAACAAAAAACCGCGGCATCCGGGAACTGGTCCAGCGGATCATCTCCGTCTCCCGCCGGGAGGTGCAGCCCCTGCCGAGACTTCCTCTGGTCAGAGAGGATCACCGCAAGCTCTTTCAGGAGCTGACGGCCCTGATCCGCGATGTAACGCCCTCCCCCTACACGGTTCCCTGGGTCGCCGCCAAACTTATGGAAGGGGACCCGGAGATCTCGGCGATGATGGAGGGGCTCGTCCCCGCGCCGGCATGGGGGCAGGTCCGTTCTCTCCTCATCGCCCATGAGGATTCCCTTCACGCCGTCGTCTGCGGCCGGTACGACTGGGTCGAGGAGATCACACGCGCCTGCGTCTCCCGATTCCGAATGGGCCAGGTCGTCATGACCGACCGGATCGACCATGTCCTGACCCGCCCTGTTTTCGGCATCCCGGTCCTCCTCGCCGTCCTCGGCTGCGTTTTTTTTCTGACCTACAAGGTCGGCTTTCCCCTCCAGAAACTCCTGGAAGGGTTCGTCAGAGGTTTCACCGCCAACATCGAACCGTTTCTGACGGTTGCGCCGGCCTGGTTCCGGGGACTGCTGGTCGGCGGGGTGATCGGGGGCGTGGGGTCGGTCCTGACCTTTCTCCCCATCCTCCTGATCTTCTTCGCCGCCCTGGCCTTTCTCGAGGACGTGGGCTACATGGCCCGGGCCGCCTTCGTCATGGACCGATTCATGCATCTCGTGGGGCTGCACGGCAAGAGCTTCATCCCGATGTGCCTCGGCTTCGGCTGCAATGTCCCCGCAATCCTGGGCGCCCGGATCATCGAATCCAAAAAGGCGAGACTTCTCACCATGCTCCTGACCCCCTTCGTTCCCTGCACAGCCCGCCTCGCCGTTCTGACCTTCATCACCGCCGCCATTTTCGCGGCACACGCGACGGCCGTCGTTTGGTCGCTTGTCGCCCTGAACATCCTCATCCTCGGCGCGACGGGGATGGTCGTCCACGCCTTCTTTCGGAAGGAGGAGGCAACCCCCTTCATCATGGAACTCCCCCTCTACCACCGGCCGGATCCGCGAACGATCACGCACACCATCTGGGCGCGGACCGTCGCCTTCGTCCGGAGGGCGGGAACCGTGATCCTGACGGTCTCCATCCTGGTCTGGCTCCTCTCCTACTTCCCCGACGGACGGACGGAGACCAGCATCCTCGCCTGGATCGGACGTTTCTTGGAGCCGATCGGCCGTCCCCTCGGCCTCGACTGGAAGATGATGACGGCGCTCCTCACCAGCCTCGTGGCCAAGGAGAATGCGGTGGCCACGCTTGGCGTCCTCTACGGCGTCGGCGAACAGGGGCTGCTCCAGACCCTCCCCTCCGTGATGAGCCACGCCTCGGCGCTCTCCTTCCTGACGGTCGTGATGCTATTCGTCCCCTGCGCGGCGACGATCGCGGTCATGCGGCGGGAGATGGCCGACCGCCTCTGGTTCATCTCCTCCCTCGTCCTGACGTTCGTCGTCTCCTACCTGGGCGGAATGGCGGCCTATCGGTTCGCCCTCTGGGCCGGGCTCTGATTTCAGCGCTGCGCTGCCGCTGCAAACGCGCCGCTCACGATGGTTACGGCTTCTTTCTCAATCCTTCGCAGATGCCCCTCACCCAGGAAGCTCTCCGCATAGATCTTGTAAATGTCTTCCGTGCCCGACGGACGGGCGGCAAACCATCCGTTCGCGGCAACGACTTTGAGTCCCCCGATGTCGGCATCATTGCCGGGCGCACGGGTTAATGCGGCAAGGACAGGTTCGCCGGCAAGCTCTCTTGCGGTAATCATCTCGGGGGAAAGCCCCTGGAACGCCGCTTTCTGCTCGGGCGTGGCCGGGGCATCCATTCGCACATAGAACGATGTGCCGAATTGTTCTTCGAGATCCCGGTAGAGGGCGGCGGGGTCCTCGCCCGTTTTTGCCGTAATCTCGCAGGCGAGCAGATCCATGATGATGCCGTCCTTGTCCGTCGTCCATACCGTTCCGTCCCTTCTCAGGAAAGAAGCCCCGGCGCTCTCCTCTCCGCCAAAACCATAGGAGCCGTCCAGGAGACCGGCCACGAACCATTTGAAGCCCACGGGAACCTCGCAAAGCCGCCTCCCGAGGTCTGCGGCCACACGGTCGATCATGGTGGTGGAGACCAGCGTTTTTCCCACCGCCGCATCCTCTCTCCACCCGGGCCGATTCCGGAAGAGGTACCGGACCGCGGCAGACAGGAAATGGTTGGGATTCATCAGCCCCGCACCCCGGGTGACGATGCCGTGGCGGTCGGCGTCCGTGTCGTTGCCGAAGGCGATATCGAACTTGTCCTTCAACCGGATCAGGCTCTCCATGGCATAAGGTGATGAGCAGTCCATCCGGATCTTGCCGTCCTTGTCCACGGTCATGAAAGAGAACGTCGGGTCGACGATCCGGTTCACCACCGAAAGCGAAAGGCCGTAGCGGTCGGCGATGGGGTCCCAGAAGTCCACTGCCGCCCCGCCGAGAGGGTCCGCGCCGATTCTGAGTCCCGAGCCCGCAATTGCCTCCATGTCGATGACGTTCCGAAGATCCTCCACATAGGGGGTCACATAATCGTATTCATGGATCGACCCCGATTTCAGCGCCCTTTCAAAGGGCAGCCTGCGGATCTTTCCGATCCCCGAGGCCAGGATGGCATTGGCCCTCTCTTCGATGATCCGGGTTGTTTCCGTGTCCGCGGGACCGCCTTCGGGTGGGTTGTACTTGAATCCGCCATCCTCCGGCGGGTTGTGGGAAGGGGTAATGACCACGCCATCGGCAAATCCGCTTCTCCTGCCCCGGTTATACGTCAAGATGGCATGGGATATCACCGGTGTGGGCGTGTACCGCAGATCCCTCTGGATCATCACGGCGATCCGGTGGGCGGCGAAGACCTCGATGGCGGTGGCCAGCGCCGCTTCGGACAGGGCATGGGTATCCATGCCCATGAAGAGCGGGCCGGTTACTTTTTTTGCTTTTCGGTGTTCGCAGACGGCCTGGCTGATGGCCAGGATGTGTGCCTCGTTGAAGCTGTTCCGGAAAGAGGAACCCCGGTGGCCCGAGGTTCCGAAAGCGACCCGCTGCGAGGGATCGGAGGCGTCGGGCTTATGGGTGTAATATGCGGAGAGAAGCCTCGGGATATTGGCGAGGATGGATCTTGGGGCCGGCTTGCCGGCAAGCTCGTGGACGCTCATCTTTTTTCCCCCGCTATGGGTTCACGGTGAGTCCTTCTTTTCTTCACACCGGAGCTGGATGATCTCCATGCGGTTGTTTGCCTCCGGGTGTTTCGCTGACGGACCTTCGGTCAGGATCGCGAGATTCCCCTCTAACTCATGGCTTTGCAACCAATCCCTCACATAAGAATTCCAGTCCTTCGGGTGGTCAGGTTCGTACATCGGATAGACCCCGCCGCTGAAGAGAAGTCGCTGACAGGTCTCCTCCCGGGAGCTCACCCCCACGATCCATACCGGGAGCTTGAAGCGGGCGATGGAGCGGGCGGTCGCGCCGCTGTGGGTTGGAACGAAGACGGCGGCGGGGGAGATGCGTTCCAGGGCGGCATCGACGCTCAAAGCGATCAGGTCCTTGACACGGACGGGGACGTCGCCGCCGCGGTCCCGAAGAGCCTCCTTGAGGCCGTGGCGGGGGCGGTGCGGCTCCGTCGCTGCGGCAATCTTCGCCAGCATGGCTACAGCCTCCACCGGATATTTGCCCATGGCCGACTCTTCCGAGAGCATGACACAGTCCGTGCCGTCCAGCACCGCATTGGCCACGTCAGTTGCCTCCGCCCGGGTGGGGCGCCGGTTGTCCGTCATGGATTCCAGCATCTGCGTGGCGGTGATGACGGGTTTTCCCATTTGGTTTGCGCTGTGTATGAGCCGCTTCTGGACGATGGCAATCTGCTCAATCGGTATTTCCACCCCGAGGTCTCCGCGCGCAACCATGATGCCGTCCGCCGCTGCGAGGATATCGTCCATATGTTCCAAGGCCCGGGAGCGTTCAATTTTCGCAATGATGAAAGGGTTGTAACCCATTGCATCTGCTGACTCCCGTACGGCAACAATATCCGCGGCGCTCTCGACAAAGGACTGACTGACCGCATCCACGCCCTGTTCAGAGGCAAATTTCAGGCATTCGCGGTCGTGATCGGTGAAGGCGCTGATCCCGAGGTCGATGCCGGGCAGATTGAGACCCTTTCGGGAACGCAATTCTCCACCCACCAAGACCCGGCAGGCGACCTCCTGACCTTCCACTTTTAGGGTTTCGAGCTGGATGAGACCATCGTTCAAAAAAAGGGTGTCGCCGGGCCGGAGCGCCTGGGGGAGACGGGCAAAACTCACCGAAACCCGTTCGGCATCTCCGACAATCTCCCGGGTCGTAAGGGTAAAGAGGGACCCTGGCTGCAACTCGACGGGCTCATCCGCCAGCCGGCCGATCCTCATCTTCGGACCGGGCAGGTCGGCCATGATGGCGATTCTCCGTCCCAGCGCGCGAGCTGCCGCACGGAGTTTGTCGATCACCTGTTTGTGGCCGCTGAAATCGCCGTGCGAGAAATTGATCCGGGCCACATTCATCCCGGCCTTGATCATCGCTTCCATGACTTCCCGCGACGCCGATGCCGGTCCAACGGTCGCTACAATTTTGGTTTTATGTTCCGGAAGTTTCATGAGGGGCCTCCTACTTTTTCCATAAGACCTGTCCGTGACTTTGACGGCTTCGTAAAAAGTCCGGATGCCGCGTTACGCTCCATCCTTCCTCTGCTTTCGCAGGGGCAGGCTTATTGCGGCGTACGCCAAAGTACGCCTCATTCCTCAGGATTCGCGCGCCTTGCCTGCGGCCTTTTTACGAAGCCGTCCCGTTTTTGCGACTTTTAAGACTTTTTACGAGATCGTCAACTTTGGTAACTTCATACCGATCATGATACTACCAAAAAACAATTTATGCACCACCCATTCGTTCGACCGGGTGTATGTGTTTGAGTCGAGTAGCTTGGTTTCTCCCGGTACCATAGGCCATTTACGAGGAGGATCCGGGGATATTTTTCAATGGATATTGTGTCTTCAATATGCGGCAACTGCAATGCGCAAAAAAATTTTGCATATTGCCGGGCATCATCTGTATAATGCTGAGGTCGGAGGTTTCTACAGGGGCGTTCGGGCAGGCGAAGGATCGGCCGGCGGCATCCTGTTTTTCGAGTCAAAGGGAATCCAATCATTTTTTTAAGGAGGTAGACGAACATGGCAAAAGCATTCAAGGGATCAAAGACGGAGAAGAATCTGCTGGCCTCCTTCGCCGGGGAGTCCCAGGCGAGGAACCGTTACACCTATTTCGCCAGCGCCGCCCGGAAGGAGGGGTACGAGCAGATCGCCAACATTTTCGCCGAGACGGCGGAAAACGAGAAGGAACACGCCAAGGTGTTCTTCAAGCATCTCCAGGGGGGCGAGGTGGAGATCACCGCAGGTTATCCCGCGGGCGTGATCGGGAAGACGAAGGATAACCTAACGGCTGCAGCGGCCGGCGAGAACTTGGAGTGGACGACCCTCTATGCGAACTTCGCCAAGACTGCCAAGGCGGAAGGGTTTGCCGAGGCGGCCCGCTCCTTCGAGCAGATTTCCAAGGTGGAGAAGTTCCATGAGGCGCGCTACCGGAAACTGATCGAGAACATCACGAAGAAGCAGGTCTTCAAGAAGGACGAGGCGGTGACGTGGCACTGCATCAACTGCGGCTACATCTTCGAGGGGACGAAGCCTCCGAAAGAATGCCCGGCCTGCAAGCATCCGCAGTCCTACTACGAGGTTCTGGCCGAGAACTTCTAACGAAACGTCCGCGCCAAAACAAGAACGGGGTCGGGCCGTGTCCCTTTCGGATACGGCCCGACCTTTTTTCAGCAAGCATTTGCCCGCGGTCTTCATCCCTTCCGCCATGTCTGTTGCCAACAAAATCCCCACGCAATAACTTTCCGGGAACTTTTCTCTTCTTCCTCCTGTCTAAGGTTACAAAGACAACTTACAAGGAGGAACGGATCATGAAAACCATCGCAATCGTTATTTTGGCAATCGTGGTGTGCACGACAAGCGCGTGGGCAGGGGGCGTCGGGAACGCCGTGGAAGTGCGGATCGTGACCGATGACGGCCGGACGTTGCCGACCTACCCGGTGACGCTGCGGTATGGGGTTAGCAAGGTCTACGCCGAGGCGATCCAGGGGGACCACTACCGCATCGAAGTGAAGAACCGTCTCAACCGGAGGGTCGGGCTGGTCATCGCGGTGGATGGCCGCAACATCATCAGCGGCACAAAATCCTGGCTGAAGAACAACGAGCGCATGTACATCCTTAAACCATACGGTTCGGGAGAATTCGCGGGTTGGCGCACGGCTCAGGATCGCATCAACCGCTTCTACTTCACCGACGTACCCGACTCTTACGCCGCGGCGTTCGGTGACGAGAGCGCCATGGGGGTGATCGCCGTGGCGCTCTACCCAGAGGTGCATCGCTACGAGCCGCCGATACCCCTTTCCCGGACAGCCCCCTCCTGTCCACGCGGCTATGAAGGCAAGGCGGCAGGTTCGGCCGACAAAGCGGAAGCGGCCCCTGCCGCGCGGGAAGACTCCGGCAAGCGGATGAAGGAAAAGGACGCCCGGTCGGGACAGGCGCTGGAGAGCGCCGGCACCGGCTATGGCAGAGGCGAGTATTCCCCCTCGCAGATCGTGGCCTTTGAGCCGGAGAAACGGGCGCTGGAGACCATCTACCTCAAGTACGAGTGGCGTTCGACCCTCTGTAAATTAGGGGTGGTTGAATGCGCCAAGCCGCCCCGCTGTCCACCCAACCGCTTCTGGGACAACGCCGGTTACGCCCCTCCGCCCCCGCTGAGCCTGCGGCCCTGACAGGCCGCAGGGTGAAAACCATGGGTTTTCCATTATTGCACGGAGCGGAGCAACGTGTTAGTCTAACAATATAACGTCTATTTACGGGATTGCCTCGCTCCGCACGCAATGACAGGAGAAAACATCTTGCCGGATAACCCTGATCCAGTGGATGCGCAGAACCGGTGTCGGGGACATGTTCCGGAAGCCCGAAGGGATCGGAACGTGTCCCCGGAACACGATGACGCCGGTTTTGTCGCACGCTGCCAGCGAGGCGAGACCGAGGCATTCTCGGTCCTGGTCAGGAGGCACCAGAAAAAGATGCTCAACATCGCCTATAGGATGATCGGCGACTACGACGAAGCCTGCGACGTGGTGCAGGAGGCCTTCCTCTCCGCCTACCGGGCCATCGGAAAATTCCGGGGGGATGCCCGGTTCTCCACCTGGCTCTGCGGCATCGTCCTGAATCATTCGAGAAGTCATATGACGCAGAAGGCCGCCCGTTCCCGCCGTGAGGCAGGGTCGCTCGATGATCCCGTGAAATCGAAAGACGGAAGTTTCCTGAACGAGCCCCTTTCCCAGGAGGGGTCGATCGTCGAACGGCTCGAGAAGCGGGAGTTGGAGGCGAAGGTCCAGGAATGCATCGGCTTCCTCGACGGCGAACAGAGGGAAGTCCTGGTCCTCCGGGACATCCAGGGCTTCTCTTACGAAGAGATCGGTGTCATGCTGAAACTGCCCGAGGGAACCGTCAAATCGCGGCTTTTCCGGGCCAGAAACGCCCTGAAAGACAGCCTGTTCCGGGTACTCGGTGATCTGAGATGACGTGCAACGAGATCGAAAATCGGCTTCCGGCCTATCTGGAGGATCTCCTCTCCCCGGAAGAGAGAAAAAGCATCACGGGGCACCTCGCCACCTGTCCCCGCTGCAGCCGGGCCTTTGCGGGCCTGAAGAAGGCGGAACAGCTCGTGCACGGCCTCGGAGAGGTGGAACCGCCGCCTTTCTTCGAGCAGAGGATCATGTCCCGGGTCAGGGAAGAGGCCGGGCAGAAACAGGGGATCCTCCGGAAGCTCTTCTATCCGCTGCACATCAAGGTCCCCATTCAGGCCCTGGCCACGCTCCTCGTCGCCGTCCTGGCCATCTATGTTTACCAGACAGGCGAGCCGGAAATGAAACAGATGGCGCCGCTTCCGATACCCCTGACCGAACTTGGAAAGGGCCAGGTCACGGCTGAATCCCCCAAGCCCCTTGTATCGCCTTCTGCCGTCACACCGGTCAAGCGGGTGCCTGCCGGGGATCTTCCCGAAAAGAACCGACAGCGGTTTGTCGCCCCCCCGTTCGAAAACGGCGGGAAAGAGGAAAGGGTAGCCGATTCACGGGCGCCGATACGGAAAGAGCGTCCATCGGCCATAAGACCCGCGGCCCCGGTCATGGCGGCGAGAGAAAAGGAGGGCCCGCCGGTCAGCGCGGAGGCGTTGAGCAAGGCGCAGGACAGGGCCGGAAAGCAGGATGCCGACAAGGCGCCTGAAACTCTCCTGCCGGAACAGAAACGGAAAGAGAAGATGGCCGATACCGGCGCCGCGGCCGGGGAAAGCAGAAAAACGATGTCCGCGCCTTCCCCGTCACGAATGACGGCTGCAGCAGCCATAAAGCGATCCGTCATTGTCCTGTCGATTCAGGTCGGAGATACGGACGTCGCCATCCGGGAGATCGAAGCGCGCCTCGGTCAAGTCAACGCACGGATCATCGAAAGGCAGCACCGCAAGGGAAGTGAATTTCTGAAGGCTGAAATCGCAGCGCAGAACGTCGCCGCGTTTCTGGATCTAATCGAAGCGATTGGCAGGGTTAACCTGGAAACAAAACCTCTTAGCGTTCCGGTTGAAAACGTGACTGTCAACATCAAAATAATCGGCCGTCCGTGAATGAGGCAATTCCGACTTGAAACTATGGAAGCAATCCTTAGCAGAGCGGCAGCGGACAAATTTTCCATATTTAACGAAGTTCGTTTTTGGTCTTTATTACCGGATTATCCGAAATGATGAAAATGGGTATTTTTGTGTAATCATGGAAATATTTTCATTTGAGCAGAAGGAAGACTGTGTTACGATAATATCAGATAATCGGAAAAAGCGAAGTTCGTATATTAATTGTTCGACGACATGAAAATGAGGGGAAAAACATGAAACTCCCTGTGTGGTTCAGAATAATCTGGTGGCTCGCGATCACAGCCTTGACTGCGTGGCTTTTCTACTCTCGACTTCCTGCAATATCGCAAGGGCAATCAGCGCCCGTAGATGTTTTTGTTTTCTTGGTGCTGGTCGCCCTACTCCTGGTGCCCATCTTCCAGGAGGTGTCATTCTTCGGTCTTAAGTTCAAACAGGCGATCGACGACTTGCAGAAGAACATTGTCACCCAACTCGCACTGTTCAAGGCCGACATCCAGACATCGATCAGCAACACCAGCAACGTGAATATCAATGTTCCAAGTGCCCCGACAGATGATCAACTTCCCGGCATTGAGGCTCAGATCCGGACCGCCCTCTCGGAGGTTCTACTGGAGCAAGGCATTTTCCCAGGCCGACTGCCTGCGACTGGCTCTCCGCAGATAGACGACGATACGATGTTTCTCTTCCAGACCCGGTACACAGTTGAGAAGAAGCTGAAACGCATCGCAGCGACCTTCGCACAGTTCTCAGAGAAGCGATCCCCTCCTCCCGTTGGTCTTCTAACTTCCGTCTTGGTAAGACACGAACTGCTGCCGCTGCAACTTGTCGTACCGATTCGGGAGATCTATTCGGTTTGCTCTCCCGCTATACACGGGGACAAAGTCACGCAAGCACAGGTCAACTTCGTGCGAGATGTTGCACCGCAAGTCATTGATGCGTTGTCAGAGATAGAACGTCGAACCACCGGGTCCACTGTACCATGAACCCGCGGCGGGTTCACGTCCAGTGACCCGGAACGTTCGCCGGAGAAAAAAGATGAAAACAGGATACATGACGCAACTAACGCGACAGATATGGGAACATCTGGTTGTCGCCAAACTCGGGCGCATGGGCATCATTGCCACGCCCTTCGCAGGCAACGTGCCGGATTACGATTTGCTTGCCTCCGATCTCTCTGGTCATTCCATGCCAATTCAGGTCAAAGCGATCAATGGCCCATCATGGCAGTTTTCTGCAACATCCTTTCTGGAAATTGAGTTTGACGGAGACAGGCAGATTGTGAAAGGAAAAAAGGTTGTATCGAACACGAACTTGGTCTGTGTCTTTGTCCTCCTCCAGCCGGATGAACGGGACGAGTTCTATATCCTGACTATAGCGGACTTACAGGATCATTTCCTCAAGCATTACAAAGGTGGCGTCAGACCCCGGAATCCGAAGTCCACGCACTGCGCCATTTGGCCGAAGGAACTGACAGCATATCGTGACAAATGGGAGTTGATCACGAGTCATTTTGATAAGATAGAGCAATGAGGCGAACCAACACATGGAACACTACGGCGCGAAGCGCGCCGAGGTTCATGCACCGCGTTGGGCAGCAGGAAAATGAATGACAAACCCACAAGCCTGGTGACCGGATACTTCCGGGCATACGAGGACCTTTGGGCTGCAGCAAGAAGCCAGATGAAGGCGGCTCAATCCATTCCTTCTCGGCAGAGGTCCTTCTACCTGTGCAGTATGATCATGTCTGTCTTCACGCTCGAGGCATATCTCAACCACCTCGGAGATGTAGTTGCACCTGAAGAATGGAAAAACGAAAGGGAGTTCTTTGGCGGCAAGTCCCTCTACAGAGGGGTCAAAGGGAAACTCGACTTCCTCGCGGAACGTTGCGATTTTCCGATAGATAAGTCACGCCCACCTTACCAGACAGTCTCGTGTCTTCTGACGTACCGCGAGATCGCGGTTCACGGCCGAACCCAATGGATAGAGAATGAAAGGGAGATCGGTCCGAACGGCTTCTGGAAGCCGGTGACACCCAATCTGCGCCGGGCCGTGTCAGAAGAAAAGGCGCAGCGGGCTCTCAAGGACACAGCCACGCTAATCACAGACCTGAACGAGCACGCACTGAGAAAATACCCTCGGAAGCGCGGGATTCCTGCTCGCGTTCTGTCGGGAGAGGCGGGCTGGCAGATTGGATGGGGAAAGTAACTGCCCAACCATCGCATTCAGCTTACTCGGAGCCCGCGGCGGGCTCCTCGAGGCTGATGCGTGACGTTGTGCGGCAATAAACGGATGGCGGAGTGATATGAGGGTGAATGATGAAATGGGCGTTCCAAATCGAGCGGACGACGTTGGACCGTCGAAACTTATTAGACTTGCTTGACAGTATAGGGTATCAACCGGCGGATGTTCCCGGACTTGATTTAGCCTTTTGGTCGAAAACACTAGAAACTTGTGTAAACGCTGGCGAGGTCTGGGAAGAGGCGAAGAGGATTCGAGATTTGGTGTCAGAGGTCACAGAAATTGATCCCGAGTTTGTCCTTGGGCCAGTAATCGATTTGTCCTTAGGAGAGCCAAAACGGCACCACTTTCTGGAGGTAAAATCGGGCATTATCGTTACGACTGGGCTTGATGCGATATTGACCGTATCTCCTCCGGACAATCTCTCTGCAGAACAGCTTATCGAGTATAATAGACGCCGTGCTGAACAGGAATATAAGGCTAAGCTGGAAGCGCAGCGAGCGAAGCTGGAACCCGCATTTCGTGAGCCTCGCGCAGTCAAGGTGCTGCAGCTACTCAAGCGAGATTCACACAATGGGGAGTCGTTGTACAAGATCTATGAATTGGTGGAGGGGCATCCATCCCGCCGCAAGGAGTTCCATGAACGATTTGGGATTTCCAAAGTCGAGTTCCAGCGATTTTCTGATGCCGTCCACAATCCAGTTGTCTCGGGCGAGTTAGCACGCCACGCCTATGAGGACAAACCGAAAACCGACAACCCTATGACGATCTCAGAGGCTAAATCATTTGTTGTGGGCATCGCCAAACATTGGTTAGCTTCTCTTCGTAATTAAATGTTAATACATTTGCAACGGATCACGTATTCGACCTGGTGGGCACCGCACAACCAGGCACTCAACCGGACCGCGGGACCAGCAGCGGCGCTGACGCGGCAAGTTGGGGAGGCGCGGCCGGTTAGTTTTGCGTTAGCCAGGGAGAAGGAAACAGATGGAGATCGACAACTTTTTCTACAAGCTCTTCCGGGTTGACAAATCGAGCCAGCCGACCGCCTTTATCGGCTCTGCGTTTCCGGTCGCTCCAGGAGGGGGTCTGCTGACCTGTCGGCACGTGGTCGACGTACGCATACCGGAAGGTTACGCGATTGCCGTGTTCGATCGGTCAGTCTCAGCGTTCGCTGTGATCGCACACCCGCCGGTCCTGCCGCCCGATCCTAATATCGACATGGCTTTTCTGCCCGATGCATTCGGACGCTCGAAGACGGAGTTCTTCCCAATCCTCTCTCCTCAGGAGCTGAAGATCGGTGAGGACGTCTACTCCTTCGGCTTCTTCTCGATTGGCGGGGGAATGGCGGACATCGAGCAGGGGTACTTCGGGGGGAAGATCATCAACTTCTTCAGGCACGAGCATGCGGTCGACCAGGCTTCATTCATGTTGCCGTTCCCGGTTCTGGAGGGCATGTCGGGAAGCCCTGTGCTGACCTATCACAACGGACCGAAGCTGGTGGGTTTGGCAATCGGGAACAGATCGTCCCGTATCCTTGCGTCGGAGATCCTCGAATACAAGGACGACAAGACGGAGTTCAAGGAGACCGTAAACCGCATCGTTGAGTTCGGAGTCGCGTATCACCCTGCCGCTATCATCCAGTTCTTGACGCTTGCGGGAGTTGCAGGTTTCGTCGTCTCCCAGGAGCGGGTTGCTGTGCCGGGGCTAGAGTGACTCCTGGCTAACAAGCGGATGGAGCAGACGCCGCTTCGCGGCGCAACTCATCCGCTGAACGTAAGCTCTTTTCATTCGTAATCCTTAATTCCGAAAGCTGGCCGCCACTAAGCAGTTGTAAGTGGCACCAATAACCAGCGCATTTCTTTTTCCCTTTGCTTGTTCTACCCATGAAAAAAGGAGATCTGCAATACAATCCATCAGCCGCAAATCTCGACTTCAGTGATATTCCTCGCGTCGGGTCCCGGGACACGCCGGGGTTGCTATTTCCCGGGAACATGATTATGATGCCGCCATGCGAAAAGGATCTGCACCCGAATTTGTCTGCGTCCTGATTCTCGCGGCGGCGTTCCTGTTTTTTCCGGTCATGGCGCGGGCAGCCGGCGAAACCTTTCCGAAACCGGCCGGTGCGGTCAACGACTTCGCCGGGGTGATCCCCGCCCAGTACGCCGGTCCGATGGAGAACCTGGCGCGGGAGGTTCTGGACAAGACGGGAACCGCTGTTGTCGTGGCCACAGTGGAGACGATCGGCGACAACGATCCGAATGATTACGCAAACCGCCTCTACCAGGCTTGGGGGATCGGGAAGAAGGGCGAGGACAAAGGGGTGCTGATCGTCCTCGCCGTCAAGGAGCGGCAGATCCGGATCGAAACAGGCTACGGCGTGGAGGGTATCCTTCCTGATGGTCTGGCCGGCGAGATCCTCGACCGATACGCCATCCCCCGCTTCCGGGATGGCGACTACGGGAAGGGGCTCGCCGAGACGATGGCCGCGGTTTCCGCCGTCGTGGCAAAGGCAGCCGGAGTGACCCTCACAGGCGCGCAACCGCCGAAGCGCCGACCGACCAGAATCCAAAAGGGCCTGGGAATCGGCCAGATCGTGCTTTTGATTCTGGCTGCCGGTTTTCTGCTCGGCACCCGCCAGGGCAGGGCTTTGCTCCCCTGGCTTCTCCTCCTGATGATGAGCGGCGGGGGCGGCCGGCGCGGCGGAGACGGCTTCGGCGGGTTCGGCGGCGGCGGATTCGAGGGCTTCGGCGGGGGTTCGAGCGGCGGCGGCGGCGCGGGCCGCGGATTCTAAGAAAGGGTAAACGGATGGCGAAAATACCGAAAAATCCGGAAGAGATCTTTGCAGAGATCACCGGCGATTACCGGAAGATCTTCGGAGAAGACCTGATTTCCATCATCCTGTATGGAAGCGGCGCCGGAGAGGATTACGTCCCCGGAAAGTCGGACCTCAATTTCCTGATCATACTCACCGAGCGAGGCATCGAGGGGCTCGACAGGGTCCTGGAGACGGTCGGAAGGTGGCGCAAACGCAACGTTGCGATTCCCCTCTTCATGACCCGCGACTATCTCACCGGGTCGCAGGACGCCTACCCCATCGAATTTCTGAACATGAGGCGGAGCTACCTCGTCGTTACCGGCGAGGACGTCCTCGCACCGCTCGCCTTTGATCCCCGTCATATCCGGCTCCAGCTCGAACGGGAGCTCCGGGGCAAGCTCCTCCACCTCCGAAGCGGCTACCTCGCGACGGGGGGAAACCCCAGAAAGGTTCGCGAGCTGATCGGCGCGTCACTCACCGCCTTCGTGGCGCTCTTCAGCGCCCTCCTCTGCCTGAAAAACCTGGAAATCCCGAAAAGGAAACGCGATGTCATCGCGGCCGCGGGCGCGGCCTTCGGCTTCGACGCCGCCGTCTTCCTGAAATGCGAGGAGATCCGTGGAAAAACAGATCGTTTTTCGGCGGCCGAGGTGCTGGCGGTCTTCCGGAACTATCTGAAGGAGGTCAACCGCCTCTGCGAGATAATCGACCGGATGGACGTTTAATTGGGAAATCGGGGGCGGAGCCCCTATCGATTTCGGGAAAACAGGGGCTCGTCCCCAATTCATACAGGAGGTACAGCATGACCAGCGGAAAGAAAATTTTACTCATCGCCGTCATTGTGATTGTCGTTCTGGCGGGCTTGGGCTACTCCTTCTTCCAGGGGAACTACAACCGGTTCGTCACACTGGACGAAGGGGTCAAATCGGCCTGGGCGCAGGTGGAGAATCAGCTCCAGCGGCGTTACGATCTGATCCCGAACCTTGTGGAAACGGTCAAGGGCTACGCCAAGCAGGAAAAGGACGTCCTGGTGGAAGTGACCAACGCCCGTGCGCGCGTGGGCGGGGCGGCGACGGTCCCGGACAAGATCAACGCCAACAACGAGCTGACCGGCGCCCTGAGCCGGCTCCTCGTCGTCGTGGAGAAATACCCGGACCTCAAGTCGAACCAGAATTTCCTCCGGCTCCAGGATGAACTGGCGGGAACGGAAAACCGGATCTCCGTGGAGAGGAAGCGTTACAATGACGTCGTTCAGAGCTACAACGTGGCGATCCGGAGCTTCCCGGCAAACTTTTTGGCCGGGATCTTCGGTTTCGGGAAGGCCGCCTTCTTCGAGGCCCCGGCGGCCGCCAAGGCGGCGCCTCAGGTCAAGTTCTGAGGCGTCCGCAGCAAGGCATAAGGATCAGACCGCGGCGGTGTCTTCAAGGGCATTGGCTGCGTCGCGGGTGTTGAAATCCGGACGTCGCCTGTTTCCGCGCGGCGCCGGTTTTTGAATTTGAAATGGCCGGAAAAGGCAACAAAACAAGAAGGGGTATGATCCATGGCTAAATATGTGTTTACCTTCGGCGGCGGTTCCGCCGAGGGCGCTGCAAGCGACAAGAATCTGCTGGGCGGCAAAGGCGCCAATCTCGCGGAAATGTGTTCCCTGAACATCCCCGTTCCGGCGGGCTTCACCGTCAGCACCGAATGCTGCACCGCTTATTACGCCGGAGGCTGCAAGCTCCCGGACGAACTGACCGACCAGGTCCTGGCCGCGCTGAAAAAGACCGAAACGATCATGGGCATGAAATACGGCGACGCCGTTAATCCGCTGCTCGTCTCCTGCCGCTCCGGCGCCCGCTCCTCCATGCCCGGCATGATGGACACCGTTCTCAACGTCGGCCTGACCGCCATCACCATCCCCGGCATGATCAAAAAGACGAACAACCCCCGTTTCGTCTGGGATTCCTACCGACGCCTGATCATGATGTACGCCGACGTGGTGATGGAGAAGGCGGAAGGCCTGGAACCCGCCCTGGGAAAAGGCATCCGCAAAATCCTCGATGAAAAACTTGACGAGGTCAAGCACGCGAAAGGCTGCAAGTCCGATACGGATCTTGGCGCCGACGACCTCAAGACGCTCGCCGAGGCATTCAAGGCGCTGGTTGAAAAACACCTCGGCAAACCCTTCCCGGACGACCCGCTGGCACAGCTCTGGGGCGGTATCGCGGCCGTGTTCAAGAGCTGGAACGGCAAAAAGGCCGTCTCCTATCGCCGGATCGAAGGCATCCCGGACGACTGGGGCACCGCTGTCAACGTCCAGACCATGGTGTTTGGAAACATGGGCGACTCTTCCGCCACCGGCGTAGCCTTCACCCGCGACCCGGCCACCGGCGACAACAAGTTCTACGGTGAATGGCTGGTGAACGCCCAGGGTGAAGATGTCGTGGCCGGCATCCGCACCCCGAGCCCGATCAACGACGACACCAAGAACGAACAGAACCGGCATCTCGTGAGCATGCAGCACGCGATGTCCGGGACCTACAGGGAGTTGGACGACATCCGCACCACGCTCGAGAAGCACTTCACCGACATGCTCGACATCGAGTTCACCATNNTGGATGCTGCAGTGCCGCGTCGGCAAGCGCACCGGCACCGCCGCCCTGAACATGGCGATCGACATGCTGGCCGAGGGGCTCATCAACGAAAAGACCGCCGTCATGCGCATCGAACCCAAGCAGTTAGACGAACTCCTCTACCCGATCATCGATCCGAGGACCGAGAAGGACGCCCATCTGATCGTCAAGGGTCTGCCCGCCGGTCCCGGCGCCGCCTGTGGCGTGCTGGTCTTCACCGCCGAGGACGCCGTGGCCTCCTTCCGCGCCGGCAAGACCTGCATCCTGCTGCGCGAAGAGACCAACCCGGAAGACGTCGAAGGGATGCGAGCAGCGACCGGCATCCTCACCGCCCGCGGCGGTATGACCTCCCACGCGGCGCTCGTCGCCCGCGGTTGGGGCAAGTGCTGCATCGTCGGCGCCGGTGCCCTGCACGTGGACGAAAAAACCCGGACAGCCAGGATCACCGGTTCCGACCTCGTCCTCAAGGAAGGCGACGTCGTCACCCTAAACGGCACCAGGGGCCACGTCTATGTCGGCTCCCTGCCGATGATGGACGCGACCGAGAACCCCCGCTTCCAGCAGTTCATGACCATGGCCGACCAATTCCGCACGATGGGCGTGCGCACCAACGCCGACACCCCGGCGGACGCCCGGATCGCCCGCGGCTTCGGCGCCGAAGGCATCGGCCTGGTCCGCACCGAGCACATGTTCTACGGTGAGGGTTCCGACCAGCCGTTGTTCTACCTGCGCAAGATGATTCTCAGCAATACCGCCGAGGAGCGGAAGATCGCCCTGAACGAACTCTACCCGTTCGTCAAGGCATCCCTGAAGGGCACGCTGGAGGCCATGGAAGGCCTGCCGGTGACCATCCGCCTTCTCGACCCGCCGCTGCACGAGTTCGTGCCGCAGGGCGCGGAGAAGCAGTCCGAACTGGCCCGGGCGCTGGGCATCGCGCCGGAGGATATCCAAAAGCGCGGTGAAGACTTGCATGAATCCAACCCGATGATGGGTCACCGCGGCGTCCGCCTCGGCGTCACCTATCCGGAGGTGAGCGAGATGCAGATCCGCGCCATCTTCGAGTGCACCGCCGAGCTGATGCAGGACGGCAAGAGATGCGTGCCGGAGATCATGGTGCCGGTAACCTGTGACGTCTCCGAACTCGACGTCACCCGAAAGATCGTGGATCAGGTTCACGCCGAAATCCTCAAGCAGTTCGGCATCGCGGACCTGGAGTACAAGTACGGCACGATGATTGAAATCCCGCGCGCCGCGCTACTCGCCGACCAGATGGCGAAGAGCTCCGATTTCTTCTCCTTCGGCACCAATGACCTGACCCAGCTCACGTTCGGCTTCAGCCGCGACGACATCGGCGGATTCATGAACGAATATCTCGATCAAAAGCTTCTTGCCGCCGATCCGTTCCAGACCATCGATCAGGACGGCGTCGGCCAGCTCATCCGGATGTCCGTCGAGAAGGGGCGCGCCACCAAGCCGAACCTCAAGATCGGCATCTGCGGCGAGCAGGGCGGCGACCCGGCCTCCGTCGATTTCTGCTATAAGACCGGCCTGACCTACGTGAGCTGCTCGCCGTTCCGCGTGCCGATCGCGCGCCTTGCAGCCGCCCAGTCGGCGATCAAGGCCAGCATGAAGAAGTAATGCCATAAACAAGAAGGCGCGAAGAGCACGAAGCGTTCGCAAACCGGGCGACAAAACGGTCAATCCCGAAGCGGCGGTGTCCTTGCGGACCCGCCGCTTTTTTCTCCCTCATCACCCTAGACGGCTGCTTTGAATTTCCTCGGTTTTTCATCTCAAATTCTTGCCAGAAAATCTCCTTGACATACAAGGCCATCTTTCCTATCCTCAACTCACTCAAAAGCAAGTTTTTATCAGTAGTTCAGCAAAAAATCTTAAAAGAGGTTTGAGAATGAATAAAATCAGAATCGGTATGGCTGGCGCGCGCTTCGGAGCGGAGCTTCATCTTTATAATTACAAAAGATTCAGGGGCAGTCAGGTTGAAATAACCGGGGTCTGCTCCCGAAGCCGCGAAAGTGCAGAGGCCTGCGCGAAAAAATATGAGATCCCTTTTGTGACGACAAGTTTTGAGGAGCTTCTGAATCGTCCTGATGTTGATGTGATTGATATCTGTGTTCCTCCTTCCCTTCATCATACGTTTGCAATCAAGGCGGCTGAAGCTGGAAAGCATCTCATTATGGAAAAACCTCTGACAGGGTATTTTGGCGAAACAGGTGACGCTGAACCGATCGGCGATAAGGTTTCCCGGGTCAAGATGCTTGAAGGGGCTCGTGAAAACGCCCGGGCAATCCGCGATGCGGTCCGCAAGAACAAAGTGCTTCTGTGCTATGCAGAGAACTGGGTCTACGCGCCTCCAATAGCAAAACTTCGCAGGCTAATTCAGGCGGCCGTCGGCGGACGGATTCTTGATCTTCGCGCGCAGGAATCTCACTCAGGTTCGAGTTCCATGTTCTCAAAGCACTGGAAAAATGCGGGAGGTGGATCGCTTATCCGCATGGGAGTGCATTCAGTCGGAACGTGTCTGCATCTTAAAGACTTTGAAGGAAGAATAAAAGATGGAAAGCCGATCAAACCTATGTCGGTGATCGCCGATACTGCGGTGCTTATGAAAAGCGAAGCGGCTGCCCGCTCCGGCAAAAAATGGATCGCGGCTGATCCCGCGGATGTTGAAAACTGGGCAAATCTTTCTATCACATTCGATGACGGATCCAAAGGTCTTATCACCGTGACGGACGCGGGACTTGGCGGGCTCAATACGACGGTGGATGTGAGAATGACCAATGCGACTCTCCGCGCAAATATGACGCAGAATGATACTGTTCAAACATATGCTCCCGATGATTCTGTTTTCAGGGATGAGTATTTTACTGAAAAGCTTGAGACCCGTGCAGGGTGGAACTTCCCCAGCGCTGATGAAGGATGGTTCAGAGGATTCATTCAGGAGATTGAGGATTTTGTTTCTGCGATTCGCGAAAAACGTGAACCTCTCGCAGGAATTGATCTGGCGGTGGATTGTGTTGAAGTTATATATGCGGCGTATCTTTCGGCGGCTGAGGGGCGAAGAGTCGATCTGTAGATTGCTGTTGTGCGGGTTCCGCGGTATTAACATACAGGCGTACGACGTTCTGGAACAAGGAAATCCTACTTTCCTGTATCAACAATAGTCCAACACTTCCGTATTTTCCTTGACAGACTATGTTGCATAGGCGCCGGAATGGCAAAGGCCGAAGCGGCGGGGTCCTCGTGGCCCCGCCGCTTTTTTGTTGCGCGGCCAATCGAAAAACGGTGGACATGTGAACGAGACCGCAAAAAATGTAACAATCTCCTTACTCCTCGTTTTTATACACACGGGTCTTCCAGATCCCGTCCTCCATGACGATCCGCGTCGTCTCGCCGGGACGGGGCGGCTGCCGGTATGCGGCCAGAGTGTATTCCGAATCGTGGGGAAGCCGGATGCCGAAACCGTCCGCCGTCCGGAAGGCCTCGGGGAAGATTGTGAAGATCCGCTGCGACCGGGCGGCGTCAAAGAGTTGCCCGGTATTGGGAAATGATAGCAATTCTTCGATCGTCTTGAGGGTAGGCGGCATCAGGACGATCCGCCCCGCCGCGTGCTCCGCCATTGCAAAGGCGGGGGTCAGCCAGCGGGACTCCGTCATCTCCATCCGGTCGTGGACAGGGACCTGACCTTCCGGGAGCCTGGCCAGGAAAAAACGGGTGTCGAACCGCCGGGTCTCGATCTCCGGGGTGATCCAATGGGAATAGGGGACCAGGAGATCGGGGGCGAAGAGGAGCCCTTCCCGCCGGACCATCTCCGAAAGGGTGAGTCTCCCCTCGTGGAGTTCCAGACGATAGGCGGCGAATCGGGCGGCCGTTTCCGGAGCGGACAGATCGACCACGCTTCCGCGGGCGTCGCGGGCAAGAAGCACCCCCGCCTCCTCGAATGTCTCCCGGATGGCGGCCACAAAGAGACCGAGGGCGGTCGCCTCCGGAAGGTCCGTTTCCTGGATGAGATGCTTCGCATCGGCCGCGCAGATACCGCCGATGCAGGCCGCAAGTTCCGGGTCCGCATCGGCGTCGTCCAGGCGGCCTCCGGGAAAGACATAGGCCCCGCCCATGAAGGCCTGGTTCCGGTGGCGCCGCATCAGGAAGACCTCATAAGGCCCGCCTACCCGGTCGCGGAGCAGGATGACCGTTGCGGCATCCCGCAACGTCTGTTTCATCTCGTCTCCTCCCCCGTTCCTGGTGAAAAAGCTATCCTTCTCCAACGGCTTTTCTCCACAATTACTTGGCAAGCAGGCCGCCGTCGTTCACCAGGATCTGGCCCGTCATGTAAGCCGAGGCGTCCGAGGCGAGAAAGACGGCAAGCCCCTTCATGTCGTCGCAATCCCCGATCCGCCTGAGGGGGATGTTGGCAAGCGTCAGGTCATAGGCGGCCTTGAATTCCGGCTTTTCGATGTAAGCCATCATGTCGGTCCGGAAGAAACCGGGGGCGATCGCGTTAACGCGGATCTTGTAGGGCGCAAGCTTCACGGCGAGGTTCATCGTGAGCAGGTTGATTGCGGCCTTCGTCGAGTTGTAGGGGACGGCCGGGTGGACCATCTCCTCCGAGCCCCGGAACCCCATGACCGACGAGATGTTGATGATGTTCCCTCCGCCCTGGTTCTTCATGAGGTTCGCGACCTTTTGGGTGAGGATCCAGACGCCGCGAACGTTCACGTTGAAGAGCTGATCCCATCTCTCCAGGGGGAATTCCAGCGTGGGCGCCCCCCATGTCGCCCCGGCGTTGTTCACCAGGATGTCGATCCGGGGGAATTTCTTCAGTGCCGCTCTGAGCATGGCATCGATCGCCTCCGGATTCGCCATATCGCAGGCAACGGGGAGAACCTTCACACCGAATTCCTTAGAGAGGGCCTGGGCCGTAGCCTCGAGGTTCTTCATTTTCCGGGAGGTGAGGATCAGATCCGACCCCGCCTCCGCGAGCCCCGTGGCGATGAACTTCCCGATCCCCCTGCCCCCGCCCGTCACGAGGGCGACCTTGCCGCTCAGCCTGAACAGATCGTACAATTTCATGCGAACCTCCTTCAATGGGATATTGGACCCGCGGGAAACGGGCGAACCTCACGTCTTCATAAATAAAATTGAAACCATTGGTGGATCTCCCGGGGAGACGGAAGGTGCTGATTATCGATCATAATGTCCGCGATGTCAATGTCAAAAACCTCCGGCGGCCAAAAATGAACTACCCCGCAGCA
>PLLC01000066.1 GCA_003141195.1 Syntrophaceae bacterium
TTTGGTCAACCAGAGATGGGAGGCGCCAGGAAATAAGATAAAACCGCTATGTTGGCCTGGCGGCTGGATGATAAGAGCCGGATGACGGGAGACTGTCACGTCCGGATCCGTGGGAGCATGGGGGTGAAATTCCCCCGCGCCACCCGACTGGGACTTGTTGTTCTTGACTGTCCAGTCCGAATCCAGGTCCCTTGAGAACTTGAGAAGATTCCCGTTCTGGGGGGACAGCTCCTGATTATTTTCTATGGTTGTCAAATGCCTCCCATCTCTTCGCAACTACTTTTTAGTTGCTTTTCATCTCAGTTTTTGATAGGCTTTAACTGATGAACGCCAGGCAGAAAAAACCTTAGCTCTGATCTTTGAGAAGCCGACACGCACTGACCTTCGGTATGATGACGTAAAATCACTTCTTATCGCCGCCGGCGCCAATATCCGGGAAGGGCGGGGCTCGCGGGTGCGGGTCGAACGGGATGCATACAGCGTTCATCTCCATGCACCGCACCCGCAAAAGGTCCTGCCGAAATATTCAGTCGAATTGATCAGGGACTTTCTGATACAAATTGGAGTAAAACCATGAAGAATACCATGAAATACAAGGGTTATACCGGCAGCGTCGCCTTTGACGCAGAGGACAGGATTTTTCACGGGCGTGTTTTAGGCGTTTCTTCCGCCCTGATCGGTTTCGAAGGCGCAACCGTCGCCGACCTGGAGAAGGATTTTCAGAATGCTGTCGATGATTACCTGGAAATGTGTGCGGAACAGGGGAAAGAACCGGGAAAACCATTCAAGGGATCATTCAATATCAGGCTCTCCCCGGATCTCCATCAAAGTCTCGTCCTGAATGCGGCGAATCAGAAAATGACCCTCAATGCCTACATCAAAACGGTCCTCGAACAGGTCGTAACGGCTGATCAATGAAAGAGAAAATACCATACGTACCGATTTTTCCGAAGAATCCGGGAAGTGGGAGGAGGCCAGAGAATGGGCGGCAATTTAGATCATATGAGCAAGACAGAGAGGTATGCCATTGAACAGTTCGGAGAAACCGTCAAAAGCCGTTTGGGTGAATATGTGGTCAAGATGTCGGTTTTCGGTTCAAAAGTGCGGGGCGATTACCGGACAACAGCTGATATCGATGTCCTTGTCATCGTTAAAGAAAGATCGTTACGCGTAATGGATCAGATTGCCGAAATCACATCGGATCTGAATATCAATTATGATCTTTCCATCTCCGCTGTTGTGTTCAGTGAACAGGAATACGATATGAATGCAAAAATGGACTCACCCTTTTCATTGGCGGTCCGTGAGGAAGGGTTATCGTTGTCATGAGCTTGGACGAAAGCATCAAAGCGCTTATTGCATATCGGTTGGAGCGCGCGCGTGAGAAACTCAGCTAAACGGTTTTAGGTTTATGGGATATCGGGCTTTTGAAGAACTTGAAGTTTGGAAACTGGGGTGCCATTTGGCTGTCCGGGTTTATGGAGTGCTCAAAGAATGTAGGGATTTTGGTCTAAAGGACCAGATGACAAGGGCGGCTGTCAGTATCTCAAGCAATATAGCTGAAGGTGCAGAACGAGATTCAAAACAAGGGTTTGTCAGATTTTTACACATCGCCAAAGGATCAGCCGCGGAACTTCGGACACAGGTTTACATCGCATGTCAAATTGGCATCATAAGCAACGACATACAGAAAGAGTTTACAGAAGAACCGAAGAAAATTTCTTCAATGGTGCGTGGCCTCATTAAATTCATCTAAAACTTAACACCTAAAACTCTATACGTAAAACTTAATACCTAAAACTTAAAACTCAATGAACCTGATGAAAAACCTTCTACATCCTACCGCCTGGAAAAAGTTCCTCTTCTTTTTCCTGTCTGATATCATTCTTTTTTACCTGTCGTTGCTTTTTGCCCTGCTGTTTCATTTCGATCTGAACCTGAACATCCGGTACAACCCCCTCATTTTTCCCGTCCTGCCTTTCTTTGTGGCAGTGAAGGTCGGCTCTTTCTTTATCTTCCGAATCTACAAGATGTCTTGGCGGTATGTCGGGTTGTATGATTTTCGGAGCATCTTTATCGCCACGCTGGGCGCCACTTTTGTGTTGATGCTGTTCGTGATCCTACCCTGGGATCTGCCGCTCTTCGGTTTCTCGAAAAGGGTCGTTCTTGCCGATGGAATCATCACGCTTTTCCTGATTTCGGGGTTGCGGGTATCCAAAAGGATATTTCGTGAAGTCCTGCGGGAACGCCGATTGAAGAACCGGGGCGGAAAGAGAACCCTGATCGTCGGCGCCGGCAATGCCGGGGAGATGATTCTGAGGGACATGATGAAACAGGGGTTCGATCACTTTCTGCCGGTGGGTTTCCTCGACGACGATCCAATGAAGGCGGGGACGTACATCCACGGGATCCAGGTCCTCGGCGGTACGGATGAACTGGCAAGAGTCGTTCCCGCCCACGACGTCGAGGGGGTTCTGCTGGCAATTCCGACGCTGAATCATCAGAAACTGCGGGATCTCTACAACGCGGCGAAAAAGGCCGGCGTATTGGATATCAAGATCATCCCGCGCATCTACAACTTCAACCGGCCGGATATCAACCTGCGCGAACTGGAGGAGATCAGCATCGAAGATCTGATCGGCCGGCAGAGCATCGAGACCGATACGACGGGGATCGAGAGATTTCTGAAGGGCAGGCGCATCCTGGTGACCGGAGCGGGCGGCTCGATCGGGTCGGAGCTGGTGATGCAGGTCTGCACGTATCAGCCGGCGGATGTGACCCTTTTCGATATTGACGAGACGGAACTGCACAACCTCGGGTTGAAGCTGCACCGCCGCTTTCCGCAGTTGCAGGGGGCGCTCCATTTCGTCACGGGGGATGTCCGGGATGGACGGCGGGTGGAGAAGGTCTTTCAGGCCTTCCGGCCGCAGGTGGTCTTTCACGCCGCCGCCTACAAGCACGTGCCCATGATGGAGCATAACGCGACGGAGGCGGTGAAGGTGAACATCCTGGGTACGCATATCCTGACGGGATGCGCCGTGGCCCACGGCGTGGAGAAGTTCATCATGATATCCACGGACAAGGCGGTCCGCCCCACAAGCGTAATGGGCGCGACGAAGCGCGTGGCCGAGTACATCTGCCGGGCGTATCATTCCTCCTCCCTCCTGACCCCCGGTACGCCTTCCGCAATCTCGTTGGAAAGGGGGGACAGCTCCCGATTTATTTCTTCCTCTCTTACACCGGCCTCCTCACCCCTCACTTCTTCCCCCTGTCTGTCCTCCTCCCCTGTCATTCCCGCGGAAGCGGGAATCCAGGAGGGCGTTAAAACAATGGATTCCCGCTTCCACGGGAATGACAATTCACAGTTCGGGAATGACGGTTTAGAGAAAGAGGGGACCCGGTTTGTTTCCGTGCGCTTCGGGAATGTCCTGGGCAGCCGTGGGAGTGTCCTGCCGCTGTTCCTGGATCAGTTGAAGCACGGGGAAGCGCTGACGGTGACCCACAAGGAGATGAAACGGTACTTCATGACCATCCCGGAGGCGGTTTCCCTAGTCCTGCAGGCCGCCGTGATCGGCAACGACGGCGAGGTGATGGTCCTCGACATGGGAGAGCCGATCCGCCTGATGGAATTCGCGGAGGAGCTGATCCGCCTGCACGGGCTGGAACCCTACAAAGACATCGATGTCCGGGTGACGGGATTGCGGCCGGGGGAGAAACTCTTCGAGGAGATCCTGACGGCTGAAGAGGGGACGGATGCAAGCCGCCACGAAAAGATCTTCATCGCCCGAAATTCCACCGGCTATTCCCGCGAGGAAACGGAGAATATGGTAGCGGAATTTGCAGCCGCAATCTCCCGATCCTCGATCCAGGACGAACGCGAAATTAAGGATCTGCTGAAGAAATATGTGAAGTACTATGAGGAAGGCTAAAAAGGGGTGACAGCTCCCGATTATTTTCTTTCTTTTGAACTTGATGGTGAGTCTCTGCGGCTTGTCCTATATTTGAAAGATGGCACGAACTTGCGGGTCACCGAACAGCAGATGGAGTGAAAAAGCGCTCAAGCGCTACAATTACTATTGGCTTACTTCTGCCAACGAACTGAAGATAGGTTGGGATAATGCCCCTCATCATACTCGTTTGGCTGACTTCCACGATCATAAACACGTCAAAGGTAGAGAAAACTTTTCCGTAGAATCGCTAAAAATGAGGTCGAATATGCTGGAATTGAAAGATCTGTATTTTTCCGTAACCGAAACGGACGGGACGAACGGCGGCCGGAAACGGGATATCATCGATGGGCTCAATTTTACCTTCGAGCCGGGGAAATTTTATGCGATCACCGGTCCCAACGGGAGCGGCAAGACCACCCTGGCAAAGCTGATCATGGGGATCAATCCGGTGAGCGCCGGCGCCATCCGTTTCAAGGGGAGGGACATCACGGGGCTTACGATCACCGAGCGGGCCAAGGCAGGAATCGCCTACAGTTTTCAACAGCCCGCCCGCTTCAAGGGGATCACCTTCCGGGACCTCCTCTCGATGGCGACCGGAATCGAAGAGGAGGCGAAGCTTCTCGATCTCCTCCGGCGGGTCGGAATCTGCTCCCTCTCCTTTCTCGACAAGGCCGTGGATGCCAAACTATCCGGCGGCGAGATCAAGAAGATCGAGCTTGCGACCACCATCGCCCGGAATCCGAAACTCGCCATCTACGACGAACCGGATACGGGAATCGATCTCTGGACGATCGGGCCGATGGTCAACCTCCTCAAAAGGGAGCAGACCGAACACCGTACGACCACCATCGTCATCAGCCACAACAGGGCCTTTCTCAAGGCGGCGGACGTTGTTCTCATGGTGAATCGCGGGAAATTCGCCTATGTCGGTAATCTGGACGGCGCCCTGCCGATGCTGACCGATTTGAGCATCTGCAATTTCAAACCATGCCGGGAAGGAGAAGAAGATGCTCGATGCTTTAGATAAGGGCCTGCTGAAGGCGGTGGCCGACTTGGAGGATATCCCCGAGGGTGCCTACAATATCCGGAAGAACGGCAGACTCCTGTCGCGCGCAACCTCGGCGAACATCAATATCGAAAGCAACGAGGAAGGAACGGGGATCATGGTGACGATCGCCCCGGGGACGGTCAAGGAATCGGTGCATATCCCGGTTATCCTGAGCCAGGCCGGTCTCTACGACGTCGTCTATAATACCTTCATCGTCGGCGCCGCCTCCGACGTCACGATCATCGCCGGTTGCGGCATCCACTGTGGGGGCCCGGCCCCCGAGGGGCACGAAGGCATCCATGAGTTCCGCGTGGGGAAGGGCGCCCGGGTAAAATACATCGAAAAACACTATGCCACGGGTCCCGGTTCGGGGAAAAGGACACTGAACCCGACGACGAAGGTGTTTCTCGCGGAGAACGCCCAGGCGGAGATGGAGCTGACCCAGATCGGCGGGGTGGATGATGCGAACCGCCTCAACGAGGCGACGCTGGGGCCGGGGAGCATGCTCCTGATCACGGAGCGCGTGATGACCGACGGCGATCAGAAAGCGGTTTCGCGAAACGAGATCGTTCTGGCGGGGGACAACAGCCGGTCCAACATGGTCTCCCGATCGGTCATCAAGGGGAATTCGCGGCAGAACTTCTACGCGACGATGGTAGCCCGTGCGAAATGTTTCGGACATATCGAGTGCGATGCGATCATCATGGACAACGGCGCCAACGAAACGATCCCCGCGCTGAAGGCCGAACACCCGGATGCCGAACTGAGCCACGAGGCATCGATCGGCAAGATCGCCGGTGATCAACTGACGAAACTGATGAGCCTCGGGCTCACTTACGAGGAGACGGTCAACCGGATCATCCAGGGGTTCCTGAGGTAGTTTGCCCCGGCAAATCGTCCGCACGGCGCCCCCGATCCGGGGACGCTTTTTTTCACGCTGCCCGTTGATAAATGCCCGCTTTTTTAGTATCTTGTTCGGTACATGATTATGAGGTTTTGGAAATGGTTTTTCCCGGGGTCAAGAAAAATATCCGGACCGCCCTTCTGAAAGACGCATTTCCGTTGTTTTCCGTTCCCCATAAGCAGCGATACAGAGGGGTTATGCCTTTCCAGATCTGCCTGACGATCCTGATCTGCCTCATCCTGGGCGCTTCCGGCTGCATGAAAGCGGTGGCGCCGAAGCCCGGGGCGCCGCCGGCGGCGCCACCACCACCGCAGGTCGAACTGAAAGGCCTTTATGATTCTGAAATCCCCGCAGAATACCTCAATCGTCTCCGCCGTGTCTCTGTAGCAGCCGATGAGGCCCTCCCTCTGACCTTTCTAACCGTTGCCGACCACTTTGCCGCACGGGGTGAAGTCGACAAGGCGCTCCATTTTCTGGACAGGGCGGCCGACGGGTTCGTTCGGGGAAAGAACCGGAGTGGCGAGGCAACGGCCTGGAGTCGGAAGGTCATTCTCCTGTCGAATTTTGGCCGGGAGCCGGAGGCGCGTGACCTCATCCATGAGGCCGGGGAAAAATGGATGGCGCCGCCGCTCCGGGCCTTTCCCGAGTATCTCGAGGGCCATCGCGCCCTTCAGCAGGGGGATTTCCCCCGCGCCCTTTCGCTTCTGAACCGGTCGCTCCAGGATAACGCGGAATTTCCAGGGGATCTTTACCTCCGGATGCTGCGGCGGGATACGGAACTCGACGCGGGGATCGTCGGAATTCTCTCCGATCGTCTTCCCGGACTGCTCGCGATCTACGGTGTGACCGGCGCGCCTGCGACCGGGACGGATACCGCCGGCGAAAGCCATCTCCGCAATGCCCTTGTACTGAATCAGGAGCTCCGACAGACGAAGCTTGAACCGCTTCTCCCCGCGACCGATTTCCGAAAAGTGGAGGCCGAGACGCACAACTTCCTGGGTCTGGAGGCCTGGATGCGTGGGAATAAGGCGGAGGCGCTCCGACAACTTGTCGCTGCGGGGGAATTGTCGCGGATGGCGGGATTCTCGGCGGCGGAGATTCGCGGCCTGCTGTTCCTGGGCGAACTCGGTCTCCAGGGGGAATACGGAACTGAAGGTCGGAAGGCGGCCGAGCTGCTGCGGGAGAGGGCGGACCGCTACCGGGCCTCTCCCTATCGGGTCTGGGCTAGGCTCCTTCTGGCCCGTTACGAGCAGGGGGAGGAACGGAACCGGGAGGCGATCGGGTTTCTCCAGGAGGCGGCCGGAATCATAGAGGCGCAGCGATCCGGGCTGAAGGTGGACATGTTAGATGAGGTCTGCCGCCGTCAACGCCGGGCAGTCTACGAATCCCTTGTTGAGCTTCTGGCCGGAGAAGGGATGGTCGGGGAGGCCCTGACGGCGGCGGAGAAGGCCAAGGCGCTCATGATCGTCGATCTCCTGGCCGGGGAGGATCTCGAAAGAAATCCTGCCGAAAAGGTGCTGCTGAAACAAGAGGCCGGACTCGGGGAGGAGATCCGAGGTCTTCAGCGGCGCATCCTGCAGGTCTCGGAGGGGACGGTGGCGGATGAACTCCGGGAACGGCTGAAACAGGCCGAAGAGACCTACCGCGATCTGCTCGGCCGGATCGGCGCAGAGGATGGAAACCTCCTCTCTTTGATTGCCGTGAGCGGCGTCGATTCGACCGCCCTCCAGCGCCTCCTCGATGAGAATACCACCCTTTTCGATTATTTCGCGACGGCGGACGGTCTGTATGTCTGGGCCGTTCACTGGGGACAGGTTCATCTGGAGCGGATCGATCTTCCGCGAGAGGAGCTGAGGGCTCTGGTTTTTTCCTTCCTCGCGGCCATTCGGGACAAGGATAAAAGAAAAATCGAGATCTTCTCCCGCAAGGCCTATGATCGGCTGCTCAAACCGGTCATTCCCTTCGTCTCCGGGGAGAGGATCGGTTTCATCCCCGACGATGCGCTGGTCTACCTTCCCTTTGCGGCCATGAGCTACCGGGGACGGTTTCTCGCTGAGGGTTTTTCCATCTTCCATCTCCCCGAGGCCGGTCTGCTCGAACAGGTTTTGGGGGAAACCAGGACGGCGGGCCTGCGTATCCTGGCCTTCGGGGACCCCGATTTGGAAAACGAAGCGCTGGATCTCCACCATGCCGTGCTGGAGGTGGAGCGGATCCGGAAGCGGATCGGCGGCACAACCGTTCTGCTCCGTGAACAGGCTACGGAAGCGAAGGCGGGGGAGATGCCTTCCGGTTACGACATCCTCCATTTTGCCGTCCGGGGGCAGTTTTTTCCGGAAGAGACCCTGAACTCGGGTCTGCTGCTGACCCCGGGCGCAGGACAGGACGGCAGGCTGACCGTCCGCGAGATCTTCGGCCTCCGGTTTCAGGGAAGGGCCGTTGTCCTGAGCGGATGCGATCCGATGCCGGAAAAGGATCCGGAAGGAAAGGGGCTGACCTCCCTGCAGCGGGCGTTTCTGCGCACAGGGAGTCCGTCGGTGGTTTCGACCCTCTGGCTCGTAGACGACAGGGCGGCAGCCCATCTTCTGGATCTCTTTTACCGCCAACTGGGGAAAAGGGAACCCCTTGCCGATGCGCTGCGGGCAGCGCAGCTCCATCTGATTCGGGAGGGGTATCCGCCGTATGTCTGGGCGGCGTTCGTCCTGACGGGGAAATACTGATGATGGCTACGCAAAAAGTCCATATGCTGTATTGCGCCTCCTCCTTCCCTTCGGCAGGTTCAGGGCAGACTCCATGCCTCTCATGGTGAGCTGGTCGAACCGCGCGCGCCTTGCCTCCGGAGCTTTTTAAAGAAGCCGCCCCGGAACAACAGATCTTGAAACCTGTCCGGCAGTCGGGCCGGTCTGTCGAGAAAGGAGAATCATGGATAGCGAGAATTTACTGGTCACCGGGGGGTGCGGTTTTATCGGAAGCAACTTCATCCGCCATCTGCTTGCAAGAGAGAACTTCCGGGGGAGGATCATCAATGCGGACAGTCTGACCTATGCGGGGAACCCTGATAATCTAAGCGGCATCGCGGAGGCGCATCCGGGGCGGTATCTTTTCGAAAAGACAGATATTTGCGACTTGCCCGCGCTCAAAGCCATCTTCGCCCGACATGGGATCGATGCCGTCTGCCATTTTGCCGCCGAGTCCCATGTGGACCGTTCCATCAAACGGCCGGACAGCTTCATTCAGACCAATATCCTGGGGACGTTCAATCTCCTCGAAGCGGCAAGGGCTGCCGGCAGCCGCTTCCGGCTTTTCCACCACATCAGCACCGACGAGGTCTACGGCAGTCTGGGCCCGGAGGGGTATTTCACCGAGGAGACGCCCTACCGTCCGAACAGCCCCTACTCCGCGTCCAAGGCGTCCTCCGATCATCTCGTCCGGGCCTACCATGAAACCTATGGCCTGCCGACCACACTTTCCAACTGCTCGAACAATTATGGCCCCTATCAGTTTCCCGAAAAACTGATTCCCCTGATCGTCCTCAACGCCTTGGAGAGAAAGCCCCTCCCCGTTTACGGGGACGGAAAGAATGTGCGGGACTGGCTCTATGTCACAGACCACTGTGAGGCGATCCGGACGATCATGGAAAAGGGGCGTCGAGGGGAGACCTACAACATCGGCGGCCATGCGGAGATGGAAAATATCGCCATCGTGGAGATGATCTGCGATCTTGTGGATGAACTCGCGCCCGCCGGAGTGTCCCGGCGGTGTCTGATCACGTTTGTGAAGGACCGCCCCGGCCACGACCGCCGCTACGCGATCGACTTTTCGAAGCTGCACGGAGAGCTGGGCTGGTCTCCCGCGGAATCCTTCGTTTCGGGTCTCCGGAAGACGGTCCGCTGGTATCTCGAGAACCGGGGCTGGAGCGAACGGATCCGCAGCGGTGCGTATCAGTCCTGGATCCGGGAGCACTACGGAGTGTGAGCCGGACCGTTCTTCAGAAAAGGGTTTGTCTATCCACTTCCTCAACAAGCCTTCCGCTCTAATAAGATGAGAAGCCAAGATTGACGACCTCGTAAAAAGTCGGAAAATGGCCCTTTATGAAAATTTGCGCCTAATAATTACAGTAAGTTACGAAGCGGCTTTTGGCAAATTTTGACTTTTTACGGGTTCGTCA
>PLLC01000034.1 GCA_003141195.1 Syntrophaceae bacterium
GGCTAAAATATTAATATCAATAGCAAATACGGATTATGTTACGTATAGGTAGGTGAAGCCGAGTCTCTCTATTTAGAGCAATTACAGCAAATCACCACCCCCACCCACCCGAGGGAAATGCTTTTAGAGGAATTCCTGAATCCGATGGGGTTGACCCAGCGTGATTTGGCCGATGCCATCCATGTTCCCTATCAACGCATCAACGACATTGTCAATGGGCGCAGGAGGATCACTCCCGGCACCGCTTTGCGGTTGGCAAAGTTTTTCAACATGTCGGCCGATTTTTGGATGAATGTTCAGTTGCGGCGGGATATGTATTTTGCCCAGCAGGATGAAATCACGGTTCTGGAAACAATCCAACCTTTGCCTGTGGTTGCGGGGTGGTAAGGATCATGTGGATTTTTGCGCAAGACGCGATCAACCGATGATCCTGGGCAGGGCGGCGTAATGGTCAATGATTTGATCGGCGCCGGCCTGCAACAGATCCCGTCGCAGGTTTTCCGGTTCGGCAGAGGAAAGGATCACCCCCACGCCCCGGTAGCCGATTTTGGACGACCGGGCCGCCTGCATGTCGTCGGGCATGTCGCCCAGATAATAACATTCGCTGAACCCTTTGCCGATCAGGCGAGGGATCCGGTCGAGCATATAGGGATCGGGCTTTTTCAGCGAGATCCGTTCGCCGCGCTCGGCAAGGATCCGCTCTTCCTCCCGCGTGCAATCATCCAGCGTGATCACGAGTTGAAAATATTTCCGCAGGTCGAAACGGTCCAGCGGAAAATCCGCCTCAGCCCGCGGGCGACCGGTGGCGATGGCCAGGATGTGATTCTGTGAGAGATCTGCAAGCAGGGCCGGGTCCATCAGCAGGCTTTCCCGGCGGATCAGACCCTCTCCTTGGTAGAAGCGGGGCTCCTGGCCGTAATGCGCCATGAAGAGCGGCCGGCCGAGGTAGATCTCCTGAAAGATCCGCTTGATCCGGTTGCCGGTGAGCACATCTCCCTGAAAACAGGCTGCCACAAAGGGGTCGTTTCGCCGGCTGTAGCGACTTAGGAGATCCATCAGTGGGCGGGGAGAAGACTTCAAGAAATTGGCAAGTTCCGATACTTCGCAACCGCAGATCGTCTCTTCACATCTGGTTGAATTATCCGGAGATGAAGACCCGGCGGGAGTTTTGACCTTCGCAAACAGGAGATGGAGGGTCAGGGCGGTCAGATCCCAGTCGTTGTTCAGGCCGCCGGTCTGTTTGAGTTCGGCGAGGTCCGTCAGCGGGAAGAGCGGATCGGGTAATTTCCCGAAGCCCCTTGCCCCATCGAAAAAAAGCCGCGCCGTTTTTCGAGCGGTCTCGCGGTAGGAGCCGGAGACATCGATCAGGACGCCGTCCATATCAAAAACAATCAGTTTCGGCAGTGTCATGGCTTTGCAATCACCTGTTGCCTGCGGTATCCCATTCCGGGGAATTTCGAAAAAAAGGCCGGCCTCGAGGGATCCGCGGGAGGACCCCGATACCGGGATCGAGCCCCTTCCCCCCCGTCATCACCGGAAGGAACCCGGATGATCCCGGACACCGGCGTCAAACGGTTTATTATTTCATGGAAGCGGATCTGTCAAACCAATTCGAATGGACCGGCTTTTTGAAATATACTTTTCATTTGCTAATTCAACAAACAGGATGTATTGATTCATAGTTTGCAATCTCAGGTCAAGGCTGCCTGGGTCGTTACGGTCGGTTTTCATAAACGCACGATTTCCAGCGAAGGACGGTTGATTTCGGCTACGCCGGTCCGGCGTGCCCGGTAAAGGTCCATGGTGTTGATCTATACCGACGAAAAGATTGCTCCGGTTTGACGAAAATGGGGAGTTCGTATTGAAACAGGCGGATCTCAAAAGCGGTCAACAAAACAAGGACGGTTGTGCGCTGCGAATATGTCTCATGACCTACCGGGGGAATCCGACCTGCGGGGGGCAGGGGGTTTACATCAAATATCTGAGCCGGGCCCTGAAAGACCTCGGACATGAGGTCGATGTTCTGTCAGGGCCTCCCTATCCGGAGCTTGCAGAGGGCGTTCAACTTCACAAAATTCCCGGTCTGGATCTTTACAACCCCGAACACCTTTTCAAGGTAAGGAAGATCCGCGAACTTTCCTCTCCGGTCAATCAGTTCGAATTCCTCAGCATGTGTTCCGGGGGATTCCCGGAACCTTTTACCTTTGGAATCCGGGCCCATCGCCATCTACGCAAGCACCGGAAGAGATATGACATCGTTCATGACAACCAGAGTCTTTCCTATGGTCTTCTCGCCATCACCGGCAGCGGTTATCCGACGGTGGCTACCATCCACCATCCGATCACTGTGGACCGGGATACGGAGATCGATGCGGCGGGAAGCTGGCTGCGCCGGATGAAGGTCAGACGCTGGTATTCTTTTTTGACCATGCAGAAAAGGGTTTCCCGGCGAATCCCGAACATCATCACCGTATCCGAATGTTCGAAGCGGGACATCGGCCGGGAGTTCCGGCTCCCCGCGGAACGATTCCGTGTTGTTCCCAACGGGATCAACACGGATTACTTTTATCCGATGAGCGGGGTGAAGAGGGCGGACCATCAGATCCTGGTAACGAACAGCGCCGATACCCCGCTGAAGGGCCTCCGCTATCTGCTGGAAGCGGTCGCGGATATCCGCCGAAAAACGGCAATCCGTGTCGTGGTGATCGGGAAACCGAAGGAAGACGGCGTGATCGAACGTCTGGTCGCGCAACTTTCTCTCGGCGATACGGTCCGATTCACCGGCAGAATCGCGTATGAGGATTTTGCCCGTTATTACGCAGAGGCAACGATGGCCGTTATTCCCTCCCTTTATGAGGGTTTCGGCATGCCGGCCGGCGAGGCGATGGCGTGCGGTGTGCCGGTCATCAGTACGTCGGGCGGCGCCCTTCCCGAGGTGGTGGGGGGTGCCGGAATCCTGGTGCCGCCGGCGGACGCGGCAGCACTACGGGAGGCGATCGATGCTTTGCTGAATGATCCGGAAAGACGCCGGAGTCTCGGAGAGGCGGGGCTTGCCCGGGTGAGGAATTCGCTGACCTGGCGTCATGCCGCACAGAAAACCGTCGAGGTCTACCGGGAGGCGATCGATGCTTACGGTCGACTTTAGGCAGATCCCGCTGCAGGCTGGAATGCGGGTTCTCGATGCCGGATGCGGAAGCGGAAGACATCTCTGC
The DNA here is from genome assembly GCA_003141195.1 of Syntrophaceae bacterium. Lineage (GTDB taxonomy): Bacteria > Desulfobacterota > Syntrophia > Syntrophales > UBA5619 > UBA5619. Next base: position 3,213 of record PLLC01000034.1, read on the forward strand.
GAGTCGTTCCGGACGCCGGGCGTTGAAGTCGCTGGTGTGGATCTGAACCGGGCCGATCTGGGCAAGGCGAAGGGATTTCTCTCCCTGATGGCCAGGGAACAGAAAGGGCGCTGGCTGGTTGCACAGGCCGATGTCACGAAACTGCCCTTTGCCGACGGCAGCTTTGACGTCGTCATCTGTTCCGAGGTCCTGGAGCACATCAAGGACAACCGAACCGCCGTCGCGGAGCTCGTCCGAGTTCTCAAGCCGGGAGGAGATCTGGTCGTCACGGTTCCGCGCTTTCTGCCGGAGAGGGTCTGCTGGGCGATTTCCCGGGCCTATCACCGCGAGCCCGGCGGCCACATCCGGATCTATAAGAAGGGAGAATTGATGAGCCTTCTGGAGGCGGCAGGCGCGCGCTGCTGGCGGATCCGCTACCGGCATGGTCTCCATGCCCCCTACTGGTGGCTCCGGTGCCTCGTGGGACACAAGAATGAAGACTTTCCGCTGGTCAAGGCGTACCGGAAGTTCCTCGAATGGGACATCATCCGGCATCCCCCGCTGACGGCCCTGATGGATCGGATTCTGAATCCCCTGATCGGCAAGAGCATTATCTTCTATCTGAAAAAAGGATACCGCTGATGGAACTTCCCCTTTCGCAAGGCCTTGCTCAGTCACCCGTCGATGTGGACGTCATCGCGGATTTTATCGCCGGTCTGCAGAAACCGAATGGCGAAATCCCCTGGTCCCTCGGCGGCAAGACCGACCCCTGGGATCACGTGGAAAGCGCGATGGGGCTCAGCGTCGCCGGACGCCTCCGGGAGGCGGAGAATGCCTATCGCTGGATGATGACGACACAGCTTTCCGACGGGAGCTGGTGGTCGGCGACAAGGGACGGCGTTCCGGAGGACAAGACCCGCGACAGCAACGTCTCTTCCTACATCGCCGTCGGGGTTTACCATCATTTCCTTATCACACGCGAGCTCCGGTTCCTCAGGCGTTTGTGGCCGACACTGGAGGCGGGGATCGATTACGCCGTCGCACTTCAGGCGGATACCGGAGAAATCGCCTGGGCCAGAAACAGCGAGGGCATTGTCGATCGGATGGCGCTCCTGACCGGCTCCAGCTCGGTCTATATGAGCCTCAAGTGCGCCCTCGCCATCGCCTCACTTTTGGGGAAAAGACGTTCGGACTGGGAATCGGCCAAGAAGAAGCTCGGTGAGGCGATCCGATATCGTCCCAGCCTGTTCAATATGATGAAAGCGCGCTATTCGATGGACTGGTACTACCCCATTCTCTGCGGCGCCGTGACCGGCGCCGATGCCCGAACGCGGATCGATCGGTCTTGGGAGAAGTTTGTCGTTCCCGACTGGGGGGTGAAGTGCGTCTGCGATCGTCCATGGGTCACGACCGCGGAGGCCTGCGAACTGATCCTGACGCTTGTAGCGGTTGGAGAATACGAGCGGGCAGCCATCGTCTTCAACTGGATCTGCGACAAGAAATACGATGACGGCGCCTATTGGATGGGGGTGACCTTCCCCGACGGCGTGATCTGGCCGGAGGAGAGGACCTCCTGGACGGCGGCGGCCGTTCTACTCGCCCACGACGCCCTCCACGACATCACGCCGGCCGGCCGTCTCTTCAGCCACAGCTTCTGGAACGGAAACGGAATTCCCCGGGAATGCAAAAGGATCTCCTTCGGTGCGTCCGATCGTCGGAACCCATCCGCCTTCCATACAAATCGAGGTTGATTTCCGTGCGGAGAGATCATCGCCCCCATATTCTCAAACGCCTCGATCTGAATTTTCAGAAATGGTACGCAAACTATTTTCTCCGCGCGCATTTTGAACATCTCGGCCGGGGGTGCACCTTCATGAAACCCTGGCATGTCGAGATCTTCGGCGGACCCGTTACCCTGGGGGACTATGCCACCGTGATCGCCACACCGGATCGTAAGATCCGATTGACCGTCTGGTCCGCTCTGGGGGGGGAGGGAAGAATCGAGATCGGGAGCTGTTGCATCATCTGTCCCGGCGTCCGAATCAGCGCCGCCACGGAGATCGTGATCGGGGAGAGCTGCATGCTCGCCCAGGGGGCCTTCGTGACCGATTCGGACTGGCATGGCGTTTACGACCGGGGCCTTCCCATCGGCCATACGGTTCCCGTTTATATCGGGAAAAATGTCTGGATCGGGGACAGCGCCATCGTCTGCAAAGGGGTCCGGATCGGTGAAAACAGCATCATCGGCGCCGGCGCTGTGGTGGTCCGGGATATCCCCGCCAATGCGGTGGCCGCGGGAAATCCGGCCATAGTCTTAAAATATCTCGATGCCGGCAGGCCGATGAAGACGCGCGCCGACTGGCTGGCCGACCCCGGGGCGCTCGCCGCCCAGTTCGAGGAGATCGACCGTCATTTCATGAAAGACAACACCTGGCTGGGGTGGCTCCGCTCGCTCATCCTTCCCAGAAAAGGGGATTGACCGGCGCAGAACCCGGGCTTTGCCTCGGATTCCTTCGCCTTTTCCCCATCCACTTCCATACCGGAGAATTGCTGATGAGAGTCGCCATTGTCGCACCGCCCTACCCCCTGGAAGAGGCGCCCGCGCCGCCGCTCGGCGTGACCTATGTCGCCGCCGCCTTCGAGTCGGCCGGCGCGGAGGTCCGGATCTTCGATTATATCGTAAGCCGCTACACACCGGAAAAAATCAGGATGCAGATCGATGCCTTCCGGCCCGATGTCCTCGGAGCGACCTCTGTAACGCTCAATTTCCCGGGCGCTGCGGAGATCGTCTGCGAGGCCAAACGGCATCGGCCCTCGCTGATCACCCTGATGGGGGGACCCCATGTCTCCTTTGCTGCCGAACGGACGCTGAAAGACTATCCAGGAATTGATCTTATTGTGGCCGGAGAAGGGGAGGGGACCATCACCGAACTGATGGCAGGGGGATTCAATCCCGAAAAATGGGAAAAGATCCCGGGGATGGTCTTCCGCCGCGACGGCCGGATCGTCGATACCGGCCCCCGTCCTTTCATCGAAGATCTGGATACCCTGCCCCTTCCCGCGCGTCATCTTCTCCCCCTGTCGCGCTATCAGGCCCTCGGTTATTCGATCAGCATCATCACCTCCCGCGGCTGCCCCTATTCCTGCATCTTCTGCCTGGGACGCCGCATGGTCGGAAATCGGATTCGTCAGAGAAATGCCTCTCTGGTCGTGGACGAGATCGAGGAGATCCTCTCCTACGGCATCGACCGGATCAACGTGGCGGACGATCTGTTCGTCTCCAGCCGGGGGAAGGTGAAGGAGGTCTGCGACGAGATCCTCCGCCGCGGCATCCGGTTTACCTGGAGCGCCTTCGCCCGGGTGAATACCGTGGACCTGGAAACCCTGAAGCTGATGCGCGAGGCGGGCTGCGACAGCGTGAGTTTCGGCGTGGAAACGGGAAATCCGGAAATGCTGAAGATGATCCGCAAGGGGATCACCCTGGATCAGGTCCGGCATGCGGTTTCCCTCTGCCGGGAGGCGGGAATCATCGCCCACACCTCCTTCATCGTCGGCCTGCCCGGTGAAACGGCGGAGACGCTCCGGGAAACGGGGGAGTTCGCCGCAAGTCTCGGTTCGCTGTATGGATATCATTTCCTGGCCCCCTTTCCCGGGACGACGGTCCGCGAGGAGGTGGAGAGGTACGATCTGGAAATCCTGACCGATGACTGGACCCGGTATGACGCGAACAGCGCCATTGTGCGGACCTCCGCCCTTTCTTCGGAGGAGATGAACCGTTTCGTGGCGGATTTCGAATCCACGATCGCAAAGGCCTGGGAAGAGATGGTTCAGGGATATCATGACAGAACCAACACGCCTGGGATTGACATGCAGGTCGAAGGTCATTTTCGGATGAAGCTGGTCTATCGCCTGCTTTCGGAAGATCTCATCGAAAAATGGGGCGCAATTCCGGCGTCGGATTCTGCCGAAAGTTCGGACCTTCTCCAGGAGGCGCTTTGCCGCCGGATCGAGGAAACGACCGGCGTCGAGGGGGGGCTCATCCGCCGGACGATCCGGGGATTCGTCGAGAAAGGTTACATCCGCGCCGCGATCTCCGGCGGGGAATGCCGCTGGCACTGGACGCACAACAACCGCATCGACCGTCTGTATGCGGAGCCGGAATCAATCGCTGATCCCGGCCCATTGATCCCTTGAGCGTTCGGTGAGAAGGCCTGCCAATGCCCTGCGCAGAACGCCCAGCGTACGGGTCATGGGCAACTCCTCGAAGAGACCGGAGTCGAGGGCCATGCGGTAGATGCACCGAGGCGCCTGACCTCCCTTCGCCGGATCGGGAAAGATATCATGGATAACCAGATAGCCGCCCGGGAGGAGATGGGAGACCCAGGCGTTGTAGTCTGTGAAGGCCGCCTCGAAGGTGTGGCCGCCGTCGATAAAGATCAGGCTGAGCGGCGTAGTCCAGAAGCGGGCGACAACCGCGGAACGGGAGACGATCGGCACAACCGTATCCTCGAGACCAAGCTCCCGTATCGTCTTCCTGAACGTGGGGAAGGTGTCGATCCGCCCCGTCGCCGGGTCCAGGAGCTCGGGAGCGAAATATTGCTGACCCGGCTGCTGCTCTTCCGACCCCTCGTGATGGTCGATCGAAAAGAGAACCCCCCCCGCTTCCCGGCATCCAAGTCCCAGATAGGCGGCGGAACGACCGCAGTAGCTGCCGATCTCCAGGCAGGGGCCGCGCCGGGCGGCGTCACGGGCCAGTTCGTACAGACGGGCGGTTTCCTCATCGGCCATAAATCCCTTGAAACGTATCCGCTTGAGTTCATCGACATCCATCGCTCTTGGCCTTCCTCCCTGAAAAAATGGATTTCGTAACTTGTGTAAGAATATACAATTCTCGTGTCCGAAAGGCAAGCCCTGCGGTCCGGCTTGTTGGAAAATACGCATCGTTCTTTTCATGAAATTCCCCTTGACCTTATCAATATCTGGTAGTATGTATACATATAACCCCAATATGTTGCGTTTGTCGTCGGATCGGGGACATCTTAAACCATCTCGAAGAAGGGGAGCACTCCATGCACGCAAAGATCAAGAAGAGAGACGGCCGTCTGCTGAAGTTCAACGCGGAGAAGATCACCAATGCCATCGCCAAGGCCGGAGCGGCAAGCGGCGAGTTTGATCATTCGGTCGCAAAGACGCTGACCATCCGCGTTCTGAATCTGGCTGAAAAGATCTTTGACCACCGGATCACCACCGTCGAGGAAATTCAGGACATCGTCGAGGAGGTTCTCCTCTCTTCCCCATATCGCAAGACGGCGAAGGCATACATCATCTATCGCGAGCAGCATGCCCGTCTCCGGGAAATCACCAACCGGATGGAGGTGGATCTGGTCGATCAGTATCTCAAAAAGATGGATTGGAAGATTCACGAAAACAGCAACATGGATTACTCTCTCCAGGGGTTGAACAATTACATCTCCTCCGAGGTCAGCAAGGTCTACTGGCTCAATGAGATCTATTCGCCGGAGATCCGCCGGGCGCATACGGAGGGGGATTTTCATATCCATGATCTCAGCCTGCTTTCGGTCTACTGCGTGGGGTGGGATCTCTTCGATCTGCTCATGGAGGGATTCCGCGGGGTCTCCGGCAAGGTGGAGAGCAAGCCGGCCAAACACCTCCGCAGCGCGCTGGGCCAGGTGGTCAATTTCTTCTACACCCTTCAGGGGGAAGCCGCCGGGGCACAGGCTTTTTCTAACTTTGACACGCTGCTCGCCCCCTTCATCCGCTACGACAAGCTGAACTATCCGGAGATCCGACAGGCGCTTCAGGAGTTCATCTTCAACATCAATGTCCCCACCCGGGTGGGTTTCCAAACGCCTTTTACCAACGTGACGCTCGATATCACGGTGCCACGCTATTATGCCGACAAGAATGTCATTGTCGGCGGCGAACCGCAGAAGGAGACCTATGCTGATTTTCAGGGGGAGATGAATCTCTTCAACAAGGCCTTTCTCGAGGTGATGGCGGACGGCGACGCAAAGGGGCGTGTTTTTACCTTCCCCATCCCCACTTACAGCATCACGAAGAATTTCAACTGGGATGACCCGAAATTCGAAGGCCTCTGGGAAATGACGGCCAAATACGGCGTGCCCTATTTTTCCAATTTCATCAATTCAGATATGAATCCGGAGGATGCCAGAAGCATGTGCTGCCGGCTGCGGATCGACAACCGGGAGCTGCAGAAACGGGGAGGGGGACTGTTCGGTTCGAATCCCCTGACGGGCTCCATCGGGGTGATCACCATCAATATGCCCAGAATCGGTTATCTGGCGGATGCGGAAGAGGCCTTCATGGAGCGTCTTGAAAAATTGATGGTCACGGCCAAAGAGAGCCTTGAAGTCAAGAGAAAGGTGCTGGAGAAATTCACCGACGGGAACCTCTATCCCTATACGAAACACTACCTCCGGAATGTCAAGGAGCGGTTCGGTGAATACTGGAAAAATCACTTTTCCACCATTGGTCTCTTGGGGATGAATGAGGCCTGCCTCAACCTCCTCGGTCAGGACATCACGACCCCGGAAGGGCAGCGATTTGCGAAAAAAGTCCTGGATTTCATGCGGAACCATTTGATTCTGTTTCAAAAGGAGACGGGAAACAACTACAATCTGGAATCGACGCCGGCCGAGGGGACCTCTTATCGTCTTGCAAAGATCGACAAGGAGAAATATCCCGATATCCTCTGCGCCAATGAGGAGAATTGCAGGGCGAGAAAGGCCGAACCTTTCTATACGAACTCCACGCAACTGCCCGTCAACTATACCGATGATGTTTTTGAGGCCCTCGACCTGCAGGATGAGATCCAGACCAAGTACACCGGCGGGACGGTTTTCCACACCTATGCCGGGGAGCGCATTTCCGACCCCCGGGCCGTGAAAACCCTGATCAAGAAGATCTGCACAAATTATCATCTCCCCTACCTGACCTTTACCCCCACCTTCAGCATCTGTCCCTCGCACGGATATCTGAATGGAGAGGTGGCGACCTGTCCGACCTGTGAAGAGGCCTGCGAGATCTACTCCCGGGTGGTGGGATATCTCAGGCCGGTCAAGCAATGGAACAAGGGAAAGCAAGAGGAGTTCGCCCTCAGAAAAGAATACAGGTTCTAAAAGATGAAGATCGGGGGGCTGCAAAAAATCTCGCTGATCGATTATCCGGGTTGGATCAGCGCCATCGTTTTTACCCAGGGATGCAACTTCCGCTGTCCATACTGTCACAACCCGGAACTGGTCGACCCCGCTCAATACGGGCCGATTCTGTCCGAGGAAGAGGTGATCTCTTTTCTGGAAAAGAGGCGGGGCAAACTGGACGCCGTCACTGTGACCGGCGGCGAACCTACGCTACAGCCGGATCTCGATCGATTTCTTCAAGAGATCAAAGGTATGGGTTATCTCACCAAGATCGATACCAACGGATCGAATCCCGATGTTCTGGAGAGGCTGATCCGCGGCCGTCTGGTCGACTATCTGGCCATGGACGTCAAGGGGCCTCTCCAGAAATATGAACGGATTGCAAATGTCAAGGTTCAAACCGCAAAGATCCAGAGAAGCATCGAACTTATCACGGCTTCAGGGATTGAGCATGAATTCCGGACAACCGTCGTCCGTTCGCAGCTTGATAACGAAGACCTGATCGCAACCTCAGAATTGCTGAAAAAGGGATTGTATGTGCTGCAGTCCTTTGTCCCTGCGAAAAGCCTGGATCATGAATTTCTGACTGAAATATCTTATTCGCCTGAGGAATTTGCCGACATTCAGAAAAAACTGGAAAGTAAACGTCTCCGCGTTTTCATCCGTTGACGGAAGATCCGAATTACTTCATAATGCACCTGATGAAGGTCGCATTCGGACAGTTCAAAGACAGAAAGCAGGTGATATATGGTCGAAAAGGCTAAAGACTTCCCCGGTCCGGCGGGCGGCACTCCTCTCAACCACCTGAACGGGCACGAGGAGGCGGAGACTCGGGAATTCAGCGCAATTCAGATGGAACAGATCCGAAGGCTGACAAGGATCGGTACGGCGCTTTCGGCGGAGCGGAATATCGAGCGTCTGTTCGAAATGATCGTCGAAGGGGCACGGGAATTCACTGGCGCCGACGGCGGGACGCTCTACATCACGTCCGACGATGAAACCGCACTGCAATTTGCCATTGTGCAGACGGAGACCCTTCATGTCCGGATGGGGGGGACCGGAGGGAAGATCACCTGGAAGCCGGTCCGGTTGCTGAATTCCGAAGGATTGCCGAACCACGGAAATGTATCCGCCCATGTCGCGTTGACCGGGGATACCATCAATATCCCCGATGTCTATGATGCGGAAGGTTTTGACTTCCAGGGGACAAGAAATTTCGACGCCCAGACGGGATACCGCTCCAAATCGATGCTCGTGGTTCCCATGAAAAACCATGAAAATGATATCATCGGCGTTCTGCAGTTGCTGAATGCACGAGATGAAAAACGCAACGCGGTTGTTTCCTTCTCCCCTAAATGTCAGGAAATGACGGAATCCCTCGCCTCCCAAGCCGCCGTGGCCCTTTCCAACAACCGCCTCATTCATGACCTCGAAGCCCTGATGGAATCCTTTATCCGCGCCATTGCGACAGCCATCGATGAAAAGTCGCCCTATACCGGAGGTCATGTACGGCGCGTGGCCGGGCTGTCCATGGAGATCGCCCGGAAGATCAATGATATGAAGGACGGTCCCTATGCGGATGTTTGTTTTTCGGATGATCAGTTGAAGGAACTGCAGACCGCGGCCTGGCTCCACGACGTGGGGAAGGTAACGACACCCGAGTATGTAGTTGACAAGGCAACGAAGTTAGAAACGATTTTTGACCGGATCGAGCTCCTGAGGCTCCGTTTTGAATTGTGCGGACTGCAAGCCAAGCTGCGGAAGTCGAACCAGGAGGCGATTCCAGAATTGGCGCAGACGGAACAGAATGATGAGATGGAAAACACCCTTCGGGAGGAATTCCATTTATTATCGGATGCCAACAACGGAAGTGAACGGATGTCGGATGAGATGATGGATAAGGTCAGGGCGATCGCCGCAAGGACCTGGGAGCTGAATGGGAAAAGGGAGCCCCTTCTTTCACCCGAGGATGTGGAAAACCTGAACATCCGCCAGGGGACCCTGTCCGCGAGGGAAAGGAAGATCATCCAGAATCATGCTACAATGACTTACAAGATACTCTCTCAATTGCCGTTCCCCAAGAAGCTGAGACATGTGCCCGACTACGCGGCCGCCCATCACGAAACACCCAACGGAAAAGGCTATCCGAGAGGCCTCAGCGCCGCCCAGCTTTCCCTTCAGTCTCGAATCCTGGCCCTGGCGGATGTATTCGAGGCCCTGACGGCCAAGGACAGACCCTACAAGAAGGGAAAAACTCTTTCCGAGGCCATGCACACCCTGGAGATGATGGTGAAAGACGGATATATCGATCCGGACCTTTTCGCCCTTTTCCAAGGGGAAAAGATCCATCTCGACTACGCACGCCGCGAATTGAGTCCCCAGCAGATCGATTCCGCCGGTTAAGGTTCGGCATCACCCGTATCGATCCTGTCGTGAAGGCGTCTGCCAAATTATTGCAAATCGATGCGGTAGCTGTGGTTGGCAAGGCTCTCGCAGAAAAGTTCCCGGTGATGTTCCGAGAGGAAATGCTGCCGGGGAAGATCAGTGCGGGAGTGAATCGATTTCCTTTTTGATCTCGCTCCATTTCGGGTGGTCCGGAGAAACATCCTTCAGGGCTGCTTTCAGATGGAAAAGGGCACTGTCCATTTTCCCTTTTTTCTTAAAATAAAGACCAAAGTAGTAGTGTGAATCTCCCGTCTGGCCTGTCTTTCCGTAAACCATTGCCAGGTTGTAGAAGATCTCCGGATCATCCGGACGCCTCGCCTCCAGTTTTTTATACAGACGGAGCGCGCCGGGCAAATCGCCTAGGGCCGCAAGGGTTTTCCCAAGGTGAAGGTTTGCATCCACGTCGTTTTCCCGGAATCGGATTGCACGGCGGAGATTCTGGGCGGCATCTTCGAATTGACCGAGATTGAACAAGGCAATTCCCAGGTCGCGCAGTATATCCGCATCGTCCGGTGCAAGGTGGAGAGCCTTCCGGAAATGTTCGAGAGCCTCCCGGGTCATCCCCAGCTTGTCCTCGGTTTTGGCCAGACCGTAGAGGAGATCCGGATCATCCGGATGATCGTCCAGCTCTTTCTGAAAATAGAGAAGATTGGAATCCGGCGCCTTTGTGTCGAGGAGGAGGATGATTTGTATCCGTTTCAAATTTCCGATAATATGATCCGCTCCTCCCTGGTTGTATGTAGTTTGAAGCAGTGCGTCAATGTAATGACTTCTCTCATCGGTTCCCGGATGGGTGAGAAAATAGGATGGGATCATGTTGGAGTAATATTCGAAACGCCTCATGATTTTTAAAAAATCAAGCATGGCTCTGCCGTCGTATCCGGCGGCGACAAGATAGGACAAGCCTGTCCGGTCAGCCGCTTCCTCCTGTTGCCGACTGTACTTCAGGGAAAGGGTTGTCGCGGCGGCCATGGAAAAACTGGCCACCGCGGCGGTGACGTCCCCGCCGCCGCCCAGAAATGCGCCGGCGAGGATGGCCGCCAGTGTGGAAATGCTGAGTTTCGTCGACCTGTCGATGATTTCCGCAATGTGCCGGCCGTTTACGTGCGCAATTTCATGGGCAAGGACACCGGCAAGCTCCGCTTCATTTTCGGCAAGGTTGATCAGGCCCTGATTTAAATAGACATACCCTCCCGGTGTGGCGAATGCATTGATCGCAGAGCTCCGGATAATGGAAAATTGAAAATCAAAAGGCGCCTTTTCGCTGTAGCCAAGAATCCGCTTGCCCAGAAGTGTAAGATAGCTGTTTGCCTGCTCGTTCTGCAGAAGGAAATTTCCCTTCTGCAGTTTTTCGTAAAATTCCTTTCCCAATTTTTTTTCATCCTCAATCGTGAAGGAGGCCTCGGCCACCCCCGGTAAAATGCACCTCAGCAGAAACAGGGAGAATAAAAACAATATAATGTAGTATTTCAATAATATATGCCTAGTATGCAAGGTGAACCTCTTACCCTTTTCCTTACCTTTTCCGGGGAGGAATTTTTTCAAAATTTGGCCTCATCCTATTCTTTTTGCACGATGTAATCAATATATTCCGGACTCGAATTCAGTGAATCCGCCTGACCGGCGACCGAAGCGGCGGATGGAAGACAGAATCTTTCCGTGATCGAACGCTTGTTCGATACAGGTCCGTGTGGTATAGAACCGCCGAAAAGAGGAGGGGTAAATTGAAAAAAGAGCTGATCCACACCAGAACGATCAAGGTGAACTGCTATGAAACGGATGAAGACCGTCTGGTTGTTGAAGGGGATTTGCTGGATGAAAGGCTCTTCCCCTACCTGATCCATGCCCTCAATGAAAGGCACAATGCCGGCCCCATGCATCATTTTACCCTGACCATGGAGCTCTCGATTCCCGGGATGAAGATCCTTTCCCTCAAAACGCAAATGCCGGTGACGCCCGATGCCGGTTGCCGTGAAATATCCGAGGCGATGCAACTGCTTGTCGGCCATTGCATCAGACCGGGATTCACAAACGAGGTCAGGGGACTGATTGGTAAAGAAGCCGGATGTCTGCACCTGACCCAACTGATTCTGGCCATGAGCTCCGCTGCCGTTCAGGGCTTGTGGAGTCTTTTCAGCCGAGAGAGAGGGGGGAAACGCCCGCCCTTTCCCGGAATCGACACATCAATCCTTCTGAACAGTTGTTATATGTGGCGCGAGAACGGTCCCTTTGTTGAAAAAATCCGTCAACGCCGGATTGCGCTCCAGGAGCAACAGCATGGATGAACGGCATGAACCGATCAAAGAATTCGGTTTCCGACATTCTTTTTTATATGGAGGACCGGTTCTGGCCTATGCCGCGCTGATTTTTTTTCTTTCCTCCCTGTCCAGTTTCCCCGAGGCGGTTCCGTCCTTCTTCGGCTTCGATAAGATTGTTCATTTTATGGAGTACTATTTTCTCGGATGCCTCCTCTGCCGATGGCTCTCCTTAACGGATCGATACCGGAAACGACGGTGCGCCCTGCTGATGACGATCCCCATCGGGACAGGTTACACCCTGGGTGACGAGTGGCACCAATCGTTCGTTCCCGGACGTGATGCTTCGCTGTGGGATGCGCTGTTTGATGCGGCGGGGGTCGGAACGGGAGCGGCGATCTATCCCTTGATCCTGCAAAGCATCTTTCCCGGGAGAGAACGGTCGGGAAAAGGGGGGGAGGCTTGAAAAGACGTCCGATCATCACGATTGACGGTCCGGCGGGGGCCGGAAAAAGCACGATCAGCAAGCTCCTCGCATCGCGGCTTTCCTTCATTTGTCTGGATACGGGCGCGCTTTATCGGGCCGTGGCGTACCGATTGAAATGCGAGGGATGGGACGGCGCGGCCGGGACCATTGCCGATTCAGGCCGGCTCCTGAAGGTATCGCTCAAGCATGAGGCGGGACGCGTCCAGGTCATTGTTGATGGCGAGGATGTCTCGGAGAAGATCCGGACCGAGGAGATCGGCCTTCTGGCGTCGAGAATATCCGCCCTTCCGCAGATTCGGGAGAACCTCCTTCCTGTGCAGCGAGAGCTGGCCGCTGCCGGAGGGGTTGTCGCAGAAGGACGCGATATGGGAACGGTTGTTTTTCCGGATGCCGACGTCAAATTCTTTCTCGATGCGTCGGTGGAAGAAAGGGCGAAAAGGCGATATCTGGAGATGGTCTGCAAGGGTGAACGGGTCAACCTCACGGATATCGGAAATGATCTGCTTCTTCGGGACCGCCAAGACCGCGGACGTTCCATTGCGCCCCTCGTCATCCCCGCGGATGCCGTCGTCGTCGATTCCTCGAATCAATCCATTCCGCAAGTCGTCGATTTCATGATATCCGTTGTAGAACGTGTCTGTCCGCTCCGGGAATGTTTTTTACCTGAATTCACTTGATATTTAAAAATCAGTGTGTTAGTGAATCACAATGCGTAGTGAGATCACAAAACTTTCAGGGGGTATGGGTTGAATGGGTAACGATGATAACTTAATCTCAAATCAGGATGCAGGCAGCGAAATCGGTGAAGAAAAGACAGCGGAAATCCCCGGTGATTCGCTACAGGGGAAAGAAGAGAGTGTCGGCTTCAAGGAGCTTTACGAACAGAGTCTGCAGTCCGTTCAGATGGGCGGCGTTTTAACCGGTAAGGTGATACAGATCAACGCGGACACCGTCATGGTGGATGTTGGATGGAAGACGGAAGGATATATTCCGGCGAGGGAACTGCGCGATGATCAGGGTAATATCACCATCAATGTCGGGGATGAGATCGAGGTTCTTGTGGATCGCCGCGATCAGGATGGAAACCTCGTCCTTTCAAGAGACAAAGCCGCCAAAATCAAGATTTGGGATGATGTGAAGCTTGCCTGTGAGCAGAATACCCCCGTCAAAGGAACGGTCATTGAAAGGGTGAAGGGGGGGCTTTCCGTGGATATCGGCATTCCCGCCTTTCTTCCCGGGTCCCAGGTGGATATCCGCCCGGTCAGAGACCTGGACCGGTACGTCGGCCAATCCTTTCTGTTCAATATACTGAAATACGACAGAAAGCGAAATAATGTCGTCCTGTCGCGCCGAACCATTCTGGAAAAGGAGAGAGAAGCCGAAAAACTCGATACGCTTCAGAATATCGAAGAGGGAAAGATTGTCGAGGGCGTGATCAAAAATATCACCGATTACGGTCTTTTCATCGATCTGGGCGGCATCGACGGACTACTTCATGTGACCGATATATCCTGGGGAAGGATCACGCGGCCTTCCGACCATTTCTCGAAGGGAGAAAAGATCCGGGTCAAGGTGCTTTCATTCGACCGGGAGAAGGAACGGGTCGCTTTGGGTCTCAAGCAATTGGCGCTGAATCCCTGGGAAACGATCAAAGACAAGTACCCCATCCATTCCGTCGTCGAAGGTCGTGTCGTGAATCTGACCGACTACGGCGTCTTTGTGGAACTGGAGACCGGGGTGGAGGGACTGATCCATGTGTCGGAGATGTTCTGGACGCGGGAAATCAAGCACCCTTCCAAGGTACTGTCGATCGGCCAGCCCGTTAAGGTCATGATTCTGGATATCAATATCGAAACAAAGCGCATATCGCTGGGGCTGAAGCAGACCACCGCCAACCCCTGGGAGTCGCTGAAGATAAAGTATCCGGAAGGAAGCGTTATCAAGGGGATCATCAGAAACATCACCAATTTCGGGATTTTCGTGGGTGTGGAAGAGGGGATTGACGGCCTCATCCACATGTCGGACATTTCCTGGAAGCAGCGGGTGAAACATCCGTCCGAGATGTTCAAGAAGGGTCAGGAAATTGAGGTGATGGTCCTGAACATCGACGTCGAACATGAAAAGTTTTCCCTGGGGCTCAAACAGATCGAAAAGAACCCATGGGAGGAATTGAGCGTGCGGTATCCGGCCGGAGCAATCGTTTCGGGCAAAGTCACCAATATAACCGATTTCGGGATTTTTGTTGAAATTGAAGAGGGGATTGAAGGGCTTGTCCATATCTCCGAATTGAGTTCGCGGCGTGTCAAATCTTCCTCGGAATTGTTTGCTCTGGGCGATTCCGTATCCGCCGTCGTCAAAAACGTCGATCCGAAGAGCCGAAAGATCCGCCTGAGCATCAAGGATTACGAAGCGGGTACGGAAGGGCACTCCGTCCATCAATATATTAACAACCGGGAGAATATCGGGTCAAGTCTGAGTAAAGCCCTGGCCGACGTGAAGATTGTGGATACGGAAAAATGACGAAGTCGTCAAAGATGATATTTCCCCCGAGATAACAATATGAGAAGACACCCGGTAATTTCTGGCATCTGCCTTCTAACTTTGATCGGGATGGTCTTCTTTGCAGCGATTTACGGATTGGGCCTGTTCCGGGGAGAGAATCCATTGAACCTCGGTGAGAAGGTCGGGGTGATCCCGATAGAAGGGATTATCGGCGATTCCGGGGAGATTATCGATCAGATCAACGAATTCGCGGACAGCAATGGCATCCGGGCGGTTGTCCTGAGGATCGATACGCCGGGCGGGAGCGTGGCGCCGTCTCAGGAGATTTACCAGGCCGTCCGGGAGCTTCGCAAAAAGAAGAAGGTCGTGGTCTCGATGGGATCGGTCGCGGCGTCCGGCGGATACCTGATTGCCGTTGCCGCAGACCGAATTGTTGCTAATCCCGGAACCATTACCGGCAGCATCTCGGCCGTCATGCATTATGCCAATGTCGAAGAGCTTCTGAAGAAGGTAGGCATCCGGTCATCCGCCATCAAGAGCGGAAAGTTCAAAGATATCGGTTCTCCTGTCCGTGAAATGACGGCGGAAGAGCGATCCCTGATCCAGGGGATCGTGGATGACATCTACGATCAATTTGTCAGAACCGTTTCCGAAAACCGTAAAATTCCGTTGTCGAAAATCGTCCGACTGGCGGATGGAAGGGTTTTCACCGGCAGACAGGCGAAGGAGTTGGGTTTGATCGATGACCTCGGAGGCCTTCAGGATGCCGTTCTTCTGGCAGGTCGGTTGTCGGGTATAAAGGGAAAACCCGAAATCGTCTACGGAATGAAGAAAAAGACAACCCTCTGGAGGTATTTGATGCAGAATATGACGTCCGCCGTATCAGAGGAAATCAGAAGAAACTCGGCGGAGTTACGGGGTGCGCAGTATCTTCTGCAATAGCAGTATGGAACCGATCCGGCAGTCATGATCCAAGAGGAGCTTATCCGTCAGGTTTACAAGGTTCAGTCATGACGTTTCGAACAATTCTTGTCGAAAAAAAAACCGGCTATGCCATCGTGACTCTGCACCGTCCCGGTGAGATGAACGCCCTTTCCTGTGAAATGCGGATGGAATTGGAGGATTGCTTTACCCGCCTGGAAGAGGATCATGAGGTTCGCGTCATCATCCTGACTGGAGGCGATTACGTATTTTCGGCGGGGATGGATCTCAAGGAGATGTCCGGCATTCCCGACGCGGAAATCAGGGATTACTTCCTTTCCATCACCCGGTATCTGAAGAAAATCTATGGCTGCAGAAAACCTGTCATTGCGGTTGTAGGCGGAATTGCCCTTGGTGGCGGTTTCAATCTTGCAACCGTCTGCGATCTGATCATTGCCTCGGAGAGCGCGATTTTCGGCCATCCTGAACTGAGGTTTGGAATCAATCCTCTTTTCAATCCGCTCCGGCAGATCATCGGTATGTCCAAGGCGAAGGAGATCACCATGCTGGGGGAGCCGATCGGCGCCAAGGAGGCCTTGCGGATTGGTCTCGTGAACAAGGTGGCCCCGCCGGAGAAACTGATGGCGGAGGCAGAGTCCGTGGCGCGGGAACTGGCCAAGCGCTCACCCGAAGCAATCGAAGCCGTCAAGAAGATCTCTGACATCGCTCCTCGTCTGGACAAAGACTCGGCGCTTGATTTTGAAATGGATGTGGGGGCGCTCCTTTTTTCAAGAACGGAAAGAAAGGAGCACATGGCTGAATTTATGGAAACCCTGAAGAACCGCAAAAAACAATAACCAGAACCACCGGTTTCATTCCGCGTGCGGATCGCTCCGCGGAATACCCGTCAGATCATATCCCATTCACTGTTTGGTGATGCAAAATCACGGAGTTGATCTCTCCTCTTCTTGTGCTGTAATTTTTTCAGCGCCTTTGCTTCGATCTGCCTGATCCGCTCACGGGTGACACCCATCATTTCGCCGACCTCTTCCAGTGTGAAGGGTCCGAAATTGCATGCGACCCAGGTACAGTTGAAAAAAGTTTCATTCTTCAGACGCCATTCACAGGCGTCATCCTGGCAGATTTCCGTGATCGAAGAACCCTTCTTCCTGCATTTATAAAGATTTTTCAAGGCGCCCGGCTCCTTTGAAAGATTGATTTTTATGTAAGATAAGAATTCCCTTTATATTTGTCAATCATTTAAAATCGGAATCGGATGGAATGGGGTTGTCCCGACGGGACGTTCAGGGAAAAAGCCGTGTATAGAGACAGAATAACGCCATGCCTGTCAGAACCGTCGCGGCCAGGGATCTGCTCTCGAATGCAACAATCAGGGTGGGCAACGTCACCCAGAAATCCGGTTTGAAAAGCTGAAGATGTCTCGGCTCACCGTGAAGTTTTTGTTTTCTTTTCTTCACGATGCCGTTATAAAGATTCTCCGATCCTCGGAATCCAAGGGGAAAAGCATTGGGGATCTCCTCCGCCGGCTTTTCTGGACAACGGACTGAAGGCGCGGCCGGAGATGAGACGGAAGACATTCACATTGTCCGAAAAGGCCGTTTTAATCCCGATTGAACTCGTCGAGGCGCTCCGGACCGCCGCTCTGATCGTCCCCGTTTTTTCTATCTTCGGCGGTCTTCTTTGACAAGGTCCATTTCTCGAACGCGCCGTCCAAGAAGGGCTGACGGCTGCAGGCGCCCTCCTGACCGCCGTGATTTCAGGCTCGGTCCTGACGCCGCTTCTCCTCCCCTTTCTCCCTGGCCGCGCCTTTTCCCTGAAGGGGTTCTCCATCGGCTGCGCCCTCTCCCTGCTTTTGCTGGCGGTGGTTGATTTTCCTTCCCGGTTGCCAGCTATCGCCTGGTTTCTGATCATGACGTCCATATCCGCCTTTCTGGCGATGAACTTTACGGGCGCTTCCACCTATACATCGCTCTCCGGCGTCCGGAAGGAGATGCGCTGGGCACTGCCGCTCCAGATTGCCGGGGGATCTCTTGGGTTTGTCCTGTGGTTGATGGCCCTCTGGATTCGCTGATACGGGTAAAATATGACGGCTACGTAAAAAATCCATATGCTGCGTTGCGCTTCCCCCTTCGTCGTTGCGGCGTACTGAAAAGTGCGTCTCACTCCTCAGGAGCCGCGCGCTTTGCCTCTGGAGCTTTTTACGAAGCCGCCCAGAACAACGACTATTGAGACTGTTTACGAGAGCATCAAACATGAGACGGATGATCTATCTGAAAAATGTGGCCACGCTGAAACTCAACCCGGAGCGGTGCACCGGCTGCGGTCTCTGTCTGGAGGTCTGCCCGCAGGAGGTCTTGTATCCTGTCGATGGAAAGATCGGCATACGGAACCGCGACGCCTGCATGGAATGCAGCGCATGCAGCCGGAACTGTCCAACGGGGGCGATTACCGTAGAGTCCGGCGTCGGCTGCGCGGCGGCCGTGATCAATTCCATGCTGGGACGACGGGGATCCGACTGCTGCTATCTTGACGATAAGGTGAGTGAAAAAGCGGAAAGGGATCTTCCTGTTGTTGACACCGTCAGCCGGGTGTGAACCCTGGGGAAAGCGACGGCCCCTTATCACGGCAAACTTAATTCTACCCCGAAGTCATTAAAAACCGACCGCCTGTCCGTCTTTTCTCGGATCCGACGCGGCGCAATAACCGTCGGGCATTCGATAGATGATCTGTGCGCCGCCGAAGACGGAGTTCGGCGCCTCTCCCGTCAGAATATGGCCGCGCTTTTTCAGCTCTTCCCGGACGTCCGGTCCGAAACCCGGCTCCAGGGAGAGGCGGGAATCCCCATTGACATACCAGCGGGGCGCGTCCGCCGCCGCCTGCGGGTTCTCATGGCCAGCAAAGATCCGGACCATCATCTGGAGGTGACCCTGCGCCTGCATGTGGGCACCCATCACGCCGAAGCTCATCAGCGGCGCCCCATCCTTCATCACAAACCCCGGAATGATGGTGTGGTAGGGTCGTTTTCCTCCGGCGACCCGGTTCGGGCGACCCTCTTCCAGCGTGAAACCCGCGCCCCGGTTCTGTAGACTGATCCCGGCGCCCGGGATGACGATCCCCGACCCAAAACCTTTGTAATTGGACTGGATGCAGGAGACCATCATCCCCTGTTCATCGGCGGCCGTCAGATAGACCGTTCCGCCATCCTGCGGAATCGTCGCGGAGGGGGATAAGGCCCGGTCCATCCGGATGGCGTCGGCGCGTTCCTTCAGAAAATCGTCATTCAGAAGCGCGGAAGGCGGAACCGTCATCCAGGCTGGGTCGGCGATCTGGCGCCAAGCCGCGTCAAAAGCCCATTTCATCGCCTCAATCTGGAGATGGAGGCTGTCCGGCGAATCGACCGGATATTGCTCGATGGCAATGCGTTTCAGGATCCCCAGGGCGATGAGAACGGTCAGTCCCTGACCGTTCGGCGGCAGTTCATACAGCGTGACGCCGTTCCAGGTCTGAGACAGGGGCTTCACCCATTCCGTGTGGTGTTCCGCCAGATCTTTCTCGGAGAAGCAGCCGCCGGTTTTGCGAGAACAGGAGACGATCCTTGACGCCAATTCTCCGCGGTAGAGAGATTCCCCATGGGTTTCTGCTATCATTTTCAGGGTTTCCGCAAGTCCTTGCGGCCGGAACAGTTCTCCGGGATGCGGTGCGCGACCGCCTGGGAGGAAGGCCGCGGCGAAATCGGGAAAATCATGGTACAGATCCGAGGTCTGCAACCATTTAGCCGCCGTGACCGGTGCAACGACAAAACCCTGCGACGCATAACGAATAGCGGGTTCAAAAAGGTCGGGGAAGGGCAGTCTGCCGAAGCTCCGGGAGAGGGTGGACCACATATCCACGGCGCCGGGGACGGTGACCGCATCCCAGCCGAGTTCAGGCATCCTGGTGAGACCTGCGAAGCGGTCCGGCGACCAGGCCTGCGGCGAACGACCCGAACCGTTCAGGCCATGGAGTTCCTTTCCGTCCCACACCATGGCGAAGGCATCGCTGCCGACCCCGTTGCTCGTCGGTTCCACGACGGTCAAGGTGATCGCGGCAGCCAGGGCCGCATCTACCGCATTCCCGCCGCGGATGAGCATCCGAAGACCCGCCTGCCCCGCCAGCGGCTGCGAAGTGGCCACCACATTCCGGGCGAAAACCGGCATCCTTCGGGAAGGGTAGGGGAAATCCCAGTTCAGCATCATATTGAATATCCTTTAAAAGCGGATCTTCCCCAGCGGTCTTCGCTCCGGTACGCAGACGCTTTCCGTCCCGCCCTCGTTCCACGAGGACGACACATATAGACTTCAGTAGCAACGGCCGTATTCCCGGATGTCCTCGTCCCGATAGGCGCAGGGGCATATGATGTCCCGGTCCCATTCGCGATCCCCGGAGGCCAGGCGGCAGGGGCAGCACATGTAGCCGTAGCGGTCGCGGTTGATGAGAAGGGCGTTCAGGAGGTCAAAGACCTTTCCCCGCTCCCGGTTGAAGAAATACCCCATCGGTTCCTGAATCTTCCGAAGCATCTCGTAAAGCTGTACGGCCGTCATAGACCGAGGGCCTCCCGGATTGCCTTCTCATTGAACCCGATGATCACCGTGTCTCCGATCAGAATGGTCGGGAAGCTGCAACCCGGATTGTATCTCCGAACCTCCTCCATGGTGGATTTCTTCGCTTCACCGGCCAGAAGGTCCACATCGGTGAATTCATGGGCAACCGCGTGGTCTCCCATGAATTGCTTCGCTGCCTTGCAGTGGCCGCACGTGCTCAGCGTATACATCTTCACGGTCATGGTCTGCCTCCTGTCTGCTCTGAATGTTCAAGCATAAAGATGTTTGTTTTCCGTTCCGCCTATACGGGCAGGCGATCGAGAACTGCTGGGTTGACCTGCCCGGGGTGCGTTTCGATCCCCATCTCCGCAAAGGGGTTTTCAATTAGAGGATCGTTTTCTGTTCACTATGAAGAAAAGGCCGTTTTGTCAAGGAAGATATCCTCGACCGGAACGGAAAAGATCCGCGGGAAAGGTGTTGCCGTCGTGACGATCACATGATATGAAATATTAAAAGAGATGATCCGAAAAATGGATGGGACCGTAAAACAATCAGATAGGTTGCCGTGCATAACGGGCATGTATTTTAATAAGGAGGGGAATATGAGCGTACATTACACATCGCTTGGCATCGTCAATACGAGGGTGATGTTTGCCGCCGCCGTACAAGGGGGCTTCGCCGTTCCGGCCTACAATTTCAATAACATGGAACAGCTCCAGGCGATCATAATGGCCTGCCTGGAAACCCAGTCGCCCGTCATCATCCAGGTTTCGAAAGGGGCCAGGGATTATGCGGACCGGACGCTGCTGAGCCATATGGCGCACGGCGCAGTCGAGATGATGAAACGGGAAGCCGGGGAGAAAGCGACCGGGGAGATCCCGATCGTCCTCCATCTGGATCACGGCGACTCTTATGACCTCTGCGTCTCCTGCATCGAATCGGGATTTTCCTCCGTCATGATCGACGGTTCCCATCTTCTCTACGAAGAAAATGCGGCCTTGACGCGCAAGGTTGTCGATTTTGCCCATCTTCACGACGTCACGGTCGAGGGTGAACTGGGCGTCCTGGCTGGCGTGGAGGACGAGGTCGCCGCCGAAAGCCATACCTATACGCGTCCCGAAGAGGTGGAGGATTTTGTCTCGCGGACGGGGGTGGACTCCCTCGCCATTTCCATCGGAACCTCCCACGGGGCGTACAAATTCAAGGTGGGTCAATCGCCGCGCATCCGTCTGGACATCCTCCATGAAATCGAACGGCGTATTCCCGGATTTCCGATTGTCCTGCACGGCTCTTCCTCCATCCCGCAGGATGCCGTGGAGACGATCAACCGCTACGGCGGCAGCTTGAAGGATTCCGTGGGAATCCCCGAGGAGCAACTCCGGGAGGCCGCCCGTTCGGCCGTCGGCAAGATCAATATCGATTCCGACGGGAGGCTTGTCATGACGGCGAAGATCCGCGAGATCTTTTCCCGGAAGCCGGAGGAATTCGATCCGAGAAAGTATCTGGGTCCGGCCAGGGAGGCCCTCCGGGCGATGTACGGCTGCAAGAATCGGGATGTCCTGGGGAGCGCCGGACGTGCGCCGGAGATCATGAGGGCCATGAAGGGTTGATCCGGGAAGAGGTGTTTCGTGGCGCATGTTTTCATCCATTGCCCGCCCGGCCGGAAACCGCAGTTTAAGAATGTTGTGAATTCGTCATGTCATCAACCTTGACATTTGCTCGATTCTTTTGTATGCGGTGCGCGCTTACATGGGGAAGGTATAGACGCAAGTCCAGCCGTTCGCTGCGTCAAGACCGCTGACCGGATCTTTCCCCGATTTTTATATGAATGGAGGATCATCATGGCACTCGTAAAATACGATCTGAATGTACCGCCTCGTCTCCTTCTCGGCCCCGGGCCCAGCGCCGTTCATCCTCGTGTCCTGCGCACGATGAGTACGGGCCTGATCGGATATCTCGATCCGGCGTGGCTCTCCCTGATGGATGAAGAGCAGACCCTTCTCCGGGCGGTTTTTCAGACGAAGAACACCATGACCTTTCCCATGACGGGCACCGGCAGCGCCGGGATGGAAACCGCCTTCTGCAATTTCGTGGAGCCCGGCGATACGGTCGTCGTCGGCTGCAACGGCTATTTCAGCGAACGGATGTGCGAAATGGCGAAGATCTACGGCGCCAATGTAAAACGGGTTGAAAAACCCTGGGGCGGCATATTCACCCCGGCGGAGATTGAAGCCGCCCTTGTCGAGAACAAGCCGGTCAAGATCCTGGCCCTCGTCCACGGGGAGACGTCCACCGGAGCGCTCCAGCCCCTGGAGGGGATGGCCGACGTCGTCCACCGGCACGGCGCCCTCTTTCTGATCGACTGCGTCACCTCCCTAGGCGGCATTCCGCTGAACGTCGACGCCTGGGGGATCGACGTGGCATACAGCGGATCGCAAAAATGCCTCGGTTGCCCTCCGGGCCTTTCCCCCTTCACCGCGAACGATCAGGCCCGGGAGGCCCTCTACCGACGGAAAACCCGCGTTCCCAACTGGTGCCTCGATTTGACGATGATCGAAAAATACTGGAATCAGGAGAGGGTCTATCATCACACCCCCTCCACGACGCTCCATTACGGTTTCCGCGAAGGATTAAGGCTCGTTCTCGAAGAAGGGCTGGAGGACCGCTGGTCTCGCCACAAGGCTGTTGCGGAGTATCTCTGGGACAAGATGGAAACCCTCGGGTTGAAACTCTTTGTCCCTCGTGAGCACCGTCTGCCTTCCCTGAATACGGTCTGCATCCCCGACGGCGTCGATGACGCGGCCGTTCGGACGAGCCTGCGCGAGACATATAACATCGAAATCGCCGGCGGATTCGGACCCCTGAAGGGAAAGATCTGGCGGGTCGGGCTGATGGGCTTCTCCTGCAGGCGGGAAAACGTGACCCTCCTCTCCGAGGCCATGAGGGAGATTCTCCACAAAAAGATCTGAAAAATTAGAATTATTTCTTGACAATCGCAGCGGAATCGAATACATTCGCAACCGTTACTCGACATCGTCATCCACAGTGGATCCCCCATCTGGTGTGACATCTCCCCATGGGGGATTTTTATTTCATTGCGTTGAATGACCTTCGGGTCGTTTGCAGCAGAAGGAAAAGGTATGAGCAGTACAGTCGAAAAAGTCCGGAATATCGGGATCAGCGCCCATATTGATTCGGGGAAGACCACCCTGACCGAGCGGATACTGTTTTACACCAAGCGGATCCATGCCATCCACGACGTCAAGGGAAAAGACGGCATCGGGGCCACCATGGACTCCATGGAGTTGGAGAGGGAGCGGGGCATCACGATCGCCTCGGCGGCCACTTTTTGTGAATGGCTGAACCATGAGATCAATATCATCGATACCCCGGGCCACGTTGATTTTACGATTGAGGTGGAACGTTCCCTCCGGGTGCTCGACGGCGCCGTGCTGGTGCTCTGCTCGGTCGGCGGGGTTCAGTCGCAGTCCATTACCGTCGATCAGCAGATGAAGCGCTACAAGGTGCCCTGCATCGCCTTCATCAATAAATGCGACCGCAGCGGCGCCGATCCTTCCCGCGTCATTGCGCAGCTCCATTCCAAGTTAGGTCACAACGCCCTGGCGATGCAACTGCCGATCGGCCTGGAAACGGATTTCCGGGGAGTCGTCGATCTGCTCACCATGAAGGCGGTCTATTTCGAGGGGGAAAACGGCGAACAGGTCCGGATCGACGAGATTCCGGCGGATCTGCTGGCCGCCGCCCAGGCAAAACGCGAAGCGATGATCGATTCCGTCTCGCTCTTCTCCGATGCGCTGACCGAGGCGATCCTCGAAGAGAACCCGATTTCCGATGCCCTGATCATCGACGCCGTCCGTAAAGGAACCCTGGCGCGGAAACTCACCCCCGTTTTCATGGGATCGGCGTACAAGAACAAAGGCGTCCAGCCGCTCTTAGACGCGGTGACCCGGTATCTTCCCTGTCCGGCGGATGTAGAGAACACCGCCCTGGATCGCGATCATGAAGAGGCCGCGGTGGTGCTCCCGTCCGATCCTTCTCTGCCGATCGTAGCTTTGGCGTTCAAGCTCGAAGACGGCGCTTACGGACAACTGACCTACGTCCGTGTTTATCAGGGGACGCTGGCCAAGGGAGCGGTGATCGTCAACACGCGGACCGGTAAAAAAACAAAGGTTGGACGCGTCGTTCGCATGCATGCCGATCAGATGGAGGACATCGAGGCCGCATCCGCCGGCTATATCGGGGCGCTCTTCGGCATCGAGTGCGCCTCCGGCGACACCTTCGTTTCCCCGGGCAAAAACCTGTCCATGATCTCCATGTTTGTTCCAAAACCGGTTATCTCGCTCGCGATCTTTCCGAAGGACAACAAATCCCAGATCAACATGTCCAAGGCCCTCAACCGTTTTACGAAGGAGGACCCAACCTTCCGCACCCATGTGGATGATGAAACCAACGAGACGATCATCGAAGGGATGGGTGAATTGCATCTGGAAATCTATGTGGAGCGGATGAAAAGGGAATACGGAACCGATGTCGATACGGGAAAACCCCGCGTGGCATACCGCGAGACGATCACCCAGCGGGCGGAATTCAATTACACCCACAGGAAGCAGACCGGCGGCTCCGGCCAGTACGGCCGTGTGGCAGGTTACATGGAGCCCATCACGGAAGGTGATGAGGACTTCATTTTCGACAACCAGGTCCGGGGCGGGTCGATCCCGACCCAGTACATACAGGCCTGTGAAAAGGGTTTTCAGCAGTGCATGGCCAAGGGGCCGAAGACGGAGTTTCCCGTCACGGGCGTGAAGATCGTCATCAACGACGGCGCGTCCCATGCGGTCGATTCCTCCGATATGGCCTTTCAGGCGGCCGCCCGCGGCGCTTTCCGCGAAGGGTACGCCGAGGCCAAGCCCGTGATTCACGAACCGATCATGAAGGTGGTCGTGGAGACGCCGACCGAGTTCCAGGGGGCGGTGATGGGTCTGCTCAATCAGAGGCGGGGGATGATCGTCGGCGCGCAGGATGAGGGGGTGATAACCGTGGTCGAGGCCCAGGTCCCGCTGGCCGAAATGTTTGGCTTTTCGACGGTTTTGAGATCCGCCACCCAGGGAAAGGCGCAGTTCACGATGGAATTCGCCCTCTATCGCCAGGTTCCGCAATCCGTCGCGGAGAAGATTGCGGAAGAGGTCGCCCTCCGAAAAAAGAGCGCGGCATAACTGCTCAGGTAGATAGACTGAAGGCGGATAGACTGTCGGGGCGCTTCAGCCTTCAGCCTGAACACCTGGGTAGTTGCTGCAAGACAGAATGACTAACATCAAGACAGGAAGGGCACTATGTTGAAAAAAGAACTCATCCTTCGCAACCCCTTGCGTCAACTCGGTTTCGAGACAGAGGACATCCTTTCCGCCGGGGGATTCGGCGCCGTACTCGCCCATGCCGGCGTCGGGAAGACCGCCCTGCTGGTCCAACTTGCCATGAACGGCATGCTGAGAAGCCGAAATGTCCTCCACATCAGTCTGAACGATCCCGTCAACAAGGTGAACCTCTGGTACAGCGAGCTTTTTCATCATCTTGCCGGACGTTATGAAGGGGCGCAGATCAGCCGCCTGTGGGAATCGGTCCTGCCCCACCGGTTCATCATGACCTTCCGCGTCGAAAACTTCACCGTTCCGAAGTTCAAGGAACGGTTGAGCGATCTGACCGAGCAGGGGATTTTTTCGCCGGCGATGATGATAATCGACGGTCTCCATTTTGATGAATCCCTGCGGGCGGATCTGAACGACCTGAAGGCGCTGGCCGCAGGGAACGGGATGCATGTCTGGTTCACCGTCCATACCCACCGGCATGAATCGCCGGGTACGGACGGCCTCCCGGTATCCTTTTCAGCGGTTGCCGGTCTGTTCGATCTCGTCCTGGAGTTGCAGCCGGAACATTCGGACGTCCACATTAAGCTGCTCCGAGGCAAAGAATCAAACTCCGCCGGGCCCGCGCTGCTCCTCGATCCGTCGACCATGCTGATCAAGGATAAGGAGCTTTAGGGGTTTTTGAAGGCCGCGATCACCAAATAACGCAAGGCGTTTCGGGTACTTCCGAGACGCCTTTTCCTTCTTGAAAGCTGCTAACATCCTGCTATCATCTACCCGGATTCATAGATGATATGGTTAAGGCAAGGGGAGATCCGCCCTTTCCTCTGTCAATATGCTGGCGAGGAGAAGCCGATACCGAATGCCCCCCCGCCCTTGGCCTCTCGGTTCTATGGAGTCCCACACCCTTGCACGCTCTCCCGTCACACACACCGAAGTTTGACACCCCATT
>PLLC01000011.1 GCA_003141195.1 Syntrophaceae bacterium
CTTCGTCTATCTGACCTGCGGGGACCACTCCATCGTTGCCCGGATGGAGGTGCCGGAGCGCCCGCTGACTGTGGGACAGACCCTCGAGGTGGACCTGAAGATGGTAAAAACCCATATTTTCGACAAGGAGACGTCACGGACCATCGTGTAGGAAATAGGGGAAATATGTATTTTAATCAATATGAACGAATTACTGCAGCCTCAACCATGAGGGTAGCAACAATTTTATTTTGATGGAAGATTAAAATAGGTGAATTTTAAATGGAAAAGAGAAAATGCGGTAATTCAGACTTAGAACTATCTGTATTGGGATTAGGATGCTGGGCTTTTGGAGGTGGAAAATATTGGGGTTATCCGGATCAGGAAGATATAAATAGAACTGTAAAATGCGCCGTTGATTTGGGAATTAATTATTTTGATACGGCGGAAGCTTATAATGACGGAAATAGTGAAAGTTCTTTAGGAGAAGCAATTCAGGGAATTCCAAGAGATAAATTGATCATCGGCACTAAAATAAGTCCTTCAAACACGAATCCTAAAGTTCTTATGGAACACTGCGAGGCAAGTTTAAGAAGAATTAAAACAGATTATATCGATCTGTACATGGTTCACTGGCCTATAACTTTAAAGGCGATTGCGCATTTTACTGATCAAAAAGTTGAATGCCCGTCAATAAATGATGCTTTTAAAACTTTAAGGAAACTTAAAGAACAGGGTAAAATCAGGTATATTGGTATCAGTAATTTTGCAAAAAATACATTGAAAGAAGTAGTTGATACAAATACAGAAATTGTTGTAAATGAACTCCCATATAATTTACTGTGCCGCGCAATTGAATATGATATTTTACCGGAATGTATCAAACAAGGCATAGGAGTGATAGGATATTTTGCGTTACTTCAAGGAGTTCTGGCTGATATTTATCCTGCTTTAGATGATGTACCTGCAATGCAACGACGGACAAGACATTTCGATTCCAGAAAATGTAATGATGTTCGTCATGGAGAGAATGGTGCTGAAGAAGAAACAAATGAGTGTTTAAAGCAGATTAGGATGATCGCTAAGGAATATGGGTTAACAATGCCTCAAATAGCCTTAAAATGGGCGATAGCAAATAGAGAAATCTCTTGTACTTTAGCAGGTGCTCGAAATAAAGCCAAGCTTGAAGATAATGTTCATTCTGTCAAAGAACCTTTGACTAAAGATATTGTTGAAAAATTGAATAAAGTAACAGATAATTTAAAAGAAAAACTTGGGAGATCATTTGACTATTATGAAACAGTATCAAATGACAGAACCATATAATAAATTTTCATTCTTTTTATTGGAAAAAGGAAGTCCTCATGTCTGGTCCCCTTACCTGAAAATGTTTTCAGATATTCTATTTTAGGAGAAAATATGGGTTCGTTAATAGGGAAAAAAGCTTTTATTACCGGTGCTGGACAGGGCATAGGTAAGGCTGTCGGAGAAGAACTTTTAAAAGCCGGGTGTGATATCTTTGTCAATACGTATAAAGATCTGGAAGGCGCTGCTGAACTTGCAAGTCTTGCCAAATCAGTGGGAAGAAAAGCCGGCTATTTCCAAGCAGATTTGACCGACGAAGAATCTGCAAAAAAATGTGTACAAAATGCGGTTTCATTTCTGGGTGGTTTGGATATTTTGATTAATAATACCGGCGGACTGATCAGGCGTAAAATGATTCATGAAGTTGATATTGAATTCTGGAAAGCGGTAATTGAGCTTAATTTAACGACAATGATGGTTGTGACAAGAGAATGTATTCCGCATCTCGGAAAATCCGGCAGTGCAAGCATTGTAAATCTTGCTTCCCTTGCAGGAAGAAAAGGTGGCCATCCTGGGTCACTTGTTTATTCAATGACCAAAGGCGCTGTTTTAACCTGGACACGGGCTTTAGCGACAGAACTAGGACCAAAAGGGATAAGAGTCAATTCTGTTGCACCGGGTTTGATCCTCGGTACGAAATTCCATAATACTTTTACGACAAAAGAATCTGCGGAGGCTACGATAAAAACGATTCCGCTTGGTCGTGCCGGAAATGTCAACGATGTCGCCCGCCCAGTTGTTTTTCTTGCGTCAGAATATGATGGGTTTATAACGGGTGCAACGATAGATATCAACGGTGGTGTTTTGGGATGTTGATTTTTTGATTTTCGAAGTCCCTAAAAGAAAGGAAAATAATGTTAAAAACTAAATTGCTTCATCCGGAAATTCTTCAGGCTCTGGGTAGTTCAGGCCATGGTTCGCAAATTTTGATTGCTGATGGAAATTATCCTTATATAACCGGCTCACCGCAAGCGGCCAAGAAAGTATTCTTAAATTTAACTCCCGGATTGGTTAAAGTAATGGATGTATTGAATTTATTGGTTGATATCATTCCTATAGAATCTGCTACTGTCATTGTTCCGCCTGACGGGCAAAAACAGGAAATTCATGATGAATTTAAAAAAGTACTGCCTCAGGAAATTAATTTAAAAGAACTAAAGCGATTTGATTTTTATGATGCTGTGAAATCACCGAATACTTCTCTTGTAATTGCTACAGGTGAACAAAGAAGATTTGCAAATATTTTGCTAACCATTGGTGTTGTAAAAAGTTCTTAAATAATAGTTTCACACTCTTTAGCCCTTCAGGCCACTCATCACGACGGCCTGGACCACCCAGCGCTGCAGCGTGATAAAGATGAGCAGGATGGGTAGGATGCTGATCACCGCGGCGGCGGTGAGCAGGTTATACTCGATGAAGTACATGTTGGTGAAACTCATCAAGCCCATGGTGACCACCTTCATCGTGGGGCTGTTAATCACCACCATCGGCCAGAAGAACTCGTTCCAGTTCCACATGAACTTGATGATCAGCAGGGTGGCCATGGCCGGCTTCACCGACGGCAGAATCACCGAGAAGAAGATGCGGAGTTCACTGCAGCCGTCGATGCGGGCCTGGTCGATGTAGTCGTTGGGAATCATCTCGATGGCCTGCCGCATCAGGAAGACGCCGAAGACGCTGACCAAGTCTGGGGCCACGATGCCCATGTAGGTATCGAGCAGCCCGAGATGGTTCATCCAGTTGTATAGCGGCACCACGACCGACTGGAAGGGGACCATCATGATGCCGACGACAGCGAGGAAGAAGGCATCCCGTCCGGGGAAGTGATACTTTGCAAATCCAAAGCCCGCCAACGACGAGACCACCAGACTGCTCACGGCGGCGATCGAGGCGACGATGGTGCTGTTCAGCAGGTAGCGCAGGAAGGGTTCGCGCTTGAAGACTTCGAAGTAGTTGGTCAGGTTGAACCAGTGGTCGGGGGTGATCTGAAGCGGCACGCGCTGGATTTCGGGGGCGGTTTTCAGCGAGGTGATCGCCATCCAGAAGAAGGGGAAAAAGATCGTGATGGCGCCACAGGCTACTGCGAGGGTGATGAGCCAGCGGAAGTAAACTTGCCGGACGCTGAGGCCCGCGTGGGGAGAAACGTCATCAGATGGAGCAATGGAATTCATGTCTTTCCCCAAACCGGAATCAATATCATCACAAAAGACCCTTCCCTGCTTTGTTACCCTAGCGCCGCAGCTCCACTTCTAAGTCCCTGCACTTCCGCCCTCAGCAGTTTTTCAGTACTCGACGGGTTTTCGGAAGATTCGCCATTGCAGTAAGGTTACCACCAGGAGCGTGATAAAGACGAACACCGCCATGACGGAGGCGTCGCCGAATCGGAAGAATTTGAAGGCCGTGTCATACAGCAGCATGATGACGGTCTGACTTGCGCTTGCCGGTCCGCCCTGGGTTGTGGCGTACACCTGATCGAAGATCTTGAAGTTGAAAATGAGTTCGAGAATGCAGACCATCAGGATCTGCGGGTTGAGCAGCGGCAAGGTGATGTGCCGGAGTTGCTGGACGGCATTGGCCCCGTCGATTCTGGCCGCCTCGTAATACTGCTCCGGGATCGATTGGAGCGCGGCCAGGAAGATCATGGTGTCGAAGCCGATCCGGACCCAGACGCTCACGGCGGCGATGGCCGGGCGCACCTGGAACAGACTCTGCAACCACTTCTGGGGCGGAATGCCGACGAACGACAGGGCGTAGTTCAGGAAGCCGTAGACCGGTTCGTAGATCCATTGCCAGATGAGGGCAGCCGCGACCAGCGAGGTGGCGAAGGGCAAGAAGTACATGGCGGCCCAGACGTTCCGCCACTTGAGATTGGTGATCCGGTTGAGACCGAGTGCCACGGCGAGCGCACAGATCACCGTGGTGGGCACGGAGAAGAGCACGAGTTGGATGGTGTTCTGGACAGCGGTCCAGAAGGTGGAGTCGGTGAGGACCTTTTCATAGAGGCGCAGGCCCACGAACTGGCTCGCTCCGCCTGGGGCGATCTTGTAGAACGAGTACATGATGGACTGGGCGAGCGGCAGGATGAAGACGGAGCCGAAGAACAGCAGCGCGGGGAGAACGAACAGGAAGCCCGCACGGTTCTGGCGATCCGAGTAGTCCTTGGGGAACGCGATGCGAAACCATTGGCGCATAGCAGCAGAGAACCCCTGATCGGGCAAGTGGGCGATTGGGCAATTGGTTGAACAGGCAACTTGGCAACCGGTGAGCCCGGTTGCCAAGTTGCCGAACTGCCAGGTTACTTCCCTAGTCCTTGAGGATGCGATCCATCCTGGCGGCAGCATCGTCCAGCAAGGGCTTCGGCTGTCCTTTTCCGAACAGGACGCCTACGACTGCCTCGCCGAAGGCCGTGGCCAACTCATTTGATTTCGGGTGGAAGTAGGTCGGCGGCACCGGCTGGGCGAGCATATCCTTCGTGGACTGGTAGTCGGGCCGAGACTTCACGTAGGCGGTATCGAGGTTTACCGTCCAGACGGGGAGTATCCCCTGGCTCTGATGATGCTCCATGTCGTCCTTGGCATTGCTGATGAACTTGTAAAACTCCCACGCCATTTGCTTGTTCGGGCTGTTCTTGTAAACCAGGTCCGTCCAGGGGAACAGAGCCCCCGCACCGGGGCAGGTCTTTTCACAGGGCAATGCGTACACCTTGAAGTTCACATCAGGCGCGTTCTTCTTCAGCCAGCCGAAGAACCAGGACTCGCGGAAGATGACGGCGGCCCGTTTCTGGCCAAAGGCATCTTCGGGATTCCCGAACGCCAAGCTCGCCACCTTGTCCTTCAGGACCAGATTGCCAAAGAAGGTAAGAGCGGCCACCATCTGTGGGCTGTTGGCATAGCCAGTGGCCTTGTCCAAATCCGGGCTCAGCAGCCGGGCGTCCCAGGCATGGGCAAAGGGGAGGAACTTGTCCGTGATCCCCACCGGATGGCCCTTACTGCGGATGGCAAAGCCCACCTGCGTCGGCTCACCCCCCTTGGGGTCGGCAATCGTCAGCTTCTTCATGGCCGCCAGCCACTCGTTCATGGTCTTGGGCGGCTTGTCCGGATTCAGGCCGGCCTTCTTGAACATGTCCACGTTGATGTACATCTGCTGGAAGTTGCCGTGCTCGATGGGTATCCCGTAGCGCACGCCCTTCCACTTGCCGATGGGGATCATGTACTTCGGCAGATTCTCGTCATAGACCTTCTCCAGATCGGCGGGCATCTTGTCGCAGAAATCGTACTGCCCGCACCACTGGTTCGCCATCCCCATGAACATGTCAGGCGCGCCACTCTTGGCCATAAAGGCCGCCAGGTACTTGGCCTCGTATCCCTGGTAAGGGATGGTGACCAGTTCAACCTCGTACCCGGTCTTTTTGGCGAATTCCTTCCCCTTGGTTTCGTACCATTTGTTGAAGTCGGGGTTCTGTTCCCAGTGGGTCCAGAAGACCAGCTTCTTCTGCTGCGCGAAGCTAGAGTCAGGGATCGTCACGGCAACCAGCACCGCTGCCAGAATTACCAGCATCCGCCATCCACCTCGTTGCATGATCTCCTCCTTATTTCTTTGAATTCATTAATAATATTGGATAAGACATTGCTTCCGACGGGTCGATGATTTTATCGTGTAGCAGGTCCAATTTTGTTTGTCAAGGGATATTCTGCGGGGTTATTCTGCATCGCTGACCTGCCCCCAGAACATGTACCACATTTAAAGTTAGAATTCTGCCAATTTTTATTTCTCAATGCAGATACGCCTCTGGTGTCGGAGGGCGGTAATTCAAGGGGCTGTGTGGCCTGAACGTGTTGTATTCCAATCGCCATTTTTCAATCAGTACCTGTGCTTCTCTCAATGTATAGAAGATCTCTCCGTGCAACTGAATAACCATCGGCTATAAGCCGAAGGGTTCAGCGGCCGCGTCGAATGAATTCGACTACTATGCGGCCTCTTTATGAAATGTTTAAGATCGCTCATCCCTTCGGGATTTCGCAAAACTTTCTTCGCCTGAAGGCGAGGGGTTTCAACCATCCCCGAAAGGGACACTAAATATAACAACGCATGATAGACGTTTACAGGAAATACGGGCATCGCGCATTTAATGGTCGTGTTTAACTGTTATAAATACTAATAGATTAACAATCTAAAGTCAATCTGGGATTATGGATCATTCGGTGAGAATTACAAGTGGTAATCATCAATTTTGACAAATGCCTGCCACTCAACAGTTGTAGGTGGCTTCAATAACCAGCACATGTCTTTTTGGTCAAGCAGTACGGGTTGTAATCTGCTACAAAAAAGCATCGGCCTCCCTTATTGACTACAATAAATAATTGATGCCCTGGAGACTTTTAAACAGGTTTTTCGGAGGTGCGGGTGAAGACCGCCCCGAAGAAGCCGTCCGTGCCGTGGCGGTGGGGGAAGGTCCGGAAGAAGCCGTCGGCGTCGATGAGTTCCGGGGGGATCCCTCCCGGTGGGATGCGTTTAAACCCCGGTCGGGCGGCGAGGAGATCGGCGGCGACATCCTCGTTCTCTTCGGGTGTCACGGTACAGACGCAGTAGACCAGGAGGCCGCCCGGCTTCACGCAGTCCGCCGCACCACGGAGGAGGCGTTTCTGGATCTGCAAACATTTTTTGAGGTCCATCGGGGCGATCCGCCAGCGGATCTCCGGGTTCCGCCGGAGCGTGCCGAGGCCGGAGCAGGGGGCGTCGAGGAGGACCCGGTCGAAGGCGCCGCGAAAGGCCTCCGGCGTCCGGGCTGCGTCCCCCGGATGGGTTTCCACGATGGTCACGCCGAGGCGTCCGGCCTCCGCCGCGAGGAGACGGAGTTTGTCCGGATGGAGATCGACGGCGGTAATTTCCCCCCGGTTTTTCATGAGGGCGGCCAAGTGAAGCGTCTTTCCCCCCGCGCCGGCGCACAGGTCGAGGATCCGTTCGCCGGGCCGCGGGGCGATGAGGCGGGAGACCAGTTGGGACGCCTCGTCCTGAACCCGGATCAGGCCGTTCCGGAAGGCGGCCGTCTCCCGGAGGCCGGCGGCGGGGGTGGGGAGGATGATGCCGTCGGGGGAGAAGCGGGCCGTTTCGGCGGTGATTCCATCTTCTGCGATCGCCGCGATCGCCTTCTCTCGCGATGTTTTCAGGGCGTTCACGCGGATGGCCAGCGGTGGGATGGTGTTGTTCGCTCGGCAGATGGCGATGGTTTCGTCGATGCCGTACCGGTCCAGCCAGCGCTCGACGAGCCAGCGGGGGTGGGAATGGAGGACGGCGATTGCCCTGCCGGGGTCCTTCGCCATGTCCGGCCAGGCGATGACATCCTTTTCCCGGAGGGCATTCCGGAGGATGGCGTTCACCAGTCCTGCAGCGGCCGGGCAGATCTGCTTTGCGATGCCGACGGCCTCGTTCACCACGGCGAAGGCGGGGATCCGGTCGGTGAAGAGGAGCTGGTAGAGCCCCGTCCGGAGGATGTTCCGGACCGGCGTCTCCAGGGCGGCGTCATCCCCCCGGTAAAATCGGCCGATGATCCAGTCCAGGCGGCCCCGCATCCGGAGTGTGCCGTAGACGAGCTCGGTGATGAGCCTCCGGTCCTGGGGGTTTTGGATGCCCGTTCCGGAGAGGGCGGCGTCGAGGAGGGGTTCCGCATAGTCCCCCTTCTGATCGATCCGGTTCAGGATCTCTATGGCGGTGCCCCGCGCCGTCTTCGGTTTTTTCCGTTCGTCCGTCATATCCGGTTTCTTTCCCTGTGCCCCTTCATCCCTCCGCCTGCCCCTCGACGATGGCGACCGGCCTCATAAAAGCCCGCCGAGGCCCGCCGGATCCGGATCGGGGAGCACCGGACCTGAAAGATGGTGCGCTCCAACTTTTCCAGCGCGACGTCCACCTGCGTCCGGGCGGCGATGATTCGGCCGGACTAACCCAGAATCTGCCCCCGGACGACATGGCATCCCCGGAGAAAGTCGCGGATCGCCATCCGTTTCTTTCCCTCCAATTGCACCTCTTTCAAAAGAACATAACCCCTCCCCGCGGCGACACGGAGGACGCCGGCCGTCTCCCCGGCGACGGTTCCCGGCGCCTCTGCGACGGTCGCCGGCTCTGCCGCCGCGGCGAAGATCTTGACTTGTTTTCCGTCGTGGAATGTGCAGGCGCAGGGGACGGGGGAGAGCCCCCGGATGAGCGAGACGATCTCCCGGCAATCCTTTTCCCAGCGGATCCGACCCTCCTCCCGGCCGATGCGGGGGGCGAGGGTTGCGAGGCGGTGATCCTGGGGACGCGGCAGGAGCGTTCCAGAACGCAACATGGCGAGGGCGATCAGGAGAAGATCCGCACCCATGTTTGCCAGGCGGTCGTAGAGCTCCCCGAATGTTTCCTCCGGTCCAATCAGCGTCTCCTGCTGGAGGAGGATATCGCCGGAATCCACCCCCTCGTCCATCCGCATGATCGTGACGCCGGTGGTCTCCTCGCCGCGGATGAGGGCCCGGTGGATCGGCGCCGCCCCCCGGTACTTCGGGAGGAGCGAGGGGTGGATATTGATGCAGCCCTCCCGCGGACCGTAAATGATCTCCCCGGGGAGGATCTGGCCGAAGGCCGCGACGACGACGAGATCGGGCGCGAGCGTCCGGACGGTGTCGAGAAAATCCTGGTTTCTGACTTTTTCCGGCTGGAGGACCGGGAGGCCCAGGCCCTCGGCGATGGCCTTGACGGGAGGCGACGCCGTAGCCCTGCCCCGTCCCTGCGGCCGGTTGGGCTGTGTGACGACGCCGATGACGGGCCAGCCGCCCCGCACAAGACCTTGAAGTGCCGGCACGGCAAAAGCGGGTGTTCCCATGAAAAGGATGCGTGGTTTGGTCATTTTTAGACCTCCTACATGAAATGGACCGGATCCACATCCACCTGGATCTCCAGCCCGCGTCCGGCGCCCTCCAGAAGTTTTTCCGCCAGGAGATGGAGGGGCCCGCTCTCCGCTCCCCGGAGAAGCATCTGCCAGCGGTAACGTCCCCGGAGACGGACGAGGGGGGATTCGGCGGGGCCGATGACGTCCGCCTTTCCGCCGGCGATATTCGCGGCCAACTCCCGCGCCCGTTTCCCGATCTCCGCGACGGCCTTTTTCCCTTCCGCCTTTTTCGGGTAGGAGAAGTGGAGACCGATGAGACGGGAGAAGGGCGGATAGCCAAGCTCCCGGCGGAGGGGAATCTCATCCGCGTAAAAGCCGGCATAGTCGTGTTCCTGCGCCCGGCGAATGGCGTAATGGCCGGGATTGAAGGTCTGGACGACGACGCGTCCCGGCTGATCTCCCCGCCCGCCCCGGCCCGACACCTGTGTCAGGATCTGGAAGGTCCTTTCGGCCGCCCGGAAGTCCGGGATGTTCAGGGAGGCGTCGGCGGCGAGGACGCCGACCAGCGTGATCTTCGGAAAATCATGCCCCTTGGTGATCATCTGGGTGCCGACGAGGATGTCGATCTCCCCTCGGTTGAGCCCCTGGAGGATCTTCTCCGCGTCTCCCTTCCGCGAGGTCGTGTCGCTGTCCATCCGGGCGATCCGGGCCTCCGGAAAGAGTTTTTTCGCCTCTTCCTCCACCCGTTCCGTCCCCGCCCCCTGGCTGCGGACATGATTGCCCCGGCAAGCGGGGCAGATTCCGGGAGGTTTGGCCGTGAAGTCGCAGTGATGGCATTTCAGAACCCCCAGGGCGGCGTGGTGCGTGAGCGCCAGGTCGCAGGACGGGCAGGCGAAGACGTGGCCGCAGTCCGGACAGAAGAGGAAGGTGTGGAACCCGCGCCGGTTGAGGAACAGGAGCGTCTGCTTCCGCTGCGCCAGGGTCTCCCGGAGCGCTTCGATGAGCGCATGGGAGAGGAGGGGCGTCCGGCCCTGTTCGTCCCGTTCCGTCCTCATATCGACCACCTCGACGCGGGGGAGGGGGCGGTCGTCCACGCGGGAAGGGAGTGT
This sequence comes from Syntrophaceae bacterium, assembly GCA_003141195.1. Classification (GTDB taxonomy): domain Bacteria; phylum Desulfobacterota; class Syntrophia; order Syntrophales; family UBA5619; genus UBA5619. The sequence continues at coordinate 10,309 of PLLC01000011.1, forward strand.
GAGGTGGCGGTACCGGCCGCCTTCCGCCTGAAAAAAGGCCTGGATTCCCGGCGTTGCGGAACCGAGGATTACCGTGGCCCCCGCCAATTTTCCGCGGACCAGGGCCAGGTCCCGGGCGTTGTACCGCAGGCGGTCGTCCTGCTTATAGGAGGGGTCGTGCTCCTCATCCACGATGATCAACCGGAGGTTCCGGACCGGCGCAAAAAGGGCCGACCGGGCGCCGACGACCAGGCGGATGTCGCCGCGCCGGAGCCGTTTCCACTGGTCATACCGCACGCTCCGGGAGATGCCGCTGTGGAGGACGGCGATCTCTCTCTCCGGAAACCGTTCGCGGATGCGGGAGAGGAGATGCGTCGTGAGGGCGATCTCCGGGACGAGATAGATCGCGCCGCCGCCGTTCCGAAGGACCTCATCGACGGCCCGGAGATAAACCTCGGTCTTGCCGCTTCCCGTCACGCCATGGAGGAGGCAGGGGGAGAAACGCCCCGAGACAAGACAGGTCCGGATTTCAGCAAGGGCTTTTTCCTGCGCCTCGTTCGGGGTGATGCTGTTTCCATTCCGTCCGATCTCCGGGGTTGGAGCCGGTCCCCGGAAGAGCTCTTTTTCACGGAGGCGGACGACGCCTTTTTGCTCCAGAGTTCGGAGAAATTCGGCCTCCCGGAGGCGGTCGGGGAGCCCGGAGACCGACGCGTCGCCCCGTTCCTGGAGGAGGGCGACGAGGGCCGCCTGCTTCGCGGTGAGTTTTATTCCGGCGGGGATGTCTGCCCGGAGGCCGATCCATTTTTCCCATTTCGGCCGGACGGCCGGACGGTTCAGGCGCTCCTCGGAGATCACGAGTCCCGATGTTTCGAGGAGATGCAGATCGCCGTACAGGTTATTTTTCCCCATCATCCGGCGCAGACGGCCAAGGGAGAGACCTTTGGGAAAGGATGCCAGCCGTTCCAGGATCTCCTTTTGTCCGGCGGAGAGGGATGGTTCCCCGATGGCCGGGCCGTCGGCCAGCCGGAGCCACCGGTCGCTCTTCACGTCGATCCCGCCGGGAAGGATCTCCCCCAGGACCTTTCCCAGGGGGTGAATATAATAGCGGGAAATCCATTCGTAACAGGCAAGGTCCTGCCGGTCGAAGAAGGGTTCGGGATCGGGCAGGTCGATGATTTCCTTGATCGTCTGATCGGGCGTTGCTTCGGATGGAATTTCGATGATCCAGCCGGTCAGGCGTTTCCTTCCGAAAGGGACAATAACCCGCTTTCCCAAGGCCACGGCCGAGACGAGGGTCTCGGGGACGGCATAGGTGAAGGCCTTCGCGGAGGGGATCGGAATGGCAACCCTGACAAACATCCGGCTGGTCCTGAGAAAAGATGCCGGTGAAAAAAAGTTGCGCAGGCATCAAAAAAAATCCCTCTTCGTTCCTCCGGGACACGGGGGAATGAGGGGGATTGGAAGGCGGCTTTTGTCGCCGCCCGGGATCGCAGGAGGACGGGAGTTATTCCCCCTTGAGCTTTTCCATCTTTTCCTGCTTCATCTTGCAGTTAATGCAGAGGGTGGTCACCGGCCTCGCCATCAGCCTCTTTTCGGAGATCGGGCCGCCGCAAACATCGCATATTCCGAAAACGCCGTCATCCATCCGTTGGAGGGCCTCCTGCATCTTGAGGATCAGCTTTCTCTCGCGATCGCGGATCCGGAGCTCGAAATTCCGGTCTGATTCGAGCGAGGCGCGGTCATTGGGGTCGGGGTAGTTCTCCTTCGCGCCGCTTGTCATCTCCGACACGGTTTTTCCCGCCTCTCCCAGAAGATCGTTGATCTTCTGGGTCAGCATATATCGGAAGAATTCCAGCTTCTCGGGTTTCATGGTTGTTTTCAGCACGTCACTCCCCATCTCCTCATGACTGATTCGGGAACATGCTCTTACATGATCGTGGTAGGTTTGTAAAGAAAAAAATGACGGATGTTTCACCCCTTCCCATAGACGTGGAGAACCTTCTCCACGATGTTCGTCGTGGAGGCCCCTTCGACCACGGGGATAAGGACGACCTTGCCCCCCCACGATCGGACGGCGTCGCTTCCCACGACGGCCTCCTCCTTCCAGTCCCCGCCCTTGACGAGGCAATCCGGCCGCAGGTATTCGATCAGTTTGAGCGGCGTCGTTTCGTCAAAGAGGGTCACGTAATCGACCGCCTCCAGGGAGGCGGCGACCTCGGCCCGCTCCCCCTGGGGGACCAGCGGCCTTTTATCCCCTTTGATTGCCCGGACGGATGCGTCGCTGTTTAGGGCAAGGATGAGGAGATCCCCCGTCTTCCGCGCCTCCCGGAGATACCGGACGTGTCCCACATGGAGAATGTCGAAACAGCCGTTCGTGAAGGCGATCTTCTGCCCTTCGCCCCGGCGGCGTTCCACCTCGTTCTTCAATGCTTCCCAGCTTAGAATCTTCTTCATCCGTCTGGTTCCTTCCGTTGAAAAAATCCGCGGCGGCGCGTTACTCGGGGAAAGTCGGCTCCGGCTCGGGTAGCCGATCGTGATCGTGAACCGCCCGGGCCAGCGTCAGGACGGCGACCGCCTCCGCCTGCGCCCGGATGAGGACCCGGGCGCATTCCGCAAGCGTGCTCCCCGTGGTGTAAACGTCGTCCACGAGGAGGATCCTCCGGCCGGCAATCCGCTCCGGATGCCTTACGGCAAAGGCGCCATGAACGTTTGCAGACCGAGCTTCCCGGCCCAGACCGACCTGCGGCGGCGTGAAGACCTCCCGCCGGAGCGACGTGAAATCGAGTGGAATGTCGAACCGTTTCGAGAGCTCCCGCGCCAGGATCATGGACTGGTTGAACCCCCTTTCCCGCAGCCGCCTTCGGTGCAGCGGGACCGGCACGATCCGCTCAAAGACCTTCATATCCCAGATCCCGCCGGCGAAATCGGCCATAATCCCGCCCAGGATCTCGCCGATTCCGGTCCTCCCCCGGTACTTGAAGCGGTGGATGGCCGTCAGGAGCGTTTCCTCGTACCGTCCGACCGATCGGGCGACCGCGTAGGGTCTTTCCGCCGTGAGACAGTCGCCGCAGAGGTGATCTTCCCCTTCCGTGACGGGAAAATGGACCCCGCAGCGGGGACAGAGGGGGGAGCGGATGAAACGGATCCCGTCCAGGCAGGATGGGCAGAAGGGAAGGGAATCGTGCCGCTCCAGGAGATCATCGCAGGTGACGCAGCGGGGCGGAAAAATGAGGTCGGCGATCCCGGTCAGGATCTCTTTCAAGGTTACATCCCCTCTGCCAGCGCCTTCATGGAAGCCGTTTCGTCGGGTACGGCCATCCGCTGCGCCCCGGACCAGAGCCGTTCCAGATCATAGAAGGTCCGGACGGATTCGAGAAAGACGTGGAGGATCACATCGTCGTAATCCAGAAGGATCCACCTCCCCGCGGCTTCCCCCTCGACGCCCAGGGGCAGGATTCCCGCCTTTTTCAAGTTCTCCTGGATCGCGGCGGCGACGGCCCGGACCTGACGGTCGGACGTCCCGCTGCAGAGGATGAAGTAGTCTGCAAAGGCGGAGATCTCGCTTACGTTGAGGATGATGAGGTCCTTCGCCTTTTTTTCCAGAGAGGCGTTGACGCACAGAAGCGCCCTCTCCCGCGAATCGTTTTCCTTTTTTTTGGCCAATCTCCCTCCTTTTCTCTTTTTGCCGGCAGGCCGGTTACGGCGGCCGTTTTCCCGCGTCTTCCGGATATTTGCGGGATGAATGTTTTTTAGTAGCAGAACAAGGGGTTTGTGTCAATGACCATCCGGTCCAATCCTCCGGTCCGACAGCCTGTTGAATTAATCTCTTTGGGAGGCTGTTCAAAATGCCCGGATGCAAGGCTCCCGAAATCCTGAGCCGCGAGGCGTACTTTGATGTACGTTGAGCGGCGAAGGATAAGGGAAACGCCGCAGATGGGCGTTTTTCAACAGCCGGTCCGAACGGAAGATTGGCGGTTGTGAATGGGAACCGCTTGTGGTAAACGGGATGCTCAAGCGAACGGAGGTGCGATCCTCGTGCGGGAGATTCTGCAAAAAATCCAGGTTCATGTGCCCTTCTACCTCCTCCGGGAAAAGTTGTTGCCCTGGGTGCTCCGGGAAGGGATCAACCCGGAGATCGGTTTCAATCATAGTGACCTCGACCGCTTTCAGGAGGCCGATTTTCGGGAAACGGCGGAACATCTTGCCGATTCAGACCTTTCGGTGACCTTTCACGCCCCCTTTATGGACCTCAGACCGGGGGCGCTCGATCCCCGGATCCGGCAGATCTCCCTCGACCGCCTCCGCCAGGTCTTCGACCTGATCCCCTGGTTCCGGCCCCGTTCCGTGGTCTGCCACCCCTCCTTCGACGAAAAATACTATATCTCCACCGAGGCGCGGTGGCTCGAAAACAGCCTTTCCACCTGGCGGACCCTCCTCGATTGCATCCGGGGGACGGAGACGATCATCGCCCTGGAGAACGTCTACGAACGGACCCCCCAGCCGTTGAAACTCCTCCTAAGCGCGCTTGCCTCGCCGCAGGTCCGCTTCTGCTTCGATACCGGGCACGCCAACGCCTTCGGCGGCGCGCCGCTGGGCCTTTGGATCGAGACACTGGGCGATCTCTTGGGCGAGATCCACATCCATGACAACCACGGCACAGCGGATGAGCACCTGCCGGTGGGGGAGGGGAATTTCCCTTTCCGCGAACTGTTCTCGATGGTCCGGGAGCGAAATTTCAAACCGATCCTTACCGTCGAATCCCATTCGGAAAAGAGTCTCCGGCGGATGCTGGAAAACCTCCGGGCTATGGAACTGTTGGAGCGTTCATAGTGTGAGACTATTGCGCAATTTGGAAATCGGATCCCGGAAGCGCGCATTGGAGATTTTTCGGGGCTCCCTGCCCCCGCAGCGAAGCAAGGAGGCGCAGGGTCGAAAAATGTCCAGCGCGCGGAGGGATTGCGATTTCCAAAGGTCACAATGTTTCTTTGCCCGTTGAGTGGGCGAAGATGGGGGGTAAATCGGAAACGATGCTTCGCTATATTGCCAAAAGACTGCTCTTCATGATCCCCCTTCTCTTCGGGATCACGGTCATCTGTTTTACCGTGATGCACCTTGCGCCCGGTTCCCCGACCGACCTCCAGACCCAGATGAACCCGCGCGCCTCCGTGGAGATGAAGGAGCGCCTCCGGGCCATGTACGACCTGGATAAACCCCTCCCCGAGCAATATATCCGATGGGTTGGTAAACTGGCCGTCCTCGACCTCGGGGTTTCCTTTTCGACGGACCGCCGGCCGGTTGCCGACAAGATTCTCGAACGGCTGCCGATCACGATCCTGCTGAACGTGCTCTCCCTGCTCCTGATCCTGGTTGTGGCCATCCCCCTCGGGGTGCTCTCCGCCGTCCGCCAGGATTCCCTCTTCGACCGGGTCGCGGGCGTTGTCGTCTTTATCGGTTTCGCCGTCCCGACCTTCTGGTTCGCCCTCCTGCTCATGATCCTCTTCGGCGTCCACTTGGGGTGGCTCCCCATCTCCGGGATCCGCTCCCTGAATTCCGAGTATCTGCCGCCGGGGATGGCCCTCTGGGACCTGATCCGCCACCTCATTCTGCCGGTGCTCCTCGCTGCCTTCGGAGGGCTGGCCGGGCTCTCGCGTTACATGCGGGCGAACATGTTGGAGGTGATCCGCCAGGATTACATCCTGACGGCCCGGGCCAAGGGTCTTTCCGAGAGGGTCGTCATCTACCGGCACGCCCTGCGGAACGCCCTCCTTCCGGTGATCACCATCCTCGGCCTGTCGGTTCCCGGGCTTATCGGGGGGAGCGTGATCTTCGAGACGATCTTCGCTATTCCCGGCATGGGGCAGCTCTTCTACATGGCGGTTATGGCGCGGGACTATCCGGTGGTCATGGGGATCCTCTTCATCGGCGCGGTGCTCACGCTGTTCGGGAACCTGATCGCCGACGTCTCCTACGCACTGGCCGATCCGCGGATCCGGGTCTCTTAAGAGGTTAATATGGGAAAGGATTTCCGAAAAAGATTCTGTAAGAATCGAATGGCGGTCGCGGGGAGCGTCATTGTCATCGTTCTGTTCGCCGTCTCTCTCCTCGCACCCTGGCTTGCCCCCCATGACCCGAATGCCATCGACCTCGTGAACGTCCTCGCCCCGCCCTCGGGGGGACACCCCTTCGGGACGGATCCGCTCGGGCGGGACGTGCTTTCCCGGATGATCTGGGGGGCGGGGATTTCCCTCAAGGTGGGCTTCGTCGCGACCGGGATCGCTATCCTCATCGGGACGATTCTCGGGGCGCTTTCCGGCTACTACGGCCGGTGGGTGGACGCGGTAATCATGCGGTTCGTGGACATCATGCTCTGCTTTCCGGCTTTTTTCCTCATCCTCGCCGTGATCGCGATCCTGGAGCCCTCCATCTGGAACATCATGATCGTCATCGGCCTCACCGGCTGGATGGGGGTGACCCGGCTCGTCCGGGCGGACTTCATCTCCCTCAAGGAGAGGGACTTCGTTCAGGCGGCCCGGGCGATCGGCGCCGGGGACCTCCGGATCATCTTCCTCCACATCCTCCCGAATGCGATGGCGTCGGTCCTGGTTACGGCAACGCTCGGTGTGGCGGGGGCGATCCTCACGGAATCCGCCCTGAGTTTCCTCGGCATCGGGGTTCAGCCGCCCACGCCAAGCTGGGGGAACATCCTCACGGCGGGGAAGGACAACATCGACATCGCCTGGTGGCTCTCCTTCTACCCGGGGCTCGCCATTCTGATTACCGTACTGGGCTACAACCTCCTGGGGGAGGGAATCCGGGACGCGCTCGACCCCAGGCTTCGACGCTAGCAGGCTGTTGAAAAACGCCCATCTGCTGCGTTTCCCTCATCCTTCGCCGTTCAACGTACCAGACAGTACGCCTCACGGCTCAGGATTTCGGGGGCCTTGCATCCGGACATTTTTGAACAGCCTGTTAAAGGTCCCTAACGGATGGCTCCGCCGTTTTCCGGAGGCGCTGCGCCGGCGGCCAATACCTCTCGTTTTGCGATCCGAACCTTGAGGATGGCCGTCTTCGTTACCTCTTCACAGGAGATCAGATACTCCCGCCATTCGATTTTTTCCCCTTTTTCCGGGAACTTCCCCAGACGGTCGAGAATCAGACCGGCCAGAGTGTCGTAGGGGAGTCCCTCGCCGGGCGTGATGCCGAGATGTTCCTCCAGTTCATTGACGGGCAGGAGTGCGTCTACCAGCAGGCTCCCGTCCGGGAGCTTCTGCACCCGGCGCATCTCGCCGATGTCGTGCTCGTCCTCGATCTCCCCCACGAGTTCCTCCAGAAGGTCCTCCGTCGTGGCGAGGCCGCTGAGGATCCCGTATTCGTCCACGACCAGCGCCATCTGGATCCGCCTGCGTTGCATCTCCTTGAGGAGGCTGCTCACCTTCTTCCCCTCAGGGACAAAAAGAGGGACGCGGACGATCCCGGCGATGTCGAACTCTTTTTCCGTACACAGGTTTCCGATCAGGATGTCCTTCGTGTGGACGAAACCGACCACATGGTCCATGTCACCCCGGATAACCGGATAGCGGGTGTACATATTTTCCCGGACGGTCCGGAGCATCTCTTCCCGCGGCAGCTCCAGGTTGATCGCGACGATCCGTGCCCGGGGCACCATGACCTCGCGGACAAAGGTGTGCGAGAATTCGAAGATGTTCTCGATGTAGCGGTGTTCGGTCTCGGTCAGCGCGCCTGCTTCGCTTCCCTCCGCGAGGAAATGCTGTACCTCCTCGCGAGTGACGAAGGCCTGTCCCCCCTTCGGCGTAATTCCCAGAAGCGAAAGAACGGCCCGATTGGAAAAGGTCAGAAACCGGACGACAACCGCCGCGACGACCGACAGGAGATGGATCGGCCGGGCGACGTTCAAGGCGATCCGGTCTGCGTACTGCAGACCGATGGTCTTGGGCGCCAGTTCGCCAAGGACGAGGAAGAGGTACGATATCCCCAGCACAACGATGGCGAGGGAAAGGGGCTCTGCCGCATGGCGGATGAACGGGACGGGCACGGCTTGGAGCAGGGGCTTGAGATATTGGACCGCCGCTGAACCGCCTATGGCCGAGGCGAGCGAGCCGATGACCGTGACGCCAATCTGCACGGTTGCGAGAAAACGGTGGGGGTCCTTCTGGATCTGCTCGACGAGCCTGGCCTCGCGGTTGCCGGCCGAGGCGAGGCTGGCGATCCGGCTCTTGCGTGCGGAAAGGACTGCAAGCTCGGCGCCGGCGAAAAAACCGTTGACCAAAATCAGAAGAAAAATGATCACAAATTCATTCAAGATCGGTTCCAAGGTTCTCTCCCTCCTTGAGAGATGAAATCATGATACGTTTTCTTCCGCGATGCTCAAACCGAAGGAAAAGCCGGCCGACGTGGACGCTTGGCGGAAAATTTTACGGAGAGCCACACATTGCGGCGGCTATCCTTTCTTTCAGGGCTTTCCTTTTTTTCTCAATAGGTTGAGCAGCGCTTCGTGGTAATACCAGGCCAGAAGCGTGACCAGAACGCTGATTCCGAGGATGGCCACCATGGCGCTATTCTGGTCGTTGCGTGCGCAACTTCCGCTCACGGAGAGCATGATGGTGCCCAAGAGCCGTCCGGCGGTGCAGAGGATGAGGAAGGTTGTCGCCCTCATGCGGCTGAGGCCGACGATGTAGGAGAGGGCGTCCTTCGGGAAGCCGGGGATCAGAAACAGGATGAAGGTGACCGGAACGCCCCGGTGCTCCATGAAGTAATCGTACTTTTCGATGATCTGGGGGGTGATGATCTTCTCCACGAACGGCAGGCCGAGCCAGCGGGCCAGCAGAAAGGCAAACCAGGAGCCGATGGCAAGGCCGATTGTGGAATAGAGCGTTCCCAGGATGGGTCCATAGAGATATCCGCCGATGAAACCGCTGATCTCTCCGGGAATCGGCGCGATCAGGACCTGAAGGATCTGGAGACCGATGAAAATCACTACGGAGAGGGAACCGAAGGAGCTTACGAAATGGGTGAGCTTCCTCCGGCTGAGGAAGAGGCTGTAGAGGTCGTAATGGAAGAAAAGGAAAACGCCGGCGAGGATAAGCGCAAGCAGGAGCGCAATCTTAAAGATGTCATCTCTGTTCATGGTTCCGTGACCGGTTTGACCGTGGATCTCTTTTTCCCGGGGAGCACGCAGCGCCGGGACCCTTCCGCACCCTGTCCGTTTGCCGGAAAGGATCTGCCATGTAAATTAACAAAAGGATCGGCGATTGTAAAGCGGGATATTTCAAACAAAACAGTTGACGCCGCATTTCCGCCTGTAGTAGATCCGCAAACCTCCGGAGATGCGGGTGGGGCTCGGTGCCGGATGGAAATGCCGGGGAGGATGACTTCCCGGGGATTTTCTTCAGATTGAGGTGGGTTATGGCCGGTCTTTGGGTGGGTCTGGTTGCCGGCGTTCTGGGTGGTCTCCTCGGGGTGGGCGGCGGGTTGGTCGTGGTGCCCCTGATGACGGATGTGCTCAAATTCCGGCAGCAGGAAGCCCACGGCACCAGCCTCGTGGTTGTCGTCTTCACCGCTGTGGCGGGATCGTTCATCTACTATCTCCACGGTTCGGCGGATATTCCGGCCTCTGCGCTCCTAGCGGCGATGGCCCTCTGCACGGTCCGCTTCGGCGCGAAATACTGCTGTTTCCTGCCGGAATGGAAACTGAAGCGGTATTTCGGCGGTTTCCTCCTCTTCATCTCCCTGCTGTTGATCCTGAAGACCCTTCTGCCGCACGCCGCGGAAGACTCATTGCCGGCCTGGATCCGATGGATCGTCCTGGTCCTCCTCGGCCTCCTGACCGGTTTCATCTCAGGGATGATGGGGGTGGGCGGCGGCAGTTTCATGATACCGATGATGGTCCTCTGCGCCGGCATCGACCAGCATACCGCCCAGGGGATCTCCCTGCTCGCCATGATTCCGGCCTCGACGGCCGGGGTGTGGACCCACTGGAAGATGGGTAATGTCCGCACAGGCATCCTGCCCGGCCTCATCGCCGGTGTGCTGGCGGGGGTCTTTGTCGGTGCAAGCTTTGCCCATCTCATCCCGGAGATGGAACTTCGTCTCATTTATGCGGTCCTCCTCCTTTACATTGCAGTTCGGTATTTACGGGCAAAATCCCGGCCTGGACCGGCTTGCATGTAGAAGACGGGCAGGGGTTGCACCGCTTCCCTCCGGTCCCATGTCACACATAATAGGTTTCGCGTTCCAACCCCGCGATTTCCTCTCCAATAAAATCATTAAACCGGACAGTTTATCTGCCCCTGACGCCGAAATATTTCTTGACAAACAGAATAAGGCGTAATAGGTACAGATACCCGTTGGTCCAACCAGCAGTCCAATAATATAAGAATCTCTTAGGGTTTTTTATGTTTGACGAGTCTCGGGTATCCGAAATTGAATTAAAAGTGGCGGAGGTTTTCATCGAAGACGTTGGCAAGGGGTTGGCGCGCTTTGACCCTGACGACGTTAAGGCCTTAGGCGCTTCTCTTGGTGATATCGTTGAGATTATTGGAGAAAAAAATACCGTCGCCAGAATTTCAGGGATTTTCCCCGAACATATTGGCAAAAAAATAATCCAAATTGACGGAAATACCCGTGAGAACGCCAGGGTTCAGGTAGGCGGCACGGTGAAGATTAAAAAGGCGCCCCGGAAAACCGCAACCATGATCGTTCTCACCCCGATCGATTCCGGAAACTGGTGGCCTGACGAAAGCGAGGTGGGATACATCGGCAAGGTCCTGCAGGGGTTGGCGGTGATTGCCGGCGACAAACTGAATATTCCGCTTTTCGGGGGCAAGGACCGTTTCTTTTCCGTTGATGGCACTTCGCCCTCCGGAGCGGTCATCATCAACCAGCACACCAAGTTCAAGGTCAACAAACCCGACTATACCGTAGCGGCGGACTCCCGTATTTCTTATGAAGATATCGGCGGATTGGATCGGGAGTTGAGATCCATTCGGGAGATGGTGGAAATCCCCCTGCGTTACGGGGAAATCTTCGACAGATTGGGCGTCGAGGCGCCGAAAGGGTTGCTCCTCTACGGACCGCCGGGAACCGGAAAGACCCTCATTGCCCGTGCCATTGCGGGAGAGGCAAAGCTCCACTTTATCAAAATCAACGGGCCGGAAATTATCCAAAAATATTACGGTGACAGCGAGGCCAGGTTGCGCGAGATATTTGAAGAGGCAACGCGCAAAGCTCCGAGCGTCATCTTTATCGATGAAATTGACGCCATTGCCCCGAAGCGCGCCGAGGTTGTGGGGGATGTGGAAAAGAGGGTGGTGGCACAGCTTCTGGCGCTTATGGACGGAACGGTTCCCCGCGGTCATGTTCTCGTAATCGGCGCGACCAATGTCCCGGAAATGATAGACCCTGCGTTGCGCAGACCGGGCCGGTTTGATCGGGAAATCGGCCTCTCAGCCCCTCACTCGGACGGACGCCTGGCCATCCTGAAGATTCACAGCCGTCGTATGCCCCTTGCAACCGATATCGATCTGGATCAGATTGCACAGATTACCCACGGTTTTGTGGGGGCCGATATCGAAGCACTGTGCAAAGAAGCCGGCATGGCTGCCGTGCGGAGATATCTGCCGGTGGGCGCTTTGGGAAATTCCGACCGTCTCCCTGTGACTCCGGAAAGCATGCGGATTTCCCGCGAAGATTTTCTGACGGCCCTCCGTGAGGTTGAACCTACGGCAACCCGTGAATTCTTTAACGAAAGGTCCACCTTGAAGCTCAGCGACATCGGCGGACTGGCCCAAATCAAGGAGACGCTCCTCTCCATTGTCGATTGGCCGCTTAAATATCCTGAACTTTTCGCTTCGGGCAAGGTCACGTCACGCGGCATCCTGCTGTCCGGCCCTTCCGGAACCGGGAAGACCATGATGGTAAGGGCTCTTGCCGGGGAAACCGGTATCAATTTTATCCCGATCAGCAGTTCCATCCTTTTTTCAAAATGGCTGGGAGAATCGGAAAAGGCACTGCATGGGATATTCAAAAAGGCCAAGCAATCCGCTCCGACCATTCTCTTTTTCGATGAAATCGATGCCTTGGCGCCAAAACGTGGTGAAGATACAGGATCAGGGGCGGTTGAACGCGTGGCGAGCCAGTTTTTCAACGAACTGGACGGGCTGAGCGATCTGTCTCAGGTGATCGTCATCGGGGCTACCAATCGGGAAGACTTGCTCGACCCGGCCCTGGTGCGGCCCGGCCGTCTCGATTACATTCTCAAGTTTTATGCCCCGGATGAGAGGGAGCGACGGGAAATATTCCGCATCAACACCCACGGGAGGCCATTGAGCAGCGACGTGGATCTTGGAGTGCTGGCAAGCATCACGGAGGGGATGGTCGGCTCACACATCGCCTTCATATGCAAAAGGGCGACGATGCTGGCCATTGCGGACTTAATCCGGGAACAGCAGGGAAAAAACCACGAAAAGCTTTCCGTGTCCGCAGCACACTTTAAAATGGCGATCGAGGAACTCAGAAAAAACGATGAGGCAAGGCAGTGCTGAAACCGGTCGAGAAAAAAAAGGCGTATGAGGACATCGTACAACAGATCCGAACGCTCATTGAAGAGGGGAAATTGAAGCGGAACGATCATCTCCCCTCCGAACGGGACCTGAGCGAAACCTTTCGGGTATCCCGTACCACCGTTCGGGAGGCCATCCGCACCCTCGAATCGATGAAGCTCCTCCAGAGCCGCCAGGGGGACGGCACCTATGTTCTTGCTTCGAGCGAAGAGTCTCTGATCCACCCTTTGGCAGTGGCCCTTTTTAATGAGAAGGATGACATTCGCGACATCTTCTACATCCGGAAAATTATCGAACCTCACGTTGCCGAGCTGGCTGCGGAAAACGCCACACCGCAGGAAATTGAAGAGATGGGAAGGATACTGCAGCAGCAGGAAGAGTCTATTAGACGCGGAGAAAACATTATCGAAACCGATTCTGCTTTCCACAATCTTCTGGTCAAAGCGACGACGAATCGCGTCATGGAACGCCTCATCGCCGCTCTGATCGGTCTTTTAAAACAGTCGCGCCAAAAATATCTTACGGAAGACGAAAATTACGAGCGGGCAACAAGATCCCTGGAAGGCCATCAGCGGGTTCTTTCTGCCATCAAAAAGGGTGATGGTAACGCCGCCCGAAAGTCGATGCTGCAACACTTAGAAGATATAGAGGGGATTATCTTTAACAAATCGAGAGGGGGTGGTTGATGTTCCTGTCTCATGAGTTTTCCGATCTTTAGGAAACGCGGAAACAAGGATTATCCTAATTTACCCAGAACATCAAGGAGGTGTGTATGGCTAAGGTACACGAAATTACGGTTTGGGCGCGGGGAGTGATTATGGACAAGGAGGGGCGGGACGTCATCAATATTTTTGCCCAGGCCGCCCAGATGGAAGGCAAGTTTGCGCAGGCATTCGATAATTATGAAGACCTGCCGGACCGCGTGCTCGTCACCGTCCGCAAATACGTACGGCTCAGCGATGAGGAGATCGAACATAAGTACGTCTACACGAATGATAAACCGGAAGTGGTTGTCGTTATTGAGCCGACCATCGTGAAAGGCATTGATATCCTGAGAGGTATGGAAAAAGGCGGAACCCTCATCATCAATACCAACCGTTCCATTGAGGACATGCTCAAATTCATTCCCAATGCCAATCTGCTGGGTACGGTTGCCACGGTGGATGCCGACGCCATCACCGGCGTCCGAACCGTCGATTTTTCCGGTTCGGAAGGCGGTGTTGATACCTCCGGGATCGGCAAAGGCATTGCGTCCCCCATGACCGGCGCCATTGCGAAGGTTACCGGCATGATCAAGAAAGAAAATCTCGCCAAGATCGTCAGCGATGTCTCCGGTATGGAACGGGGATACAACGAGGTCAAAATCAAGAAACTGGGCTAAGTCCGCACCACGTATTACCGGGGCGGATCAAGACGGAAATGCTGGACTTAAACACAATAGACGAACAAGGAGGATACCATGGCAAAAGAACTTCCCGGGTACGGGACCATAGACGTTCCCAAGGATAGAGTAGTGCCTTTCGGCGCCGTCACACCGGCGCCGGTATGCGTCCAGAATATGTTTCAAACATCAAACTGGCGGATTGTCCGCCCTGTGAAGGACGACGAGAAATGCACCCGCTGCCTGATCTGTTATTTGTCCTGCCCGGATGCCTGCTGGGTGTACAAGGAAGAAGAAGACGTCATGGAGTGGGTCAACAACTTCTGCAAGGGTTGTCAGATCTGCATCCAGGAGTGTCCGTCCGGGGCGCTCACCGCGGCGCCTGAACTCGACTTCCCGGATGGCGTGGTTCGTTTGGATAAACCTTTCTAAAGGAGGAACAATACTATGGCGAAAGCAAAAATGCTGACAGGTTGCCGCGCATCTGCAGAGGGTGCAAAGGCTGCCGAAGTGGAAGTGATCTGTTCTTTCCCGATCCGCCCCTATACGGCGATTATGATGGAGCTCGCCAAGATGGTCGCCAACGGTGAATTGAATGCGGAATTCATCCACGGCGAGGGTGAGCATGCGCAGTTATCGGTGGTATTGGGCGCCTGCGCCGCCGGCGCCCGCGCCTTTACGGGCAGTTCAGGAGTCGGGGTGACCTACGCGATGGAAATTTACAGCCCCATGGCCGGCGGCCGTTATCCCGCGCAGATGGCGATCGCCGATCGTACGCTCGATCCCCCCGGCGATTTCGGCTCCGAACACACGGATGCAATGTGTACCCGGGATAATGGCTGGCTTCTGGGATGGGCCTGCTCTCCGCAGGAGGTGTATGACAATACCCTGATTGCGTACCGCGTCGGCGAAGACCACCGCGTAATGCTTCCCCAGATGGTGTGCCAGGACGGTTATTTCATCTCCCATATTCCGGACAAGGTCGTATTGGGGGAACAGTCCCAGGTGAAGGAGTTTTTGCCCCCCTATCGGCCGATCAGCCCCCTGAGCCTGACCCACCCGGTTTCCCACGGGCCGCAGATCCGACCGGACCAGGGCGCCCCGATGGATGCCCAGCGGGCGCAGACATTTCTCGCGGTTCCCAAGGTCATCGAAGAGGCGACGGCGGATTTCGGCCGCATCTTCGGGCGCAACTACGACCCGTTCGTGGAGCAGTACAAACTGGCGGATGCGGAAATCGCGTTCTTCATTATGGGCGCCCATGCCAACACCGCCAGGGCGGCAGTGGATCGTCTCCGCAAACAGGGAGTGAAGGTCGGTATGGCGCGGCTGCGCTGGGTTCGCCCGTGGCCTACCCATCAGCTTGCCGCGGCGCTGGGTCATGTCAAGGCCATCGGCGTGGTTGAGACCAGCACCTCCTATGGAGGGGCCATGAGAGGCGGCAACCTGATTCACGAGCTTCGCGCAAGCCTTTATGACCTGGATGACCGGCCTCTGGTCACATCCTTCATGGGCGGTCTTGGCGGAGAGACCATCTGGCCCGCCGATTTCGACCACATGGCGAAGGTCCTCACGCAGGCGGTAAAGGAGAAGAAGGTCCGGAATTACGTCCAGTGGCTTGGGATGTAAGCACAATGGCACCTATTACAATATGAAGGAGGAAACATGCAAGCATTTGACTATAAATATCAGCAGTTAGAACCTGTAAAGTCATTTAAG
The DNA here is from genome assembly GCA_003141195.1 of Syntrophaceae bacterium. Classification (GTDB taxonomy): domain Bacteria; phylum Desulfobacterota; class Syntrophia; order Syntrophales; family UBA5619; genus UBA5619. The sequence continues at coordinate 25,966 of PLLC01000011.1, forward strand.
CGCGTGCCGGGGCCGGAGATGTATGTGCCGGGGCATCGCACCTGCGCCGGTTGCGGCCCTGCGCTGAACTACCGGCTGGTAGCGAAGGCGGCGGGGAAGGATACCATATTCATCGGCCCCACCGGCTGCATGTATGTGGCCAACGCCAGCTATCTCTGCACCCCCTATGCGGTCTCCTGGATCCATGCCCAGATCACCAACGCCGGGGCGGTCGCATCCGGTATTGAGGCGGCCTTCAAGGTCGCGATGCGCAAGGGCAGGCATGCCGGACCGTTCCCGAATATCATCGTCATGGCGGGCGACGGAGGGAGCGTGGATATCGGTCTTCAGGCGATGTCGGGAATGATGTACCGCAACCACAAGGTTCTCTTCATCTGCTACGACAACGAGTCCTATGCAAACACGGGAATTCAGACCTCGCCGATGACGCCGTACGGTGCCAATACCACTTTCACCCCTCCCGGCAAGGAGATTCCCGAGGGCAAGACCCTTTTCCCCAAAAACGCCCCGCAACTGGTCATCGGCGGGCATCCGGCGGTAAAATATGTGGCCACCACCACGATTGCCCATCCGCTGGACCTGATGAACAAGGTCAGGAAGGCGCTGAGCCAGCCGGGACCCACCTTCCTGCACATGCTTTGCCCCTGCCCCAAAGGTTGGAAATTTGATGAAAAGATGACGCGCGAAATGGCCAGGTTGGCCGTGGAGACGGGGATGTGGTCGCTGTACGAGTGGGAAAACGGCACGTATAATTACACGAACGTGCCGAAGAAGTACAAACCGGTCAACGAATACATGCAGCATCAGGGCCGTTTTGCCCATCTCAAGCCGGAACACATCGCCAAAATGCAGGCGTTTGTGGATGAAAAGATCAAGGCGGTTCAGCGGCCGATACCGGTTGCCGCCGCCGTTCCCGGTAAGCAGTAAGCCTGATTTGCACGGGAGTGAAAAAAGTCGATGCCGTAATAAACCCGGAATGCCCCCCCGGGGGTGAGGGCGAGGGTGGGAGAGGAGGGAGAAAAACACTTTTTCTCGAAAACGTAAAAGTTATAGCGCTTGAAAACAGTTGACTGGAAGTTTGAAACGTTTTCCAAACAATGAGGGGGTGCTGTATGAAAAAACGGTTCTTGGTGTGTAGAATTGCCGCGGTATTGGTTTTTCTCTGTTTTTGATCTGCTTTTCAATGGGAACAGCAAATGCCTGATTACATCTTAGAGAATGTACAAAAATCAAAGGGAGGAAAATACTATGGAACAAGCGAAAAGCTTAGATCCAAAAGTAGTATACGGGCCTATCGTAGGCAACCGGTGGATACAATTGACCGCCGGTGTCGTGGCGATGATCGTCATATCGAACTTTCAATATGCCTTCACTCTTTTCACTCCGGGACTGAAACAGACATTTGCGGCTGTGCCCTACGCCCAAATTGCTCTCATTTATACCGTGTTCATCTTGTTTGAGACATGGCCTGTGCCGGTCGCCGGATACTTCATCGATAAATTCGGCATCCGCAAGCTCATGCTCGTGGGAGCAACGTGCATCCTTCTGGGATGGGTGCTGGGAGGAACAATCGCGACGTCCGTCTTTCAGCTATACATCTATTACGGCGTGATCGCCGGGACAGGTGCGGGCATTATCTACATCGCGACGGTGGCCAATGCCGTCAAGTGGTTCCCCGACAAAAGGGGGTTGGCGGCTGGCCTGACTGCCGCAGGATTTGGAGGCGGGTCGGCGCTCACGCTCATACCCATTTCCGCCACGATCAGCAGCATGGGCTGGGCAGGCGCAATGGCCGCCTGGGGCGTCGGCCAGGGTGTCGTAGCCATCGCATGTGCCCTGATTTTACATCACCCTCCTGTAGGTTGGCTGCCTGCAGACTGGGTACAGCCCAAGGCGGTTGCGCAAACGAGGAAGCAATTTACCGGGACGCAGATGCTGTCGACGAAAGAGTTCTATCTTATGTACTTCATGTTCCTCATGGTCTGTACCGGCGGCCTGATGACGACCGGCAATCTGTCCCAGATCGCCAAGTCCCTCAATGTGTTCGACACGAAGATCATGGGTATCGCCATCGTTCCCTTCACGGCGACCATAGCGGGAGCGACCAATGCCTTTGCCCGGATCATGTGGGGCGCGATTTCAGACAGGTTTGGGCGGGAGTATACGATGGCCTTTGCCTTTGCGCTTGAAGGCGTGCTCATCTTCCTGATGACGCAGATTATGGGAAGCCCGATAGCGTTTGTTCTCCTGCTGCCCTTTGTCTTCCTTGCCTGGGGTGAAATATACGCCCTGTTCTCGGCGATAACGGGTGACGTCTTCGGTCCGAAGAACGCCTCGGGCAACTATGGCATATTGTATACGGCCAAAGGGCTGGCTTCCATTATGGCCGGGTACGGCGCGGCGCTGGTGGCCGCACATTATGCCGGCTCTTTCCAGGTGCCCTACTACATCGCAGCCATATTCGATCTCTGTGCGGCGTTCCTTGCCCTTTTCATCTTGAGGCCTATCATTAGAAAAAGAATCGCCAAGGAAGTGGAGGCAAAGATAGTGCCCGCAACGTCTTGAGGATCAGTGTATCCCCTGTGAATCTGCAGGATAGAAACTGAAACAAGATTTTTATCTTTAAAGTAGGGGGAACAGAGGATCAATAAGATTCCTTTGTTCCCCTTTCTTAAAGAGGAAAGAGAAGATGAAAGTTCTGATAGTCGGCGGTGCAGGCGATGTTAGAGGAGCGAAATGAACTTCTTGATTACGGGCGGAGCCGGGTCGGTCGGTCGGGATCTGACCGCATCCCTGCTGAAAAAAGGACACAGGGTCAGGGTTCTGGACAAGCATGCCGAAACGTTGGGGCCTCTTCACGATAATAAGTTGGATCTGATCCCCGGGAGGCTGGAAGACTTACAGCTTGTCCGGGGAGCGCTCCAGGGGGTGGATACCGTCATCCACCTGGCATGGTCTTTTTCCGACGACCCGGTCGAACTCCTGGAGAGCGACCTCAAAGGGCATCTCGTATTGCTCGATGCATCCGTAACCGCAAAGGTGTCCCGTCTCTTTTATGCAAGCACCGCCGTCGTGTATGGAAAACCGGTTCACGTACCCATTACCGAAGAGGCGCCCTGTCTGGTTGAAGATGCGAGGAAACCCTTTTACGCCATTGCCAAGCTTACGGCGGAAAAACTTGCGTTGACGTACGGGAAAATGAAGGGACTGCCGGTAACGATTTTTCGCTTCTGGTGGTCCTTTGGGAAGAAGATCGGCGGAAGGCACCTCCGTGACATGATCACGCTTGCACAAGCGGGGCAGCCGTTAATGGTTCCCGACAGGGCGGGCGGAAGCTTTCTCGATCACGATGATCTGACCCATGCCCTGCTGCTTGCCGTTCAAAAACAAGAAAGCATCGGGCAGATATTGAACCTGGCCACGGTTTACATGGAGTGGCGGGATATTGCTCGAATGATCATCGAAGCCGCCGATTCATCCTCTTCCCTTGAAGTCATTCCTGCCCGGGAGTGGAAAGGGGCGCAATTTTTGTCTGATTCCTGGGAGTTGTCGACCGCCAAAGCCGAACGGCTTATTGATTATCGCTCCCTGTTTTCTCCTTCAGTGGCGAGGCAGAGGCTTGAGAAGGCGCTCGTACGGTGTCGTGAGGAAATCAATGTCAAGTTGTGAGTATCCTGGAATCACTTGTAGGGGCCTTTCTGAATGCGGCCCAGGGAGAGAAGGTCGCCTTCTCCGACAAGACCGGCAGCTACATCCACAAAGGGTCCGCGAAGTTCGATGTGCCTTTCGCCAGCGGCAAGAGCTGGCAGGGCAAACCGGAGTTGGATGACAGCGGCAAGGTCTACGAGATCCAGATTTCGGTTCCCGTCCTCTCCGAGGGGAAACCGATTGGGGTATTGGTGGTCGAGCTCAACGGAACAAAGTTGGAAGAACTCTCCAAGAAGTGAACAGCTTACCGACGCCCGGCGCTCTCAGGCCGGGCGTCGGTCGTCACACCTTGGCGGCTCTCTGCTTGATCCATACCGTATGGCTCCAAGAGACCTTTGAATTGCTGTCTTCGCTGTCATTGCGAGGCCCTGTCATTGCGAGGCGCTTTAGCGCCGCGGCAATGGTTCGACAAGCTCACCATGACATCTTTTTTTGTCACCCTGAGCCTGTCGAAGGGTGCTTCGCTTCGATCTCAATGACGAGCCTTGTATTTTTCAAAGGTCTCGAACCGTCTTCGACCAGGCCGTCGGGAGACGGGACATCCTTTCCGCATGGCCGGCCGGTCGGGAAGTTCCCCGGATTTACCCCAGACGTCTCCGGAGGTCGTCCAACTGCCTCCGGAGTCTTGCGGGGAGCCGGTCGCCGAACTGACCGAAATGCCGCTCGATGTCGGCCGCCTCGGCCTTCCAGGCGGAGGGATCAACCCGGAGGAGTTCCCGGAGATCGGCACCGGGAATGTCCATGCCGGTCAGGTCGAGTTCTTTCTCCCGGGGCATGAGGCCGATCGGGGTTTCGACGGCCCCGACCTTTCCCTCGACCCGTTCGCACATCCATTTCAGGACGCGGCTGTTGTCGCCGAATCCGGGCCAGAGCCATCTTCCTTCCGGGCTTTTGCGGAACCAGTTCACGTAGAAAATCCGCGGAGCGTGCTTGCCGAAGCGGTCGCCCATCGCCAGCCAGTGCCCGAAGTAATCGGCCATGTTGTAGCCGCAGAAGGGCTGCATGGCGAAGGGGTCGCGCCGGAGGTTGCCCACGGAGCCGATGTTGGCCGCGGTCGTTTCCGAAGAGGCGGTGGCGCCCATGAAGACGCCGTGGTCCCAGGAAAAGGCCTCGTGGACCAGCGGCATGACGCTTGCGCGGCGGCCGCCGAAGACGAAGATGTCGATCGGAACGCCTTCGGGTTTCTCCCAGTCGGGGCAGATGACCGGGCATTGCCGGGCCGGGGCGGTGAATCGGGAGTTGGCGTGGGCGGCCGGTTCGCTGCTGCCGGGGGTCCAGTCGCGTCCCTTCCAGTCGATGGCGTGGGCCGGCGCCGGGCTCATCCCTTCCCACCAGATGTCGCCGTCATCGGTCAGGGCGCAGTTGGTGAAGATCGTGTTCTCCTTCAGGGTGTCCATCGCGGACGGGTTGGAGTCGTAGGAGGTTCCGGGGGCGACGCCGAAGAAGCCATATTCGGGGTTGATTGCATAGGGTCTTCCGTCCGGACCGATCTTGATCCAGGCGATGTCGTCGCCGATGCACTCGCATTTCCAGCCGGGTATGGTCGGCGTAAGCATGGCCAGATTGGTCTTGCCGCAGGCGGACGGGAACGCGGCCGCGATATGGAACCATTTTCCTTCCGGGTTGGTCAGGCGCAGGATGAGCATGTGTTCGGCCATCCACCCCTCCCGTTTCGCCATGGCCGACGCGATGCGGAGCGCCAGGCATTTCTTCCCCAGGAGGGCGTTTCCGCCGTAGCCGCTCCCGTAGGACCAGATGAGGTTCTCCTCCGGAAAGTGGCTGATGTATTTCTGATCGAGAGGGGCACAGGGCCAGGAGGTATCCTTCTGCCCCGGCGCGAGCGGCGCGCCGATCGAATGCAGGCAGGGGATGAACTCGCCGTCGGCGCCGAGTTTCTCGATCACCCGCGCGTCGATCCGCGTCATGATGTGCATGTTGCAGACCACATAGGGGCTGTCCGTGATCTCGACGCCGATCTTGGCGATCGGCGAATCGACGGGGCCCATGGAAAAGGGGATCACGAAGAGGGTGCGCCCCCGCATGCAGCCCTTGTAGGACCCCTTCATCGCCGTTTTCAGCTCTCCGGGGTCGATCCAGTTGTTCGTCGGGCCGGCGTCTTCTTTCCGGGCCGTGCTGATGTAGGTACGCGATTCGAGCCGGGCGACGTCGCTCGGGTCGGAACGGAAGAGGAAACTGTTCGGACGTCCGGCGAGCGGGGTGGCCATGCCGCCGGCCACCATCTGTTTCATCAGGCGGTCATACTCCTCCCGGCTGCCGTCGCACCAGTGAACGGACTCAGGCCGGCACATGTCGGCCACTTCCTTTACCCAGCCATTCAGTTTTGCATGTTGTACGGTCATGAAAATTCTCCTACGTTTAAATTGCGGAGACAGGATATCGAACCAAAGTCTCTTTCACAAGGTTTTCAACCTATCTGACGTTTGAGCCGGCGATTTTTACCGGTGGAGCTCGATCCCGGCGATCTTTTCGTAGAACCGGACCAGGGCGCTGTGGTCGGCGTCCCCCATCCCCTCATCCCGGAGCGACAGCATCATCTTCATGACCTCGTCGGTGAGCGGCGTCGGTACGGCGACCTCTTTTGCTGTGTCCAGGACGTTGTTGAGATCCTTGATGTGGAGGTTGATCCGAAAACCGGGTTTGAAATTCCGGTCCATCATCATCGGGGCCTTGGCGTTCATCACCGTGCTGCCGGCCAGGCCGCCCCGGATCGCCTGAAAGACAAGATCCGGGTTGACGCCTGCCTTCGTGGCCAGGACCAGGGCCTCGGAGACGGCGGCGATGTTGGCGGCGACGACAATCTGGTTGGCGAGTTTCGTGACGTTGCCCGCCCCGATCTCCCCACAGAGGACGACGGAGGCGCCCATTGCCTTCATGACGGGCAGGAATTCATCGAAGTCGGACTGGTGGCCGCCGACCATGATCGAGATCGTCCCGTCGATCGCCTTCGGTTCCCCGCCGCTCACCGGGGCGTCCAGCATCCGGATCTTCTTTTCGGCGAGTCGTGCGGCGACCTCGCGGCTGACGAGCGGGGCGATGGAGCTCATATCGATCAGGATCGAGCCGGGCCGAATGGTTTCGATGATGCCGTCCTTCCCCAGGACGACCTCCTTCACCTGCGGGGAGTTGGGGAGCATCGTGATGATCACATCCGCCTTCTCTGCGACATCCTTCGGGGAGGCGCCCCTTTCCGCCCCCGCCTGCACCAGCTCATCGACCGCCGCAGCGACGATATCGTACACCACGAGCGGATACCCCGCCTTCAACAAATTCTTGCTCATGGGCTTCCCCATGATTCCCAGACCGATAAAACCGGTTTTTTTCATCGTTCATCACTCCGTTTCTTGAGGTTGGGTTCAGTGCGGCATTGCAAACCGCTTTTCGCGTTTCCGAAAAATAGGTATTCGGGGCCAGCGCAATTTCTTCTTACATCGACCGGTTGCGTCCTGCGGATCTACAGGCGGTATCCGTGCGCTGGCAGCCATTGAAGAGAGCTCAGGGTGTCGGGGACCGGGATATACTCCAGGGAGACGAACCCCCGAAAACCCATGCGATCGATCTCCGGGAGGAGGAACTTGAAGTCCGTCTCCCCCGTGCCGGGCTGGTGGCGGCCCGGGCAGTCGGCGATCTGGATGTGACCGATCCGGTCGAAATGGTCGCGGAGGATCGCCGTCACGTCCTCGTTCTCGCGCCGAGCGTGGTAGACGTCGAACTGCAGATAGGCGTTGGGATGGCCGATCTCCTCGAGCAGTTTGAGGACCTGTGCGCATGAGTTCAGGGCGAATCCGGGCATGTCGAGGCGGTTGACCGGCTCCACCATCAAGCGGATGCCCGCCTCGTTCATCGCCCCCGCGGCATAGCGGATATTTTCCACAAGAATTTTCCGGGTCTCTCCCGCGGATAGACCTTCATGCATCAGGCCGACGAGGCAGTTCATCCGTGCAAAGCCGAGGGTCCGCGCCGCTTCGATCCCTTTTGCGACCCCCTCGCGGAATTCCTTCTTCCTCTCCGGGATGGTCGCCGTTCCCCGGTCTCCTCCCGCCCAGTTGCCGGCGGGGAGGTTGCACAGGACGAGATGAAGGCCCGTTTTCGAGAGCTGCTCCTTGATGTCGTCCTGATTGTAATCATAAGGGAACATGAACTCCACGGCGTCGAAACCGGCCCTCTTTGCCGCGGCAAACCTCTCCATAAAGGGCATTTCCGCAAAGAGAAATGTCAGATTCGCTGCAAAATGCGGCATCTTTTTCCTCCTGTCTTTGTGTTCCGCCCGGACTGCCGGTGGATATCCAGAGGTTATCCATTGGAACAAAAACATCTTTTCCGGGGACGAGACCGTTGCTTCGGGATCCATCCGCCCCCGGCGGGAGGCGGTCCCCCTTTCGTGATCAGTGGGCCTCTTCCATCGCCCCCGCGATGTACATCATCGCGAGGAGCATGAAGACGAGCGTCTGGATGCAGGAGGTGAAGATCATGAGTACGAAAACCGGCAAAGGCACCAGAAGCGGAACCAGCAGGAGGACGACCGCCAGCACGATGTCCTCCCCCATGATGTTTCCGAACAGCCGGACGGAGAGAGACAGCGGCCGGGAGAGGTGGCTGATGATCTCGATCGGCATCATGAGCGGCGTGAGCCACCAGACCGGTCCCATGAACTGCTTGAAGTATTTGACGCCGTGGACCTTGACCCCGACGATGTGGGTCATGACGAAGACCACGAGTGCCAGCGAAACGGTCGTGTTGAGGTTCGCCGTCGGCGACTCGAAGCCGGGGATCATGCCGAGGAGGTTCGAGGTCAGGATGTAGAGGCCCAGCGTCGCAATCAGCGGGAAGAACTTCCGTCCTTCGTGTCCCATGGTGTCGGTGAGGAGGCTGTCGAACCCCCCGATGATCACCTCCATGACGTTCTGGAATCTCCCGGGGAGGATGTTCATCCGGCGGGTGGCCAGGAAGGAGAAGAGGGCGAGCATCGCCATGACAAACCAGGTGTAGGAAACCACGACAAGATGATGTTCCTTGAGCCAGTGGCTTTCGAAAAACAGGATAGGTTCCATTAGTTGACCTCCTCAACGTGATCTTTCCTGGATAACACCAGAAGGGTTGTGAGCACGATGTTCAGAACGACGACGGAGAGGCCGATGACGAGGCCGATCACATCGACGAGGTTGCGGGAAATAATCCAATAGAGCGCGATGGCCGTGATGGCCAGGCGGAGGTAGTACCGGAGCATCAAGGCTGCCCGGGCCCGGTTCAGATGTTTCTGGAAGACGCTCAGGAGGTTGCGGTAGAGCCAGTGAAAGTTGACGATGCTGATCAGTCCCCCGAGAAGGATGCCGAGGCTGAAGCGGGTAGATCGCAGGAAAAGACTCCCCGCGACCAGTACGGCGAGCAGGATCCAGTTCGTGATCTCAAGCCTTTTTTGGAGGGGGTCTTTTTCGGTGCGGTTCACTTTTAACACCCGTGATGAGCGGTTGTTCGTCCTTGAAATATGTCTTGATCAGGACATACAGATTCCTGAAACCGGCGACGATGCCTATCAGCAGAAAAAGGAGGGTGAAATAGGGCCCCGTTCCCAGCTTCCCATCCAGCCATGTTCCCAGAAAGAGACATCCGAAGATGGCGAGGACCATGGCGATGCCGATGCTGCTCGCATAGGCCATCTGGATCGCGGATTTTTTCGTCTCCTTATCCACCGCGCGCCTCGTAACACAATCGGGGTATGAAGTCAAACAAAAAAGGAAAGCGACGGTATCGCAAATAGACGACGGATCGCCCCGGCGATTCTGCGAATTTGCCCGTCTTGCTTCCGGAGTTTTTTGCGGAGCAGCACCGGAATGGTTAAACTTTTTCTAAAGAGCGTCGAGAGGACGGTTCGCCGAAAGCCCGGGACCGCTCTCCGTGTTCAGACAGGCGTCCCGGCGGCGGTCCGCGTTCCCCGGTACCAGTCGATGGTCTTCTTGATTCCCTCCCGGAAGTCGGTCCCGGCCCGGAAACCGAATTCCTGGAATGCCCGGTTCGTATTCAGCATCCGCCGCGGCTGCCCGTCCGGTTTGGACGCATCCCAGACGACCCGTCCCTTGAAGCCCGTCAGCTCCACGATGAGGCCGACCAAGTCCCGGATGGGGATCTCGAAACCGGCGCCGATGTTGACCGGTTCAGGCTTGTCGTAGCGTTCCGTCGCGAGGCAGATTGCCTCCGCGGCGTCCTCCACGTAGAAGAATTCCCGCGTCGCATTGCCGGTTCCCCAGACGACGATTTCTGGATCTCCCTGAGTCATGGCGTCCACGCACTTCTTGATCAGGGCGGGGATGACGTGGGAGGAGCGGGGATCGAAGTTGTCGCCGGGACCGTAGAGGTTGACCGGCAGGAGGAAGATGGCGTTAAAGCCGTACTGCCGGCGATAGGCCTGGGCCTGGACCAGCATCATCTTCTTGGCCAGGCCATAGGGGGCGTTGGTCTCCTCGGGATAGCCGTTCCAGAGGTCGTCCTCCCGGAAGGGCACCGGTGTGAACTTGGGGTAGGCGCAGATCGTTCCCAGGGCGACGAACTTGTCGATCTTCCGGAGATACCCCTCGTGGAGGAGCGGAACGCCCATCATGATGTTATCATAGAAAAGGGAACCGGGGTTTTCCTGGTTGAAGCCGATCCCCCCGACCTTGGCGGCGAGATGGACGACGACATCGGGGCGCTGTTCGTCGTAAAATCGCCGGATGTCCTCCGGGCGGATCAGGTTGTAATCGGGAAGATCGGCCACGAGGATTTTATTATAGCCCCTCTCCCGGAAGGTCCGGACGAGATGTTGTCCCAGAAAACCCTTTCCGCCGGTGATCGTGATCCTTTTTTCCTTCATGCCGCCTTCTCCTTATCCGAAAATGCTCAGACCATCCGGTGGTTGCCGCCGGCGTATCCCGCGTCGAGGAGGATCTTCTCCTTTTCGGCGGTTTCCAGGTCCGCGGCGATCATCATGTCGATGAGCTTCTCGAAGCCGACCTTCGGCTGCCAGCCGAGGGCTTTGCGCGCCTTGGTTGCATCGCCCAGGAGGACGTCAACTTCCGTCGGGCGGAAGTAGCGGGGGTCGATGGCCACGTGCCGCTGGTAGTCGAGGCCTAACTTCGCGAAGACCTTCTCGGCGAACTCGCGGACCGAATGGGTCTCGCCGGTGGCAATGACGTAATCGTCGGGACGCTCCTGCTGGAGCATGAGCCACATCGCCTCGACATAATCCCCGGCAAAGCCCCAGTCACGCTTCGCCTCGAGATTCCCGAGGTAGAGCTTCTCTTGGAGACCGAGTTTGATCCGGGTCGCCGCCCGGGTGATCTTCCGGGTGACAAAGGTCTCCCCGCGGCGGGGGGATTCGTGGTTGAAGAGGATCCCGTTGCTGGCAAAGATCCGGTAAGCGTCCCGGTAATTGCGGACGACATAGTGGGCGTAAACCTTGGCAGCGGCGTAGGGGCTCTGGGGCTGAAAAGGGGTCGCCTCGCTCTGGGGGGGCGGCGCCGCACCGAACATCTCGCTGGAGGAGGCCTGGTAAAAGCGAGCCTGGACTCCTGTATTGCGGATCGCCTCCAGGAGGCGGAGCGTGCCGAGGCCCGTCACGTCGCCTGTATACTCCGGCATGTCGAAGCTCACCCGGACATGGCTCTGGGCGCCCAGATGGTAGATCTCGTCCGGCTGGATCTCGTGAAGGAGATCGGTGAGCTGTCCGGAGACGGCCAGGTCGCCGTAATGGAGATAGACCCGCGCTTCCGGGTCGTGAAAATCCCGGTAGAGGTGGTCGATCCGTTCGGTGTTGAAGGTGCTGGCCCGGCGGATGAGGCCGTGGATCTCATAGCCCTTGCAGAGCAGGAACTCCGCCAGGTAGGAACCGTCCTGGCCGGTGATCCCCGTGATGAGAGCTTTCTTCATGCAGAAACCTCCCTGAAAAGATACCCGGATCTGTCCCCTTCGGGCCAGTCCTTAGGTGAGACCTTTATCTTAGGAAA
>PLLC01000051.1 GCA_003141195.1 Syntrophaceae bacterium
CTAATGAATTAGAAATGGTATAACTCAGACAAGGCCCATTTCAACCAGATTATCAGATCAAAAGTACGCATGAACCGGATGAACCAATAAAATCATCCTTCGCGTCCGTGCAGGTCTGATCACCACCAAGGCGCGCGCGCCGGTTCCCGAGGACCTGCTGGACTTGGGGAAGTGCAGCGCGAAGAAGTACGAAATGGATTGTTTCCGCCAGCCCGAGCATTCCATTTCCTCCGATATCAAGCTTAAGAAAGAAGCGCCGCCGCGGGCGCTGATCCTCAGTCGGTCACATGCAGGTGTGCGTGTAGGTATTTTCGGAGTTCCCCGTAGTCGGCGGAAAGAAGGACCGGTTCGCCCGACCGTTCGTCGATGTCCTTCATGCCCTGCGGAAGGTCGGGGTTGATTCCCAAGAGTTCCCGGATTTCTTCGGGGAACTTGGCCGGATGGGCCGTCTCCAGGCTGATGCAGAGCGGTTTGTCGCCGTAAAACTCGAGATAGACCTCAAGCCCCCGCCAGCCCACAGCGCCGTGCGGTTCGAGGAGGACCCGGTACTGGTCGTAGATTCGCTTGATCGTCTTTTTCGTCTCCCGGTCGGAGATGCTGACGGAATAGATGTTTTTTCTCATCTCGTCCAGATTTGGGAGACGGCGGACGACGCCGGTTCGGTCCACGGTCCCGTCGTAGAGGTCGAAGAAGCGGGCCAGGTTGCTGGGGTGGCCCACGTTCATTGCGTTCGAGAGACAGGCGCGCGAGGGTGAGACCTTCTCATAGACGCCGGTCTCCAGGAAGCGGGGGAATTCGTCGTTTTCATTCGTCGGCATGACGAGTTTTTCTACGGGGAGACCCATCCGCCGGGCATACTCGCAGCCGAGGGCGTCGCCGAAGTTGCCCGACGGGACGGAGAAGACGGCCGGCTCGCCGTCGCGCGAGAGCTGTGCCCAGGCCCAGACATAGTAGACGATCTGTGGAAGAATCCTGCCGAAGTTGATCGAGTTGGCCGAGGTCAGGTTAAACCCGCCGAAGGCCGGGTCGGAGAAGGCCTGCTTGACGAGGTCCTGGCAGTCGTCGAACTTCCCGTCCACGGAGACGGCCCGGACGTTTTGCCCGATCGTATCGAGCTGTTTCTTCTGCCGGCCGCTCACCTCGCCCCGCGGGTAGAGGATCGTCACGTCGATCCCCTCGACCCCCTTGAAGGCCTCGCCGACCGCGCTTCCCGTATCCCCGGAGGTCGCGACCAGGACGTTCAGCCTGTTTCCCGGATCGCGCAAGGCGCTCATCAGGCGGGCCATCATCCGGGCGGCGAAGTCCTTGAACGAGGCCGTCGGCCCCTGATCGAGGCGCATGATGTATTTGCGTGCAAAGACATTTTCCAGCGGCACCTCGTAGTTGTAGGCGTCGTCGATGATCCGCCGGAGCTTCTGTTCGTCGATCTCTCCGGCGAGGAAGGCCTGCGCCACAAGCATTGCGGCTTCGGCATAGGGTGCCTCCTTGAGGGCGCGGAAGGCCTCAACGGGGAGGACCGGAATCGCCTCCGGCATGAAGAGCCCCTCATCGGGGGCCTGTCCCATCAGGAGGGCCTCCCGGAAGGAGACCGTTTCCCGGAAGGGGATGATGCCGGGGACTTGGTCGAGATGGCGGTTGGTGCTGTAGTATTTTATTTTTTCTGGCATATGGCTTACCTCGGATCTGAAAATGCCGGATCGGCGCGAGAAACCACCTGTGAAAATTCGTCAGGCGGAACTGTTTCCTGGAGATGGGATGAAAAGGCGTTCGATCGCACAGCCTTCCACCGGAAAGGCTTCGAGAAGCCCCCGTGTGATTTCCTTCCGACGCAAAAACCGCCTGCCTCGGCGATCCGGGGAAGAGCATTCGGTTGCTGCAAGGTGTTCTGGAAACCGTCGTCACCCATAATATTATACATACCATATTTTAACCGGTTTCGCAAAAGGTCTCTTGGGGAGGGGGTCTCTTGGGGATTCCTCTTTTTTTATGTCCTCGCAATCTCGGCCGAGATCTGGTAGATTTCGCACCAGGATGGCGGGAGGATGTCATGAACAAGGAGGTAGATCGATCATGAACGAAGAGGCGAAGGTGCGCCTGACGGAGACGGTCCATGGGGCCGGGTGAGCCTGCAAAATAGGTCCGGGGGACCTGCAGGAGGCGCTAAAGGATCTGCCGCTCATCACCGATCCGAACCTGATCGTCGGCATGGAGCACGCCGCAGACGCCGGGGTTTACCGTCTCCGCGACGACCTGGCGATCATCCAGACCGTCGATTTCTTCACCCCCATCGTGGATAACCCTTACACCTTCGGCCGGATCGCCGTGACGAACGCCTTAAGCGACATCTATGCCATGGGCGGCCGGCCGCTCACCGCGATGAACATCGTCTGCTTTCCCACACAGAAGATGGACGTCGGCATCCTCCGCGAGATCCTCCGTGGCGGCCTCGACCAGATGCGGGAGGCGGGTGTTCTCCTGATCGGCGGCCACAGCGTCGAGGACGATGAGCCGAAGTACGGCCTCTCCGTGACCGGAGTCATTCATCCCGACAAGGTCCTCTTCAACCGGGGGGCGCTGCCCGGGGATCGCCTGATCCTGACTAAAGCCCTCGGCACGGGCATCGTCAGCACGGCTGTGAAGGGAGGCGTGGCCGATCCGGCGCTCGCGGCCCGCTCCGTCGCCTGCATGACGACGCTGAACCGGAGGGCGGCGGAATTGATGGCGGAAAGGTCCGACATTCACGCCTGCACGGACGTCACCGGGTTCGGCTTTCTCGGCCATGCCCTGGAGATGATCGAGGGGAGTGAAACCGGCATGCAGATCCGGGCCGCGTCGGTTCCCTGCTTCCCGGGGCTCCGGCCGCTTGTCGAGGAAGGGATCATTCCCGGCGGTCTCATCCGGAACCGGAAATTTCGCGAGAAACAGATCGAAATCGGACCGGATTGCCCCGACTGGCTCGTGGACGTCCTCTTCGATCCGCAGACCGCGGGGGGGCTCCTCATGGCCCTGCCGGAAGCGGCCGCGGCAGACCTGCTCGCCCGCATGCGCGAGGCGGGGATCGCCGAGGCGGCGATCGTCGGCGAGGTCACATCGGCGCCGAAGGGAAAGATACGCATCAAGTAACCCGCCGGTTATTCATGCTCGAAGTCGATGATCTGGAGGCTTTCGCAGAGGCTCCGGATGTACCTGCCGACGGCGAGATGATCGGGCTGCACCAGGTAGCGTTTCACCGCCGCCATATCCGCGAAGGTTGACACCAGCGCGAAATCCAGGGTCTTTTCCGCGCGGACGTCCTGCCCGAAGTCATACCCCTTGATTTCAGGAATGATCCCCGGTAGGGCGGCGAGCTTCTTCCGGAGTTCGGCGACATCGGCTTCCGTCACCCCCGGTTTGAATTTGGCCAGGACCACATGTTTGATCATTGGATTCTCCTTTCCTTTTGGATGCCCATTCCGACTTGCCGGGGGATGCTTGGGAGGAGGTCCACGTAATCCGTCCTTCCCAGTCCGATTTTGTCCATGTTGGCACTCCCGACTTTGAATCCGAAATCGATCCATTCCTTTTTTACGGTCAGTTCCGTCTTTCCCACAGCCAGAACGAACAGAGCAGTGTGATCGTAAACAGGGCGCCGCCGCCGATATTGTGGAACCCGAGCGCCGTTCCCAGATTCTCCGGTTTCATCGATGCGGAGATCAGGGGCGGCGCAGAGGGATGGTAGCCCCCGGAGAGGATCCCCATCAGAACCAGAAATACGATCATCAGGACGAAGGTCTGGGAAAGGCCGACCGGGATGCCGGCGAGCGTGACGCCGGAGATGCCGACGGTCATCAGCTTGCGGGGGTCGATCCGGTCGGCGAGCCAGCCCGCCGGAGGCCGACCGAAACCGTAGGCGAGCGTGAAGGCTGAGAAGACGAGGCCCGACTGCATGTAGTCTAGGTTGAAGGTGCTGCGGATGAAGGGGATGAGCGGCACGGTGGCCGTCGTCAGGATATGGTGGCTGAAGTGCCCCATGACGAAGAGGGGCATCATCCCCCCGAAGATTGCATGCAGCTTCAATGGATGGATCTCCTTCCGTTGCCGGCCGTCCCCCGCGAGGGGATTGAAATGAGCTCTCCGTATAGCGGAAAACAGGGTCTTGCGTCAATGTTATAATGACGCCCGCGCAAGGTCGCTTCTGCGAAAGCACAGGGCCGGGTCAGGCGATTCGGAGGACCTTCGCGCCGCGGATCTTTCCCGCCTTCATTTCGGCGAGGGCCCGGTTGGCCTCCGCAAGCGGGTACTCCTCCACCTCGGGCCGGAGGGGAATCTTCGCGGCGAGTTCCAGAAATTCGGCGATGTCCCGCCGGGTGACGTTTGCCACGCTCTTGATCTCCTTCTCCAGCCAGAGGTGTGCGGGGTAGTCGAGACGGAGCAGTTCGGTCTTGTCCTTCTCCTCCTTCCGGATGGCGTTGATCACGAGCCTTCCGCCGGGGGCGAGGTGCTTCAGGGCCTCAACGACGGGCTTCCAGGCGGGCGTCGTGTCGATAATCGCATGGAGTTTTTCAGGGGGTTCCGCTTCCGTGGCCCCCGCCCACGCGGCGCCCAGTTCGCGGGCGAAGGCGCGTTCCCGCTCGTTCCGGGCAAAGACGAAGGTTTTAGCATGGGGGAAGCAGCGGCGGACCGTCTGAAGGACGAGGTGGGCCGAGGCGCCGAAACCGGTGAGGCCGAGATTCCGGCCGTCGGAAAGTCCGGCGAGGCGGAGCGACCGGTAGCCGATTGCCCCCGCGCAGAGAAGCGGCGCCGCCTCCGCATCGGTGAAGACCACCGGGATGGGATGGGCGAAAGCCTCTGGAACGGTCATGAACTCCGCATAGCCGCCGTTTACATCCCGGCCCGTGGCGCGAAACTGCAAGCAGAGGTTTTCGTTTCCGGAGCGGCAGGCGTCGCAGATGCCGCAGGCCCAGTGAATCCAGCCCACGCCCACGCGGTCTCCCGGATGGAAACGCCCGATGTCCGGTCCCAGGGCGGCGACGCGCCCGACGACCTGGTGTCCTGGGATAACGGGAAAGGTGGGCGGCGGCGTCCGCCCTTCGATCTCGTTGATCTCCGTGTGGCAGACGCCGCAGACGGCCACGCGGATCAGGATCTCGCCATTACCAGGCGTAGGTTCCGGCGCCTCCGCTGAAACGAGCGGCGCCGGATTTTCCGCGAAACCGGAGACGCCTTTCAGAATCATCGCTTTCATGGGACCTCCCTGAACCTTTGAAGAGAAGGGTAATCCGGACGGCGCCGGATCTGTGGGGGAGTATGATCCGGGATTGATTTTTACCGTTAGTTCATCTCATTGATGGTCACCAGGAAGACCCCTTCTCTATCTGCGAGACGTTTAACCTCGGGGGTAAATCCTATTTTTTATCCTTTTATCGGCACGATCAGAAGAATTCTTGAAAATTTTTAGAAAAATTAATGGTGATACTTCCGGATCACCGCAGTGACGATCCCCCCGAGTTTGAGTCCCGTCCTGGGCCGGATCCGGGGATATTTCGGATTGGCCGCCTCCAGGACCACCGCCTTCCCCTCCCTCCGGAAGTACTTCATCGTCCACTCCCCGTCAACCTCGGCGATCACGATGTCGCCGCCTTTGGGCTCCCGCCCCTTCTCCACGATGACGAGGTCCCCCTCCACGATGCCCGCCCCGCTCATGGAATCCCCGCTCACCTGGAGCAGGTAGGACGCCTCCGGCCTCGTGATCAGGTATTCGTCCATGGACAGGATGTCGCAGAGGGCCTCCTCCTCCGGGGAGGGGAAACCCGCCCGGATGGAACCGAGAACGGGAACGGCGAAGGGGCGTTTCGTCAGGCTCAGATGGCCCTTGTCGTCCTTGTTGAGCAGGCCGGCGGCGATGAGCTTCCCGATCCAAAAATGGACGACGCTCTTCGACCGGACCTCGAGCAGGGCGATCATCTCGGCATAGGAGGGCATCCGCCGGTTTTCCCGGAAGAAGGCGGTGAGAATTTTCTGGACCGATTGCGGGGTGCGTTTTTCTTTCATGGCCCCCTTATATAGAACACGCGTTCTATTGTCAAGCGGAAAGTGAAAAGGGGAGACAGCCCCCTTTTCAGTGCGGGCGGGGGCGGATGCTGAGGACCACGGGAAGGGTGACGGCGATCATCAGGACGCCGACGAAGACGAACGGCCAGCGGTATCCCCAGGCGGAGGCCATGATCCCTCCGAACAAGGGACCGGCGGCCATTCCCAGGGCAGTCATGGACGAGGTCAGTCCGTAGGCCTTGCCGTAGCTGCTCGGCGGGATCAGACGCCCGACCAGTGCGTTCATCGTGGGAAGAATGCCCCCCGCCGCCAGGCCGTAGAGAATCCGCAGCAGGACCAGGTGGAGGATGCCCTGCGCCGCGCCGTGCAGGAGCATGCTCACGGCCGTCAGGAGGAGATGGAACAGGAGAATCCGCTTGTAGCCGATCCGGTCGCTGAGGTAGCCGATCCCGCCGGCGGACAGGGCGGCCGTCCCGCCGCTGATCGCAAAGAGCATGCCCGTCGTCGAGGCCACGCCGCCCCGCGCCGCATCGTACATCGTTTCGATGAAGAGCGGCAGGATGGGCGCGACGAAATGGACCGTGAAGTGGAAGAAAAAGAAGAGGGCGAGCATCGCGGGAAAGCCCCCGTAGGCCAGGAGGGAGAGAAGCCGGTCGCCTTTCGCGAGCGTCTCCTTCGAAGGCCGGCTGAACCGCTCTCGGGTTCCGAAGAGGACGAACGCTCCGCCCAGCAGGAGAATTGCGCCGCCCGCCATGAAGGTATAGCGGTAGCCGATGACATCGGCCATAATCCCCCCAATCCATGGACCCAGGGTCATGCCGAGAAAAACCGCCACCTGCATGAGCCCCAGCGCGTATCCCAGCCGCTGCTGCGGAACAACCGTGGAGACCATGGCGATGGAGGCCGAAATGGTCCCCGTGGTTGCCCCGGAAAGGAGCCGGAGGAAGAGGAGTTGCCAAACGTTGGAGACGAGTCCCATCGCGAAGGTGATAACGGCGCCGCCGAACATGGCCCGCTCCACCATGATCTTCCGTCCGTGCCGGTCCGCGAGCCATCCCCAGAGCGGGGAGAAAACAGCCATGACAAGGCTGCCGGCGGCCGCCATGACGCCGGCCCAGACGGGAACGAGTCGCTCGTCGGTGACCCCCAACTCCCGGATGTAGAAGGGGAGGAACGGCAGAACGAAGGCGAAGCCGATCATCGACAGGAGCTGGGCGGCGAACATGATGTAGAGGGTCCTCTGCCAGGGCTGCCCTCTTTCCGGTGCGTGAGGATCGGGAGATGGGTTCATGTTCATGGGTTATTCCAGAGACGGACTGCGAAGCGCAGCCGCCTCCCGTATGCGATGGCCGCCGGGGTCCGGTCGGGATGGTCGTCTTTCATTCATCTTCGGTTGATAATACAAAATAAAACGTGTATCAACACAAATATGAGTATCCGATTCAATTTGTATCGTGACGGCGACGTACCGCCGCATCCGCGTGTGAATGCGATCATCTTGATATCATGGAAGATCAGCGACTGATCCGCGATCGGGAAGATGATCCTCTCGAAGACGCAAGGGAGCAGATGATGCCCGGCAATTCCATTGTGAAGGGAATGGTCGCCCGGTTGGCCGCGACCCGTTTCGTCCGTGAGGCCCTCGCGGAGAAAGCGGATCTCAAGGCGATGAGGGCGAAGCCAACGCCCCGGGTATGGATCGGCCTGGGGCTCATGGGCTTCAGTTACATCATCGGCTGGCTGGCTGTCGGGCTCCTGGCCAGGATCTCCTATCGTCTGCGGGAACCCCTGATCGTCGTCGTCGACGGTCCCGCCACTTATGGCCTCTCCCATCTTGTCTTTCCGGCCGGATTCTATCTTGCGGGCGTGCATTATGCGCAGATCCTCCTGCGCTGGGCGACGCGGCGTCTGGTGGAGCGGCTGACGGGGGCGGTGGCGCCAGAATGTGCCCCGCAATGCCTTCCGCCGCCCGGCTTTTCGGTGGGGGGGCTGCTGGGATGAAGAGCAGCGTGGTCAGCCGCAGGGAATGGGAAGTCCTGTCGCCTGCTTTTTTCGCCGGGATGATGGCCTTTCTCGCTTCCAGCCTCATGCTGCTCATCCGACCGGCGCTGGTTGTCGCTCCCTTAGGGGTTTTCGTTTTTCTTTGCCTGGTCGCCCCCTTCCTTCCCGGGGTGGGGTTTTTCCTGCCTGTGATCAGTCGGCGAAAAACGGGCCGCAGGGCCGTGGCCCTGACCTTCGATGACGGCCCGGATCCGGATGTCACCCCCCGGCTGCTGGACCTTCTGCGGCGGCATGGCGTGCAGGCGACGTTTTTCGTTGCCGGCGCAAGGGCGGAACGACATCCGGGGCTGATCCGGGGAATCCTCTCTCGGGGTCATACCCTCGGAAATCACTCCTATCACCATGACCCCTTGCTGATGCTGCGTTCCCGGGCAAAGCTCCAGGAGGAGGTCGCCCGTACGCAGGATCTGCTGGCAGCCTTTGCCGTCCGTCCGCTGACCTTCCGCCCCCCCGTCGGCATCACGAATCCCCGGCTGCCGGGGGTCTTGAGGGCGCTCGGCATGTACTGCGTGACGTTCAGTTGCCGCGCCTTTGACCGGGGCAACCGGCGGATTGCCGGGCTGGCGGAGATCATCCTGAAGAAGGTCCGCCCCGGCGATATCATTCTGTTGCATGACATCACGCCGAAGGGCGGCGAGGGGATCGAGAACTGGCTTACGGAAATGGAGCAGATCGTTTCCGACTTGAAGATGCAGGGGTATGAGATCCTCCCCCTTTCAGAGCTGATCGATCGACCGGTGATGGAACGTCTCGCGGCGGGTGCATCGCCGTCGTGATTTTTCAGGTTCATCCGGTTGACGCATACTTCCTCCTACCATAAATTCAACCAGAAATAAATGACGATCGACGATCACCTCTATCGGGATCTCGACTACCCCTGGGACGCTTACATAACGACATAACACCAAGTTGAATCGGGGCGCTCCGGAGGGGTCTGCCCAAATTTCCCCGAAAAACCTGCCGAGTTCGCCTAATCACCGAAATCGAACACTCCCCTACAAACTTTTTGAGGTTATTTGCGCACCCATGCCCGAGCGGCCAGAATCAAATCCCATCCCGACACAACAGGTTGTGATAAAATCTCCTTGACATACAAGACTCCTTTCGGTATCCTCAATGCAAGTAAAAGCAAGTTCTTATCAATTTATCAATCACTTTTGACAGCCATCGATGCGGCAATATACAGTGTCCCCCGTTACCGGCAAAGCCGGGAGAATTGTCAAGAGGAATCATGGCTTTGATCCAATGTCCCGACTGTAAGCGGCAGGTTTCCAGCGAGGCCCAATCCTGTCCGTCGTGCGGTTATCCCATTGCCGAACGTCTTCAAGAAGGCGCGATCGATAGCACGCCTTTAGAAGCCGGTCAGCTTCTCGTGGAAATACGGCCTTCCTGGTGGAAGTTTTTCTGGCATTTGGTGTTTGGGTGGCTGGTGATTCCCTTGTTGGTGGCGATCTATCGTCGACACTCTCTGGTTTTGCGTATTTACTCCGATCACGTGGCGTTGGAACGCGGCGTGTTCACCAAGGAACACCGCGAATTCTTCATCAAGGACATTCGCTCCATCGACGTGGACCAGACGATTCTGGAACGGCTGGTCGGAATCGGTGACATCACCATTTCGACGGCGGCAACCCTCGATGCGGCGGAAGTGATGCCCGGTGTTCCCGCTCCCATGCGCGTGAAAGACCTCCTCATTGCGCAACGGCAGACTCTCACGGGTTGATCGCTCTTGCCCGAGACGCCGCCATGAATCCCTTGTTTGTCGTTATCCTTGCCGCCTCGCTGCCGACCTTTCGCGATTTCAGCCGGATCGAGATCGCGAACGGCGAAAGACCGGTCAGTTCCAGACCACGGAGTCACTGCAAGTCATGCGAAAATCTACGAGGTCGATCCCCCCTGGTCTGCCCGAAATGTCAGGGGGCCATGCGGGTCATTAGCAGCATCGAAGACCCGTCAGTGATCCGGGACATCCTCAATCACCGGAGCATCTGGCTTGTCAGGTGGTGGATTTAGGGTTACGGATTGCTTCCTGAGCATGTTAGGTCCGCATTCGTGATTTATATTGTAGTCCTCATAAGAATCGTGATAGCAATATTGCGCCGCATGAGTAAACGATCCCTTCTTAATTTGGGAAACATTCGCTGTGAGGTAACTCGCTCAAGAATCAAGAAAAGGAGATTATTATGAAGATGGCATTGAGATTATCGGCGTTGGCTCTTTTTTCTGTAATAGTGATAACTGCCTGCGGAGGTGGCGGTGACGACACCCCACAGGCCACAGGGACGAAGCCAGCTTCCGTCGCAGTTAACCCGTCAGGGAAATTCGCCTATGCGGCAAATTGGGGTTCCAACGACATCTCGGTTTATACTATCAATGCGACCACCGGGGCATTGACCGCGGGAACGGCCGTGGCTGCAGGGACGAATCCAACTTCCGTCGCAGTCGACCCGTCAGGGAAATTCGCCTATGCGGCAAATTGGGGTTCCAACAACATCTCGGTTTATACCATCAATGCGACCACCGGGGCATTGACCGCGGGAACGGCCGTGGCAGCAGGGACGTATCCCTATTCCGTCGCAGTCGACCCCGCAGGAAAATTCGTCTATGCGGCAAATTGGGGTTCCAACAGCATATCGATTTATAGCATCGATAGCTCCACCGGCGCATTGACCGCGGGAACGGCTGTGGCTGCGGGGACGAGTCCGGATTCTATCGCGGTTGACCCGTCAGGGAAATTCGCCTATGCGGCAAATTGGGATTCCAACAACATCTCGGTTTATACCATCAATGCGACCACCGGGGCGTTGACCGCAGGAACGGCCGTGGCAGCAGGGACGAATCCTTCTTCCGTCGCAGTCGATCCCGCAGGAAAATTCGTCTATGTGGCAAATGAGATTGATAGCACCATCTCAGTCTATACGATCAATGCGGCCACCGGGGCTCTTCAGTAATCAGCGGCAGCGACACGACAAATAAGATCGGGCGGCCCGCCGTCAAAGCTCTGGCGGCGGGCCGACAGTTCCGAGATGACCGCCACCATCTCCAGGACTTTTCCGGGCCTCGTGGCGATTCTCAGGGTCATGACCTCCGGCGGGAGCACTTATTTCGAGATGAAATAGGCTCCGTCCCCCTAAAGCATCAGCGTGTCTGGCCGGTGGAGGGAAGCATATAGCGAAAATATTGAGAGGGCGGAATCTATGGACTCCTTCCTGAAGTCAAGTATCCGATAATGTTGAAAGATATACTTTCTTTCAGTCGGTAATGATCATATTTTTCTCAAGGGCCTTGACATCGAGGATTTATCGGCGTAGATAAATAGAACTTGACAGTCCAAAGTTTTAT
>PLLC01000078.1 GCA_003141195.1 Syntrophaceae bacterium
TACGCGGACTCATCCTTCAGCGAGGGCTTGCAAGCAGAGGCTCTCTTTGACTGCTCGACCAAAGTCTTGCAGTGTTATTCGGTATTAGCCCACCTTTCGATGAGTTGTTCCCAACTGAAGGGCAGATTATCCACGCGTTACTCACCCGTGCGCCACTTTACTCAGGTCCCGAAGGACCCTTTCTCGTACGACTTGCATGTGTTAGGCACGCCGCCAGCGTTTGTTCTGAGCCAGGATCAAACTCTCAAGTTTTAATCCTGAAGGAGATTTCTCTCCTCAATTTACTCATGTACAAAGGACCCACAAATCAATTATCCCTCTATTCAATTTCCAAAGAGCCAGCTAGAAACGAGCCGGTAGATCTAAACCAATTTCGATTTCCTGTCAAGAACCATCTCTAAAAACTTTCCGTCTCGCAACCCATTTCGTTTGGGAAGAACGTGTATAATAAACCATTCAGATGGTCATGTCAAGCGGAAATTCAAAATTTTCTCTTCTCAACCCGCTCTGTCAACGAATAACGGTAATTTCTACCCTACCCATCTTCGGGAGTCAAGCATTAATTTCAATTTTTTTCAACCTCTTCTATGTAATCGGAATCAAATGATATCATTTCAGTCTAACGGTCCGCGAGACGGACATTTCGTCACCTCACGGTGAGAATCACATACCGCTTCTTTCCCTTCCGCAGACGGATTTCGCCTTTCTCGTCCGCATCGGAAAGACCGATCTTTTCATCGAAGGCCCCGATCTGCCGGTCATTGACATAGCCTCCCCCTTGGGCAATGAGACGTCTTGCCTCCCCACGGGAGGAACAGAGGCCGGCATCCTGGAACAGCTCAAATGCAGGTATGCCCTGGACCAGCGCCTCTCGGTTCTTTTCAATCGAAGGAATTGCGGCTGTACCCAGTTCCTCCGCGGATCGCGGTATGGTGCTAGAAGGGAAGAATAGGTTTTCAACCGGTCTCACACCAAAGGCCTCGGCTGAGGCCTTCCAGGCGGCCACCGCCGCCCCCTGGCCGTGGGTGATCTTCGTCGCCTCAAAGGCCAGAACGGTTTTGGCCATATTGAGGCGGGCGTCGGTCAGCGCCTTGACCTCGTGGATCTCCTCCATCGGCAGGAAGGTAAAGAGGGCGAGGAAACGTCCCACATCCGCATCCTCTGTGTTGATCCAGTACTGGTAATATTCATAGGGGGACGTCAATTCGGCATCGAGCCAGACGGTCCCCTTTTCGGTCTTCCCCATCTTGTGTCCCTGCGACGTGGTGATCAGGGGAAAGGTCATACTGTATGTCGTTTTTCCCTCGATCCTGCGGATCAGGTCGATGCCGGCCACCATGTTGCCCCACTGGTCGTTGCCCCCCATCTGCAGGAGACATCCGTACTGCTGAAACAGATAGAGGAAATCGTAAGCCTGCAGGAGCATGTAATTGAATTCGATGAAATTGAGTCCCGTTTCCAGGCGGATGCGATAGCTCTCGGCGGCGAGCATTCGGTTCACGCTGAAGTGGCGTCCGATATCCCTGAGAAACTCGATATAATTGAGTCGAGTAAGCCAGTCGGCGTTGTTGAGCAGGACGGCCCAGCCTTCACCGAAATCGATGTACCGGGAGAGCTGCTTCTTCAGGCATCCCGCGTTGTGATCGATCTGTTCCCGGGTGAGGATCTGGCGCATTTCCGTCTTGCCGGAGGGATCGCCGATCAGGCCGGTGCCGCCGCCGACGAGGGCGATCGGCCGGTGGCCGTGCCTCTGCATATGGGCCAACGACATGATCGGTACCAGAGATCCGATATGCAGGCTGGTCGCCGTCGGGTCAAAACCGATATAACAGGTTATGGATTTTTGTTCCAGAAGCTCCCGGATCTGAGGCTCATCCGTAATCTGTTCGATGAAGCCCCTCTCCCGGAATACATCGTACACGCTCTTCAACGCCTCGCCTCCACTGTCCCCAAAACGCCGGCAACGCCCCAAATCCCCGCGCGAAAGGCCTCCGGATTCAGAATGAGCGCCCAAGCTCCTCCAATGACACATCCAACCTTTCCACCACTGTCGCCCGACCGTCCGAGGCGGCTTCCACCGTCACCCCCTGGAGGCGGACGTCCCCCTTGGCGACATCAAACTTGTTGGGAATCTGCAGGAGAAAGCGCCGCAGGATGCTGTCTTTATTGATCCCGATCACGGAATCGAACGGACCCGTCATGCCGACGTCGGTGATGTACGCGGCACCCCCGGGGAGTATCCGTTCATCCGCCGTCTGGACATGGGTGTGGGTCCCCAGAACCGCCGTGACCTTGCCGTCCAGATACCAGCCCATGGCGATCTTCTCCGAAGTCGCCTCCGCGTGCATATCCACGATGATCACCCGGGCCCTCTTCCTCAATTTCTCAATCTCCCGCTCAGCCGTCCGGAAGGGACAGTCGAGGGGATGCATGAAGACCCGGCCTGCCAGATTGAGCACCCCGACAGGAATCCCGCCCGGAGCATGGATCACCACGCTTCCCCGACCGGGCGCCCCTTCGGGATAATTGGCCGGCCGGAGCAGCGTCTCGTAATCGTCCACGAATTCCATGACCTCTTTTTTATCCCAGATATGGTTTCCGGAGGTCAGGACATCGATATGGGCCCCATACAGCTCTTCGATGATCTCCGCAGTCACGCCGAATCCCGCCGCGGCATTTTCGCAGTTGGCGATGACAAAATCGATCCGGCGTTCCTCGATGATCCCGGGGAGAAGTTCGCGGACGGCCCTTCGCCCAGGTTTGCCCACGATGTCCCCAATAAAGAGTATCTTCATGAAGATATCCTATCGCGCGAAATCGGAGACGCGCGTCTCCCGGATGACGGTCACCTTGATCTGCCCGGGGTATGCCAGCTCCGCCTCGATCTTCTTGATGATGTCCTTGCAGAGCATCACCGTGTCGTTGTCGGAGATCTTCTCATTCTCCACCATAATCCGGATTTCTCTCCCGGCCTGTATCGCAAAGCACTTGTCGACACCGTTGAATGATTTCGCAATATTTTCGAGTTCTTCCAGACGTTTGACGTAGCTCTCCAGCATCTCCCGCCGCGCCCCCGGTCTTGCCGCCGACAGGGTGTCCGCCGCCTGGACCAGAACGCCGAGCAGGGTGTTGGTCCTGCCGTCGTCATGGTGGGTAGCGATCGCCTGGACGATGCGCGGGGCCTCGCCGAACCGCTTCGCATAATCGGCGCCAATTCCCGCATGGGTTCCTTCTACCTTGTGATCGACGGCCTTTCCAATATCGTGCAGGAGCCCCGCCCTTTTCGCTTCCTTAATGTTCATCTTCAGTTCGGCCGCCATCATCCCCGTCAGATGGGCAACCTCGATGGAATGCTGGAGGACGTTCTGGGAATAGCTCGTCCGAAACTTAAGGCTGCCGAGCATGGTGATCAGTTCGGGATGAAGGTCGTGGACGCCGACGTCGAAAGATGTCCTCTCCCCCGTTTCCTTGATGATCGTTTCTACCTCCGATCGGACCTTCTTGACGATCTCCTCGATCCGGCCCGGATGGATCCGGCCGTCAGTGATCAATCTCTCTAAGGAAAGGCGCGCCACTTCGCGTCGCACCGGATCGAAGCTGGAAAGCACAACCGCCTCCGGCGTATCATCGACGATCAGGTCGATCCCCGTCGCCGCCTCGATCGCCCGGATGTTCCTCCCCTCCCGGCCGATGATCCTCCCCTTCATCTCATCATTGGGAAGGTTGACCACCGAGACCGTGTTTTCGGCCACATAATCACCCGCGTAGCGCTGAATCGCATAGGCAATGACCTCCCGCGCCGTATTGTCGGCCGTCCGCCGGGCCTCCTCCTCGATCTTCCGGATCATCAGAGCGGCATCCTGCTTCGCCGCCGCTTCCATTGACTGAATGAGGAAGTTCTTCGCCTCCTCCGAGGTAATGCCGGCGATCTGTTCCAGCTTGACCTTCTGTTCTTCCAGCATCCGGTCGGCACGTTCGTGCTTTTCGTTGAGCTGGGATTCCTTGTGCAGGATCGCCTTTTCCCGGTTTTCGATGGCGGTTTCCTTTTGAGACAGAAGATCGGTCCTCCGTTCGAGATTTTCTTCCTTGGACCGGAGTCTTCGTTCCAGGGTGTCGAGTTCACTCTTTCGGTCCCGCGTATCCTTCTCGAACTCGGTCTTGACCTTGAGCAGGTTCTCCTTCGCCTGAAGGATGGCCTCCTTTTTGATGTTCTCGGCCTCCTTCTTCGCCTCGTCGATGATCCTCGCCGAGAGGTTCTCACAGGATTCCAGTTTTTTCCGGGAAATCTGCTGCTTGACCATGAATCCCAGTACCCCGCCGACGGCCAGCGCCACCAGCAGGGCCAGGATTAACATACCGTTATATAACAAAGTTTTCACCTCCTTGATATTTTACGAACGCAAATCGACTGCCAGCAATGGATCAATCCGGGAAGTTAGAGGAAAGGGATGGGCTCAAAGCGGTGGGGGATGGGTTCAAAAAAACCCCGCCGATGCCGTGTCAACCACCTTTTTGAACCAGTAGAAAAGTGGGCACCTAATGTTGCCGCTTCAGGCTTTCCACCGTCCGCTTCTGCGGAATTCTGGTGGACATGCACACGGCGGACAAGGAAAGGTCCCCGGTTCCCAGGTGTTGGCTCAAAAAACGAATGTTAATCACGCACATCGCAGGGGATAATCTGTTTACCTTATATTGTTCATCAAGTGGATCAATTGTTCCGCTCTGCTCTCCAATTGGTTATATTTGTCTTCTTTTGCTCCCATCATCTGCAAATACTCATCCGCAATGTTTAATGCGGCCAGGATGGCAATGTTCAAGGCGTTTCTGCTGCCGGCGGCCTTTCCCGCCTCCTCCACCTTGCCACTGACAAACCTGATGACACTCGCTACATGCTCATCCCCCGAATCGCTTATTACTGAGAGCTCCTGCCCCAGTATCCTCACTTCAAAGCGCTTTTTCAATGGACGACCTCAAGGTTTGTTTTAGGGCGACTTTATCTCCTGAAGCAAATCAAGAAGCGAGTCCACCTTTGTGCGTACAGCATCCCTTTCTTCCCTCAACCCCCCCATTTTTTTATTTGCTTCATCCAGCTCCGTAGTTTTATTCTGCAGCAGTTCTTCCAGCTCCAGGTTCCTTTTCTTCAGCAGCACATAATCACCGATTAGACCGTTGATCTTCTTTTCCAGTTCATTGAACTTCAGAAATTCCACGATTCCACCCATTTCCCTTTGATATTCAACATGAATAATCCCACCGGACCCGGACGCCGGCACCGCGCAATTTTCAGACTGATTATGCCGATCTGACCCATGAAAGTCAAGACCTTATTTCACCTTATTTCACCGCGAAAGGAGTCGGATGATCGACAGGATATTTTTTGTGCGGTCACGTCGGCCCCCATGAATCGTCCCCTTCTATTTCCACGCTCGATCCGCACACCCCGGGACCGGAAAAGGCAGTGGAGGGTTCCTCGATATGCCGAAAATAGTCCTGCAGGGCCTTCCATGCCGAGTCCCGATCGCTGATACACCCCGCCGCCTGGCGGAACTGGGCGCCGCCTTTGAGATCCTTCGTATACCAGAGGAGGTGTTTCCGGAAGTCCCGGGTCCCGACCTTCTCGCCGTAAAAATCGATGGCCAGCATCAGATGACGCCGGATGATTTCTTCCCTCTCCGCAAGGGACGGTACGGAGATCCCGGTTCCGGACAGATGGGACAGGATATTTCCGATGAGCCAGGGATTCCCCAGGGTTCCTCTCCCCACCATGACTCCGTCACAGCCGGTCTCCCGGAACATCCGGGCGGCATCCTCCGGGCAGCGGACATCGCCGCTCCCGACCACGGGGATCCGGAGCCGCCCCTTGAGGGTCGCGATCAGCCCCCAGTCCGACCGTCCCCCGAAACCCTGGTCGGCCGTGCGGGGATGGATGATGACGGCATCCACGCCGCATTCCTGGGCTATCTGTCCGATCTCGATGGCATTGACCTGACGGGCGTTCCACCCGGCGCGGATCTTCACCGTCAGGGGCAGGGTCGACGCCTTTCTTATGGCCCACAGGATGGCGGCCGCGCGCTCCGGATCCCTCATCAGCGACGCCCCGGAACCGGTCTTGGCGACTTTCTTCACCGGACAGCCCATATTCACGTCCAGAAGGTCCGCCCCCCGCTCCGCGGCAATCCTTGCGGCCACGGCAAGCGTTTCCGGATCGCAGCCGAAGAGCTGGACTCCGAGCGGCCGGTCCTCGGGCGAAGCGGCGAGGTAACGAAAGGTCTTCTCCATTCCCCGGACAAGACCGCTCCCGCTGACCATTTCGGTAAACGCCAAACCGCAACCGAATGAACGGGCGACCGTCCGGAAGGGAAGATCGGTGATCCCCGCCATCGGGGCGAGAAAAACGTTGTTCTTCAAGTGCAGACAACCGATGTTCATAAACCTTTTCCAAATCAGATGTTCTTGCAAAAAGTCCAAGCTCTCCCACCCTCTCAGGGGGAGAATTCGGGTCTCGTGCCCTCATAGGGTAGGGGGTGGGGTTTATGCGGTCATTACAGCCCTTTTCACCCATCCCCGCCTTGGCCCTCCCCTTGCTTGTGCTCTTTAGTGTAAAGGTGAGGGGGAAAAATACTTTTTTCGGGTTTATCCAATAAGAATCTCTTGAAAACCGTTCATCGGGGATTCCGTGCCGCCATGCGGCGACCAGCCCTCTCCAGCTCCTCAGGCGTGTTGATCCCCATGACCTCCAGCGGATCGGGCGCCAGGGACGAGCTCGCCCGCAGTCCATTATTGCAAGCAATTTCAACAATGTCCGTCATGTAATATTCCTTCTGGGCGTTCCGGTTGCCGAGACCGGCGACCGCAGGGAACAGGAAGCGGCTCTCCACGCAGTAAATCCCCGTATTGATCTCGCGGATCTTCTTCTCCTCCGGCGCAGCATCTTTTTCTTCCACGATCTTCACAACACGTCCCCCTTCTGCCGTGACCACCCGGCCATAACCGGCCGGGTCCTCCGGGATCGTCGTCAGAACCGTGACCGTCGCCCCCTCCTTCCGATGCCAGTCGTACAGGGACCTGATCGTCTCCGGCCGGATCAGCGGGACATCGCCGCAGAGGATGACGATCGTCCCGTCATGGTCCCGGAAGGCCTCCGCCGCCTGAAGGACGGCATGGCCGGTCCCCAATTGCTCCCGCTGTTCCGCGAAGATCAGCCCCTGATCCTGGAATTCCTCGCGGATCTGCCCAGCCTGATGGCCGATGACCACAACGATCTTCTCCGAACCCGCCGCCTGGGCCGCCACGACTGGATAGGTCAGCATGGGAAGCCCGCAGAGGGGATGGAGCACCTTTGCAAGGTCGGATTTCATCCTCTTCCCTTTCCCCGCCGCCAGGATGATCGTGGAGAATCCTTGCTTCCCCCGGGTATCGCCATTGCCGTTCATACCTTATCCACCCTTATCCTATCAGTATCGTCTCTTCCCCATTTCTGGAATCAATCCGTTACGGATCCCCGCCCGCAGACCGTCGAACGATCGGGTGGGGCGAAAACTTATCAGATCTCGCAGGGAAAAGACAAACGATTTATCTTCGCTGCCGGATCGACCCTTGCGCGTGCATTCGTTTCCGGGTTTCCTTCTTTACGACTACGTAAAAAGTCCATATGCTGCGTTGCGCTTCCGCCTTTGTCGTCGCGGCGTACACCAAAGCACGCCTCATTCCATTGGGAGTCGCGTGCCTTGCCTCTGGAGCTTTTTAAAGAAGCCGCCCCAGAACTGTGGCTTTTGCGACTTTTTACGAGAACGTCTTCTTGGGATTTGTTTGACTCCGGTCCCGTTTTTCGATATGTGTGGGTCATACGTTAACAAAACAGCGGAAGGAGACCCTTCATGACCCATGTCCTGCTCATCGGCAACGGGGCCCGCGAACACGCGATCGCCGAGGCGATTCGGCGCTCGAGATGGAACCCCCGCCTCTATTCCTTCATGAAAACCAACAACCCCGGCATCGCGTCTCTTTCGGAAAAGGTCCGCCTCGGCCGGTACGACGAGCCGGAGGCCATCGCGGCTTTCGCCCGCGAGACCGGCGTCGCCTTCGCCGTCGTCGGCCCCGAGGATCCGCTGAGCCACGGCGCAGTAGACGCCCTCGCGACTTCGGGCATCCCGGCCGTGGGACCGACCCGATCCCTGGCCCGTCTGGAAACGTCGAAGTCCTTCACACGGAACCTGCTCGAGAAATACGGAATCCCCGGAAACCCGCGCTTCCGGAATTTCCATTCGTCTGACGGCATCGAGGCCTTCTTCGATGAACTCGACGGCATCGTCCTCAAACCGGACGGTCTGACCGGCGGCAAGGGGGTCCTCGTCCAAGGGGACCATTTCCGGACGCGCGAAGAGGCCCTCGACCTCTGCCGTGACATCCTGAAGAGTCATCCCGGCGTGACCGTGGAGGAGAAATTAGAGGGGGAGGAGTTCTCCCTGCAGTGCCTCTGCGACGGCCGGACGGTCGTGGCGACCCCCCCCGTTCAGGATCACAAGCGGCGCTTCGTCGACGACCGCGGACCGAATACGGGCGGGATGGGTTCCTATTCAGCCGCCGACCATCTTCTCCCCTTCCTGGACGCCGCCGCCGTCGCCGAAGGGCTCGCCATCACCCGGAAGGTCGCCGAGGCAATCCACCGGGAGACGGGCGTCCCCTACAAAGGGGTCATGTACGGCGGTTTCATGAGCACCCGTTCCGGGGTGAAGCTGATCGAATACAACGCCCGCTTCGGAGATCCCGAGGCGATGAACATTCTCCCCCTCCTCCGGACCGATTTTATCGATATCTGCCGGGCGATCATCGACGGACAGTTGGACCGCCTGGATATTGTATTTGAAAAAAAGGCGACGGTGTGCAAGTATGTCGTCCCGAAGGACTACGGTCTCCCGGAGGATCACCCCGAGGCCGCTTCCACCTCCTCCCGGATCGAGATCGGCGAAGTGCGCGAGGCGCAGCTCTATTATTCATCCATCGATCAGCGGCCGGACGGTCTTTACATGACCTCGTCGCGGGCGATCGGCGTTGTCGGGATCGCCGACAACCTGGCGGAGGCGGAACGGATCGCCGAAAGGGCCGTCAGCGCCATCCGGGGTCCCGTGGACCACCGGCCGGACATCGGCACCGAACCGCTCCTCCGGAAGCGGGTCCAACACATGAAGATACTCAAAGCAGAATCCATATAAACAGGAGGGCAATATGCAACGGAACGACATCAAGAGGGTACTGATCAGCGTGACGGACAAAAAGGGGATCGTCGAATTCGCCCAAGGGCTCCAGGTCTTTGGCGTGGAGATCCTCTCCACGGGTGGAACAGCGGCGCAGTTGCGGAAAAGCGGCGTCCCGGTCACCGACGTGTCGGATTACACCGGCTTCCCGGAGATGATGGACGGGAGGTTGAAGACCCTGCATCCGAAGATCCACGGCGGTCTTCTCGCCCTGCGGGACAACGAGGGACATATGAACGCCCTCCGGAAACACGGGATCAACCTGATCGACATGGTCGTCATCAACCTCTACCGCTTCGAGGACACGGTCGCCAAGGAGGGCTGCACCCTGGAGCACGCCATCGAAAACATCGACATCGGCGGCCCCACGATGCTCCGCGCGGCCTCCAAGAACTACCGTTTCGTAACCGTCGTAACCGACCCGGAGGATTACCCGAAGATTCTCGCGGAGATGAAAGAGACGGGGGGAAAGATCTCCGAGGCGACCAATTTCGAGCTGGCCAAGAAAACCTTCCAGCTCACCGCCCGCTATGACGGCGCCATCTCCAACTATCTCGGCCTGCTCACCGCCGGAAGCCCGGAAAAGCGTGAATTCCCCGACACCTTCTCCTGCCAGTTCGCCAAGGCGCAGGATCTCCGCTACGGGGAGAATCCCCATCAGAAGGCCGCCTTCTACCGGGAGAAAGACCCACAGCTTTCCGCCCTCTCCAACGCGCGGCAGCTCCAGGGCAAGGAGCTCTCCTACAACAATATCATGGACAGCGACGCCGCCTGGCAGGTCGTCTCCGACTTCCCCCTCCCCGGCGTCGTCATCATCAAGCACGCCAACCCCTGCGGCGCGGCCACGTCCGACGGCGACATGGCGGAGGCCTTCCGGAAGGCGCTGGCCGGCGATCCGGTTTCAGCCTTCGGCGGCATCGTCGCCCTGAACCGCCCCGTGGACAAAACGGCGGCGGAGGAGCTGGTGAAGACCTTCTTCGAGGTGATCATCGCCCCGGGCTTCGCTGCGGATGCGGTCGAGATCCTGGGCGCCAAGAAGAACGTGCGGGTCCTCGAAATCCCGGCCTTGTTCGGCAAGCGCTCCGCCGGTTACGACTTCCGGCGGGTGATGGGCGGTCTCCTCGTCCAGGATCGGGACATGGACGACTTCGACATCCGCAAGGCGAAGGTCGTCACCAAACGGGCCCCGACGGAGGCCGAGTACCAGGCACTCGACTTCGCCTGGCGGGTGGTCAAACACGTGAAATCGAACGCCATCGTCTATACGACGAGGGATCAGCTTGTCGGCATGGGGGCGGGCCAGACGAGCCGGGTGGATTCGGTGAAGATCGCCAAAATGAGGGCGGTCCTCCCGACGGCGGGCTGCGTCCTCGGATCGGACGCCTTCTTCCCCTTCCGCGACGGGATCGATATGGCCGCAGAGGCCGGGATCACCGCGATCATCGAGCCAGGCGGGTCGATCAAGGATGAGGAGGTCATTCAGGCCGCGGACGAGCAAGACATCGCGATGATCTTTACGGGGGTCCGCCATTTCAAACATTAAACGGTTTCCCGATCGGGCCGGGGTCTTTCGCCCACAGGGCAGAGCCGTTGTTGCGATTTACAGCGTTTCCATCGTTTTTCCGTGCGCGCCGGCTACGGTCGTGTATGGAAAAACGAAATTATATTGTACACCTCCGGGCAGGCCCCGAATCGGGAGTGACGTGGAAAGCTGCGGAGAATGAACCGGTCGCTTTTCAATTTCAACCAAAAGGAGTTGCATGCATATGCCAGAAAAGGCAGGGGTTGTCGTCAGCGTCGTCATGGGGAGCGATTCCGATCTTTCCGTCATGGAGGAGACCGTCAAGGTTCTGGAGGCATTTGCGATCCCACATGAGATCTATCTGACCTCCGCCCATCGGACGCCGGAGCGGACGGCGCAGTTCACCCACGGGGCTGCCAAACGGGGGGTGCGGGTGATCATTGCGGGCGCCGGCGCCGGCGCCCACTTGGCCGGGGTGATCGCGTCCCAGACGCTGCTGCCGGTGATCGGGGTGCCCATTGACGCCACGTCGCTCCAGGGGCTGGACTCCCTCTTCGCCACGGTCCAGATGCCGGGGGGGATCCCCGTTGCGACAATGGCCATCGGCAAGGCGGGGGCGAAGAATGCCGCGCTGTTCGCCGTCCGGATTTTGGCCCTGGAGGATGCCGACCTTCTCAAGAAACTCCAAGCCTATGTTCGGAAGATGGCCCAGGAGGTCGAACGGAAGCACGAAAACCTGAAGAGATGAGATGACCCTCCTGCTGAAGATCGATCCCGGAAACCCCGATGCGGAAAAACTGGTAGAGGCCGTCCGGGTCCTGTGCGAGGGGGGCGTCGTCGCCTTTCCGACAGAGACCTTCTACGGCCTTGGGGCCGATGCGCGAAACGAAACAGCCGTGGAGAAGATCTTCCGGATCAAAGGGCGGAACTTCCGGAACCCCCTTTCGGTGATCGTCGCAAACGACCGCGATGTGATCCCTCTCGTGGAGGAGATCCCGGCGGCAGCAAAGATCCTCATGCAGACCTTCTGGCCGGGCCCGCTCACGCTGGTCTTCCGGGCATCTTCCTCCGTCTTGCCGCGTCTCACGGCAAACACGGGAAAGATCGGCATCCGTGTCTCCAGCCATCCCCTCGCGAGGCTTCTCGCCGGGGGGCTGGGAGGCCCATTGACGGCAACGAGCGCCAACCTCTCGGGCGGTCCGGAATGTTCCTCGGCCGATGCGGTCATCCGCGCCCTGGGCGAACTTTCCGGTTCGGTGATCGACGGCGGAGAGACACCGGGGGGTGCGGGTTCGACGATACTCGATGTCACCATCTTTCCACCCCGCATCCTCCGCGAGGGCGCCATCTCCGGCGACTTCATCTTGAATGCCCTGAACCCGACGGAAGTCTGACCTTCTCGTGAAATCTTCATCATCTATTATCTGTATTCCACTCCCCCCTGTAAAAAAATTGGGCGGTGCCTTCTCTCGCACCGCCCCTTGCAAAAGCAAAAAACACTATTCGTCATCGCGGGGAGGGTAGCGACGCGGCGATTTCAGGATCCGAGATTGGTTTACCCCGTGCTTCTCTCGATGCTCCGGTCAATCGCAATGTCGCTTGGCATGCTCACTTCCCTTCCTTCGCTTTCAACTGCCGGAACTTTTCCTGGATCTTCTTTTCCTTCGCGGGATTTTTCAGCAGATCGTACGCCGTGAGCGCCACGGCCTTGGCTGCCTGAACCGTGGCCTGCCACCCTGCCTCGGGCACGGTGTACTTGAGCATCTCGTCCGCGTGCAACGCCACGCCCTCGGGCGCTATCTTGAACATAATGTTGACCGTGGGGTAGGCGCGGGCGGCGAATTCCGCCTCGGCCAGGGCCGGCACCACATTGACCGCCTCACCGCCCTTCTTGATGATGCCATGGATGCGCACATCCTGGCGCAGATGCTGGCGCAGGGCGTTGATGCCGTTGAAGGTCTGAATGGCAGCGTCCAGGGCGTTAATGCCCTGTTCCGGCGCTGCGGCCGCATGGGCGGCCTTTCCTTTAAAGACGAATGTGGCCCGCTTCATGGCCAGAAGTTCCTTGTCCACGCTCCAGACGTCGCCGGGATGGGTGATGAGAACCATATCTGTGCCGTCGAAGTGCTTGCCCTCCAACAGGGAGATCTTGCCCCCGTCAAAGGAACCGCGATCTTCGTCCGGCGTGCCGATGATCAGCAGGCGGCCCGGCGTGTCCTTCATGAGCTTGGCCGGGCCCGCCGCCGCCAGAAGCCCTGACGTGGAGATGAGATTGTGCCCACAGGAATGGCCGTTGGGCAGGGCATTGTACTCCAGCATGATCGTGATCGTCGGTCCGGGACCCTTGCCGGCGAGTTCCGCACGAAACGCCGTCTTGGCCACACCGCCCTTGATGAGATCATCGGGCACCTTTAGGTCGCCTTCGACCTTAAACCCGAGCTTGCGGAGTTCCTCCATCAGGAGCTGGCAACTCTTGAACTCCTGCTGCCCCAACTCCTTGTAATCGAGGATTTTCTGTGAAACCGCCCTGCAGCTCCCCGCCCGTTCGTCGATTGCCGCGAGCAGTTGCTTTTCGTCCGACACGGCGGTGGCCGCCCACAGAAACGTCAGAATCACCAAAAACAGGACGATCCCCAGACCATTGAATCTTGTTTTGCGCATGGCTTTCCCTTTTTATTATGCGTTTGTATTGCTGCCGAAGCCTCTTTGGCCATCGGAATGTAACACGCATTCTCTCGATGACACAGGGCTTCCTCGCGACTCTAATCTGGTGATGAACAGGCTGACCATTGCCAACGGAGAAAGGATTTCCGGTAAAGATATCACCCTGTATCGGCCGACCCCTTTCCCCGTCGAGGACACAAGCGTGCGGTTACCGTCAACTGGCCGGGTTTTATCGGCATGGATATGGGCATGAACGAATCAGGGCTGATCCTGGCGCCGCACAGCGCCATGTCGATTCCCGACTGGAGCGCGACGAAAATGCTTGACAACGACCCAATATATCGCGAAACTCTACACAAAACGGCAACGCCGCAGGAAGCATGGAATTACTGGAAGAGTAAGGAGGCGATCAGGGTTGGAGGATTCAACACGGCCGTATCCGCCCGGTATCGGGACTCTTTGGATTATCCGTCGTTGACGTTCGAGACTGACTCCTATGGCGGCGAGGCACGCAATCCGGTGTTCATAGACCCGAAAGATCCTTTCAGCATCTTGACCACGAACACCTTCTACCAGTATAGCGGGTCCAATGCCAAGGCGGTGTCCCTGGTTAATGGCTATCGCTCATCGCTTCAGGCCGATGATTATCGCTACTGGGCCATGTTGAACCTGCTTGATGATTCTGCGTCCATGGGGAAAACGATAGGCACGGCGGAGATGATCGAGTATTGAGGGTGGCCTCTCGGACAAAGCAGTATGACGGGATAACGGAATACAGTTTTATCGGCTATCCGGACGCGATGAAATTCGCCCTAGCCAAGGAGGATCTGGAAAAAAAGATACTGGAGGCGTCGTACGGGACGTTCGTTGCGTATGATTTTGATGAGGTCTTTGATCGGGGAAGGTGATTCCTGACCGGTGGAATAGGAGAGGTTCGCATCGTCATCGGAAGTTATATTGAACGCTGGAGGAGGATAAAATGAGCATGTTAAAGGAATTTAAAGAGTTTGCCGTTAAAGGGAATGTCATTGACATGGCCGTTGGTATTATTATCGGAGTGGCCTTCGGCAAGATCGTTTCTTCTGTGGTCAGTGATGTGATTATGCCGCCCATTGGTCTCATCATCGGGGGGATAGAGTTCAGTAAGCTCTCTCTGATCTTGAAGGGAGCGCCGGGCGATCCTGCTGCCGTGGTCATTGCTTATGGCAAGTTCATCCAAACGGTTGTCGATTTTACCATTGTGGCATTCGTAATATTTATGCTGGTAAAAGCAATTAACACATTAAAACGCAAAGAAGAAAAAGCCGTTCCCCCTCCGCCGGCGCCTTCAAAGGAAGAGGCGTTGCTTGCGGAAATACGGGACATCATTAAGGAAAAACGATAAGTTATCCGTAGAATATGCGCGAATAACAATCACACCAGCCCGGGCCGGCAATTCCGCCCGGTCCGGGTTTATTTTACAGATCCTTGAAATCCCTCGTGAACTGGAGACGTCCCTCCTTGACCAAGGCGGCCTTGCTCCCCTCGATCCAGGACTTGACCGCCTCTGCTTTCTTCGTCCGGACCAGATAAGTCGCAATCGCATTTTTCTGGGACGCGAACTCCGCGTCGTCCACGCTTCCCCTCTGTTTGAACCGGAGAATCACATAATTCCCGTCAACCAGATAGGTCTGTTCCGGATAGGGTTTCTTCTCGGAGATCTGGAAGAGCGCCTCCGTCAGCTCCGGGGAGGCTCCCAGTCTGGGAACGGCGCCTCCAGGCTGGAAGAGTCCCGTTTCCATAACCTTCAGCCCTTTCTCCTTGGCCACGCTTTCCAGACCTTCGCCTTTCTTCAAGCGGACGAGGAGGTCATCCGCCCCCTTCTTCGCCAGGCGCTTCGCCTCCGTATCCCGGTACTGCTTTTCCACCTCGGCCCCGATCTCCTTCAGGGCGGGCACATATGGCGCCTTCCGCGCGGCCACCTGAACGATATAATATCCCTTCTCCCCCTGGAGCACGCGGCTGATCTCTTTTTTCTCCAGGCGCGAGACGATCTTGACGAAATCGGCAATCGGCTTGAATTCCGGAGGCGCCTCGCTGATCCGGAAAAGTCCGGTCGTGTGGACCATCAGCTTCTTCTGCGCCGCATAAGCATCGAAGTTTTCCTCCTGGTAGATGGTGTCATGGGCCTTCTTGGCCTCATCCGCGGCCGCATACATCCCGCCGATCTGTCCCAGCTCGGCAGTGATCCTGTCCCGGACCTCGGCAAGGGGCTGCACCTTGTCCCCCTTCTTCCACTGGGACTTGTTCCTTTCGTAGTAATCGCTTATCTCCGCGTCGGAGATCTTTGTGGTCGCGGCATAATCCTGGGCCATAAATGCCAGGTACTTGACCTGCACCTGCTCGGGATTGCGGAACTGCCCCTCGCGGGCCTTCAGAAACACCTCCAGATCGGCCTGGGTCGGCTTAAGTCCCGCGACAAAACCCTGGGGAGAAACCTGAATGAAATCGATGTTTATCTTTTCCCTCTGCATCAGGTAGAGGTCATGGATCTCCTGATCGGACACCTTCACACCATCCTGGATGAGGTCCTCCACCTTGCTGGTGATCAGCATCTTCTTCTGGATATCCTCGAACTCCTCCGGCGACATCTTGTTGGTTCGGAGGGTCTGCTCATAGATCCGTTCATTGAAAACGCCGTTCCCCTGAAAGGCGGGATAGGACAGAATGGCCGCTTTGACGTCCTCGTCGGTCACCCGGATATCCATCTCCTCCGCCTTTTTCAGGATAATCGACTGGTTGACCAGATTATCCAGCGTTTTCTGCTTGAGGTTCAGCGCCTTGAGCATCTCCTCCGTCAACCCCTGGCCCAGGCGCTGGCGGTACATATCCAGCATGTTCTGGTATTCCCGCTGAAAATCGACATAGACGATCGGCTTGCCGTCGATCATGGCGATCCGCTCCGTCCTCTGCTTCCCGCCCATCGATCCG
Organism: Syntrophaceae bacterium; assembly: GCA_003141195.1. Taxonomy (GTDB): domain Bacteria; phylum Desulfobacterota; class Syntrophia; order Syntrophales; family UBA5619; genus UBA5619. Next base: position 16,411 of record PLLC01000078.1, read on the forward strand.
AAATAAAAGACAAAGACGACAACGATAATCCCCAGGATGATCTTCATGAGCCAATTTCTGGCATGCCTTCTCATGAGGTTGAGCATTCCATCTTCCCCCGTGTTTTGATTCGCGATGCCTGGAATAAGCAGCTCCTCCGGAAGCGCCGGATCACGACTGCCCCCGGAACAGGCCCTTTTCAGTACTCCGCGTATGCCGGGCTTAGTAGTATAGTCACCTTAAAAATGCAATGATTTTTTGAAAAATGGATTGATAAGGGATGAAAAATACGGTATAGGGAAAACCTCGATCGTCAGTCTCATTTCGATTGTGAATACAATTTTCTGGATCATCAGGAGGAAACGAACTTGCTTTTTGATTTTATTTTGGGAAAGTTTTCCAACGACCTGGCCATCGATCTGGGGACGGCCAACACCCTCGTGTATGTCAGAGGAAAGGGGATCGTGCTGAACGAACCCTCCGTCGTCGCCGTCCACATGAACTCCAAGGGGGAAAAGAAGGTCCTGGCGGTGGGCACGGAAGCCAAGAAGATGATCGGACGGACGCCGGGCAACATCGTCGCCATCCGCCCCATGCGGGACGGCGTGATCGCCGATTTCGACATCACGGAGGCGATGCTGCGGCACTTCATCTTGAGTGTCCACAACCGCCGCGCCCTGGTCCGGCCGCGGATCATCGTCGCCATCCCCTCCGGGATCACCCAGGTGGAGAGGCGCGCCGTCCGGGAAACGGTGGAATCGGCCGGGGGGAGGGAGATCTATCTGATCGAGGAACCGATGGCGGCGGCGATCGGCGCCGGGCTCCCGATCACCGAGCCGATCAGCTCGATGGTCGTGGACATCGGCGGGGGGACGACGGAAGTGGCGATCATCTCACTCGCCGGTATCGTCTATTCGAAGTCCGTCCGCGTAGCCGGGGACAAGATCGACGACGAGATCGTCCAGTATATGAAGCGGAAGTACAGCCTCCTCATCGGAGAGAGATCGGGAGAGATCATCAAGACGACAATCGGATGCGCCTTCCCCGATCCCAGTCAGGAAATTCGAAAAATGGAGGTCAAGGGGAGGGATCTGATCTCCGGGATCCCGAAGATCATGGAGATCAATTCCGAGGAGATCCGGGAGGCGATCTTGGAACCGATCAGCATCATCGTGGACGCGATCAAGGACGCCCTGGAGAATACGCCTCCCGAGCTGGCCGGGGACATCGTCGACCGGGGGATCGTCCTCACCGGCGGCGGCGCCCTGCTCCGGAACATCGATTTGCTGATCCGGGCGGAAACGGGTCTCCCCATCACGATCGCGGATGACCCCCTCTCTACCGTGGCCAGGGGCGCCGGCATCGCCCTGGATCAGTTAGATGTCCTGAAAGAGGTAACATTTCAGGTATGACGATCTCGTAAAAAGTCTTAACAGTCGCGAAAATGGGACGGCTTCGTAAAAAGGCCGCAGGCAAGGCGCGCGAATCCTGAGGAATGNNGACTTTTTACGAAGCCGTCAGGTATAGGGTAAAGGGATTCGGGGTCGCTGCATGTCTACTTGATGTTCATCCTGCTCCGGCGGTGGGGCGTCGCCTCGCCCTGCGGGCAGGCGGGTATTTTCATGACCCGGCGTTCCCCCTGTACGCTCTCCAGGAGAATTCCGTTTGCCGCCCCCAAGGATTGCCCGTCCGGCGCGATGATGTGATGATTGGCTGAAGCATGTTGGTCCCCAGAAAATACCACTCCCTCCTCGTGGCGGCGGTTCTGCTGATTCTCTCCCTGGCCGTTCTCTCCTATAGCGCGGCCCGGCTGTCCGAAACCGGTTTCCTGAGGAAGACGGTCCTGGAGGCGGCGGCCCCCGTCGAAGATGCCGTCAACATCTCGCTCAAGGGCCTGCACGACGCCTGGAAGCGGTACCTCTTCCTCGTCGGTCTGGAGGATGAAAACAGACGACTGCGGAAGCAGAACGCCGCCCTCAGCGATCAGCTCAACCGTCACCGCGAGGGACACATCGAGGGGCTGCGTCTCCGGAAGCTCCTCAACCTCACGGAGGACCTGCCAAACCGGACCGTGGCCGCGAGGGTGGTGGACCGCAGCCGTACCTCGCTGTTCAAGATGATCCTGATCAACAAGGGAACCGCCGATGGATTGCGGGTGGGGCTTCCGGTTCTGTCCGAACAGGGGGTTGTGGGACGGATCATCGAAACCGCCTGGCATGCCTCGCAGGTCCTGCTCCTCATCGATGAAAACAGCAATATCGACGCCCTGATCCAGCGGAGCCGAGCCCAGGGGATCCTGCAGGGCGCGGGCGCGGCGGGATGCAACCTGAAATACATCTCCCGGGTGGAAGAGGTTCAGGCGGGCGATGTGGTTCTCTCCTCCGGCCTGGCCGGGGTGTTTCCCAAGGGGCTGCTTCTCGGAGTCGTCACCGGCGCTTCCCGCCGTGAGGAAGGTCTCTTTCAGAAGATCGACGTGGCGCCCGCCGTCGATTTCGGAAAGGTAGAGGAGGTCCTCGCCCTGATTTCGGATGCGGGGGCCGACAAATGATTTATTACCTTCTTCTCCCCGTGTTGCTGCTTCTTCTGGTGATCGTTCAGATCACGATCCTGGACCTCTTTTCCCTCGGCTGGATCGGCATGGAGATCTCGCTCATTGTCGTCATCTATGCCGGATTCCATCTCGACGCCCTTCGCGGGGGCATCCTCTCCCTGATCCTCGGTTTCTTCCTGGATTGTCTGACCAGCGCGATATTCGGGCTTTACATGTTTCTGTACATCCTCATCTTTTACCTCTCCATGATCGTCGAGGGGAAGGTCTACGCGGGAAAACCGGTCCTGATTGCATCCTTTACGGGGCTCTGCACGCTTCTGGAAGGTCTGGTGATCGTTCTCCTCTACCGGTTCGTCTTCGGCGCCGACATCCTCTATGCGATCTTGAAGATTTTCATCCCGCAGGCCGTTGTGGTGGGCATTCTGAGCCCCCTCATCTTGGGCCTGTTCCAACGTTTCGAGGTTTTTCTGCATGCGGAAGATCGGCGACCGGCTCGACGGATTTGAGCCGGGTCAGTTCAAGCGCAAATTCAAGATGCTGTTCATCATCATCTCGGTCGCACTGTCGCTTCTCGTAATGAGGATGTGGTACCTGCAGGTCATCGAGGGGGACGAGCTGCGGCAGAGGTCCGAAAACAACAGCGTCCGCCTGCGGAAGATCAAGCCGATGCGCGGTCTGATCATGGACAAAGACCGGCGGGTTCTTGTGGACAACCAGCCCTCCTTCGACATCGTCTTCATCCCCAACCGGACGAAGGATATCCGGACGGTCATCGACAAGATCAAGGAGCTCTACACCGAACGCTCCCTGACATTTCCCGCTCTTTCGGCCCTCCCGGGCCGCGTGAAGCCCTTCGTGCCCGTTCTCCTCGAACGGAACATCAGCATGGAAAAACTTGCCGTGGTGGAGACCCACGCCCTTGAACTTCCCGGCGTGGCGACGGAGGTGACGCCCGTCCGGCAGTACCTCAACGGGGAGATGACCGCGCAGATCATTGGCTTCACGGGAGAAGTCAGTCGGGAAGAGCTGGATCGAAGCACCACGGGAAAGCTCTCACCGGGCGATATTATCGGCAAGTTCGGTATCGAGAAATTTCTGGATTACCACCTCCGGGGAAAAAGCGGCGCTGAACAGGTCGAGGTCAACGTGGCCGGCAAGGCGGTCCGTTCCCTCGGCCGGATCCCGGCGGCGCCGGGCGACAATGTCGTCCTGACGATCGATTCGGCGCTTCAGGAGGCGGCATGGACGGCCCTCGGCAACCGGGCGGGCGCGGTGGCGGTCCTGGACCCCCGCAACGGGGCGGTACTCGCCCTGGTCAGCTCACCCTCTTTCGATCCGAACATCTTCAACGGGGGGATCTCTTTCGACGACTGGGAACGCCTTTCCAACGATCCCGGGCATCCCATGGAGAACCGCTCGATCTCGGGACAGTACCCGCCGGGATCGACCTACAAGATCGTCGTCGCCGCGGCCGCCCTCGAAGAAGGGCTGATCACCCCGGAGACCACCTTCCATTGCAACGGCACATTCGAGTCGGGCGACCGGGTCTTCCGTTGCTGGCAGGCGAAGGGTCACGGCAATGTCAATCTCCACCGCGCCATCGTGGAGTCCTGCGACGTCTATTTCTACAACCTGGGGAAACTGCTCGGCGTGGACAGGATCGCCGCCTACGCACGGGCCTTCGGGCTCGGCGCCCCTCTGGGAATCGACCTCCCCCGGGAGAAGGGCGGTCTGATCCCTACGAAACAGTGGAAGCTTTCCCGCCTCCGGGAATCCTGGCAGATGGGTGAAACCATCTCCCTCGCCATCGGTCAGGGTTTCAATCTCGTGACCCCGATCCAGCTCGCCAACGCCTATGCCACCCTGGCCAACGGCGGCGTCCTTTACCGGCCCCGGCTCGTAAAACAGCTTGAATCTTTGGACGGACATGTCGTAAAGATATATCAGCCGGAGAAACAGGGCGTCCTGCCGGTCCGCCCGCAGTACATCCAGGTCATCAACCAAGCCCTGTGGGGGGCGGTCAACGAGAAGGGAGGAACGGGGTATATCCTGAAGAGACAGGAACAGGACGTCTGCGGGAAGACGGGCACCGCCCAGGTGATTGGGCTCCCGCAGGATGAAAAGGCGCGCAAAGCGAAGCGTGTTTCGGCCGGTTTTCGGGACCATGCCCTCTTCGTCTGCTACGCGCCTTACGGAAATCCGGAAATTGTGGTCGCGGTCATCCTGGAAAATGCCGGTCACGGCGGCGCAACGGCCGCCCCGGTGGCCAGGAAGGTGATCGAAACCTACTTTGCCCGGAAGAAAATGACGCAAACCCAGCCGCCGGCGCAGGCGCAGGGCGCCGCGGACGTCCGGAAGATGCCCAAGCCATGATCAGACTGGACCGCCGCCTCATCCTAAACTTCGACTGGACCCTCTTCATCCTGGTCCTAATCATCAGCGGCATCGGCCTGCTGAACATCTACAGCTCCGGGTTCAGTCTCACCGACTTCCACCAGACGCAGCTATACATCAAACAGGTCCAGTGGATCCTCATCGGTCTCGTCGGAATGGCCCTCGCCTTCTTTATCGATTACCGCTTCCTGAGCCGCCATGCCTACATCATCTACGGCATCTCCATCGTTCTTCTTCTCGTCGTTTTTACGGCCGGTTATGCAACGCGGGGGTCCCAGCGATGGATCGCCGTCGGCGGTTTTACTTTCCAGCCGTCGGAGCTGGTCAAGCTGACGATCATCCTGGCGCTGGCCAAATACTTTGACCGCCACCAGATCGGCCGCGGTTATCACCTGACCGAGCTGTTCATCCCTTTTTTGATCGTCATCGTCCCGTTCCTGTTCATCCTAAAGCAGCCCGATCTGGGAACGGGGCTGATCCTCTTCATCCTGTTCCTCTCCATCGTTTTCTTCGTCGGCCTGGACTGGAAATCGCTGCTGATCGCCGCCGCCGGGGGCCTCATCCTGACCCCCATCGGCTGGTATTTTCTCAAAGACTACCAGAGGGAACGGATTCTGACCTTCTTCAGTCCCGAGCGGGATCCACTGGGATCGGGCTACCACATCATCCAGTCCATGATCGCCGTCGGTTCGGGGGGAATCTTCGGAAAGGGATTCCTCAAAGGCTCCCAAACCCAGCTCAAATTCCTGCCGGAGCAGCAGACCGATTTTGTCTTTTCCGTTTTTGCCGAGGAGTGGGGCTTTCTGGGAGGAATGATCCTGCTCATCCTGTTTCTTTCCCTGATCCTGTGGGGGCTTAAGATCATGATCCATTCCAAGGACTACCCGGGGGCGCTGATCGCCTTCGGAATCACCATGCTGATCTTCTGGGAGGTCTTCATCAACATCGGCATGGTCCTGGGAATCCTTCCCGTCGTGGGAATTCCCCTGCCGTTTCTCAGCTACGGCGGTTCGTCGATGGTGGTCCTGATGACGGCCGTCGGTCTGCTGATGAATATCAGCGTTCGCAGGTTCATTCTGCAATCATCGTGAAAAGCGATCCGAAAGGAGTAACACCATGCTGGGGAAAAAGAAAAGGGAAGAGGAAGAGGTCAGGGCCTTTTTGGGGAAAGGAGCTGAATTCACCGGCAAATTGATGTTCAACGGTTCGGTCCGGATCGATGGCGATTTCAAGGGTAGCATCTTCGGCAGCGGCACGCTGGTGATCGGCGAAGGCGCCGAGATCGAGGCCGATATCCGCGTGGACAGCGTCCTGGTCAGCGGCGAGGTGCGCGGGCAGATCGACGTCAATAAGAAAATCCGGATCTACTCGACCGGCAAGGTGACGGGCGACCTGAACGTGCCCGTCTTTTCCGTCGAGGAGGGGGCCTTCTTTGAGGGAACCTGCCACATGACGCGCAACGAAGCCGAGGTCCATACCCTCACTCTGGAGAAGACCGCTGCCGGTGAAAAGGGTAGATGAAGGGACGCCCATTTAGACCTGCAGAGGGCGAAGGAATCTTCAAGGCTCCGGCTCGATATTTTGCCCATCGTTCATGAGAAGTTTTCATATTTATTATGGATTCACCATAGTCGCGGCGGCAAATAAAATGGTAAAATTTTATCCTTTTTTCTCTTGACAGTCCGCGAAGAATGATATAGAGATTCCACCACTGCAAATGGTGACCCGTGGTCATATACTGACCGGGATTTGCTTTCTGACCGTTGGCTGCAGGACCGGAAGAATTCTGTAAGTCCGAAGGGACCGGAAGGGGAAAACCCCTGCGGGTATCGCCGAAAGCACTTGCCGACCAAGTCGTTGCTTTCACGTTCCTTGCCAGTCCATTGCCATTTGTGTTGATATCTGAAGAGTTACTCAAATAAGTCGAATTCCCATTACGGCGCTTTAGGGGTTTCGGGTGAACGCAGATCGGGCAGAAAGATATCGACAGACAGATTTCACGAGGCAAACTCAGCGGATACTTTTTTCAGTCATAAAATCGTTGAATGCCGGCAGCCGGGGTAATGTTTTTGATTACGCCCGGTTTTTTTTATCACACCCCATTTGAGGTGACGGGCAGTGGTAAGTCTCGATTATTCCCTGGGAATTCAGATCGTCAATTTCCTCCTGCTGATCTTCATCCTGAATGTCCTGCTCTACAAACCGATCCTCGGCATGATCGACAAACGGAAGAAGCAGTTCGAGGATTCCGACGCTGAAATCAGGCGCCTCCAGAAAACCGTCGAACAGAAGATGGCCGCCTACGAGGAGAAGCTCCGCCAGGCCAAGGCGGCGGCCGTCGAACAGAAGAACGAGCTCATCCGGCAGGGCGCCGAGGAGGCCAAGACCGTCATCGATGCGGTCAGGGCGGAGATCCCCGGGATGATGGAACAGTTCCACACCCGAATGGATGGGGAAATCGGCGCCGCCAAGAAGATCCTGACCGATCATTCCCAGCAACTGTCGGTTGAAATTGCGGAGAAGGTCCTGGGGAGGAGTCTCCGATGAGAGGTGGACGTAAAGTGAATCGATCCGGCCGTTCCGGAGTTCAGAACGGATGGCAGACCAACGGACAGGAAACAGGAGGCGGACGAAGGGTATTGACCTTCTTTATCCCCTGTCTCCTCTTCGGCCTCTTCACACTGACGGCGGCGTATGCCTCCGGCGGCGGCGAGGGCGGTCATGAGGGGCCGAGCTGGTTCGATTTTACCTGGCGGGTGGTCAACTTCCTCATCCTGGCCGGCGTCCTCTACTGGCTCCTGGCCAAAAAGGTCAAGGCTTTCTTCGCCGGGCGGAACGAAGGGATCCGAACCGCCCTCGCCGAGGCCGTGATCGCCCGCGAGGAGGCGGAGAAGAAGTTCCGGGAATACGCCGCAAAACTCAACAAGGCGACGGGCGAGATCGATGAGATCACCCGGATGATCCAGACCCAGGGGCTGGCCGAAAAAGAACGGATCATCGAGGAAGCCCGGAAAGCCGCGGAAAAGATGAAGGAAGACACCCAGGCGCGGATGGAGCAGGAGTTCAACAAGGCGAGCCGGGAACTCCGAATCGAGGCGGTCCGCCTCTCCACGCAGATGGCCGGGGAGCTTCTCCGGAAGAACATCCAGGCGGACGATCACGAAGCCCTCGTGAAAGACTATATCGAGAAGGTGGTCAATAAAAATTGATCGGCGGCTTTACCGACTTTTTACGAGGGTATAAAAATTGATCAGCAGCAATATCGCAAAGCGATACGCCCGGGCCTTTTTCGAAATCGCCGGTGGGGAGAAGCGGTATGAAGAGTATTACCATGAACTGGGCCGCTTTTCCGCCGTCCTCAAGGAAAACAAAAGTCTGAGCGAGTTCCTGGCCAACCCGATCTTCGCTCAGCCTGACAAGAAGGCGGTCGTGGAGTCGGTCCTGGAGAAGATCCGCGTCTCCCCGCTGACCGCCAACTTTCTGAAACTGCTGGTCGACAAGCGCCGCATCGGCATCCTCTCCGATATCGAGGGCTGTTACCGGGAGTTGATGGACAACGCCCTGAAGAAGGTCCGGGTCACGGTGAAGACGGCCTTCCCGCTCACCGGCGAGCTCTCCGATCGCCTACAGATGGGGCTCGAAGGCCTGACCGGCAGAGAGGTCGAGATGACCGTCCTGGAGGACCCCGCCCTGCTCGGGGGTATCGTCGTCCGGGTCGGGGACACGCTGTACGACGGCAGCATCCGGACGCAACTGAACAACATCAGGAATCTTTTGGGGGAGGAACTATAGCGCATGGAAACCATCAGGGCAGAGGAAATCAGCGAGATCATATCCAGACAGATCAAGGAGTACGAGAAGAAACTGGATATCAGCGAAACGGGAACGGTCCTCTCCGTCGGCGACGGCATCGCCCGGGTCTACGGCGTGGAGAACGCCATGGCCATGGAACTACTGGAATTCCCCGGGGGAATCCTCGGCATGGTCCTGAACCTCGAGACGGACAACGTCGGCGTTGCCGTCTTGGGCGAAGTCACCCACATCAAGGAAGGGGACATCGTGAAGCGGACCGGCAAGATCGCCCAGATCCCCGTCGGTGAAGGGGTGCTCGGCCGCGTTATCGACGCCACGGGCGCCCCCCTGGACGGCAAGGGTCCCATAGAAACGACGGAATACCGCCGCATCGAGATGATCGCCCCCGGCGTGGTCTACCGCCAGCCGGTCAACGAGCCGATGTACACCGGCCTGAAGGCGATCGACGCGATGACCCCCATTGGCCGCGGCCAGCGCGAGCTGATNNGCTGATCATCGGCGACCGCCAGATCGGGAAAACCGCCATCGGCATCGACGCGATCATCCGCCAGAAGGACACCGGCGTGAAATGCATCTACGTCGCCATCGGCCAGAAGAAATCGACCGTCGCCCACGTGGTGGAGAACCTCAAGAAACACGACGCCATGTCCTACACCTGCGTCGTCGCCGCCTGCGCCAGCGACCCCGCCACCCTCCAGTACATCGCCGCCTATGCCGGCTGCAGCATCGGCGAATACTTCCGGGACCGCGCCCAGGACGCCCTGATCATCTACGACGATCTCTCCAAGCAGGCCGTGGCCTACCGCCAGATCTCGCTCCTCCTGCGGCGTCCGCCCGGACGGGAGGCCTTCCCCGGCGACATCTTCTACAACCACTCCCGGCTGTTGGAGCGGGCCTGCCGGGTCAGCAAGGAGCTCGGCGGCGGATCGCTGACGGCGCTCCCCATCATCGAAACGCAGGCCGGCGACGTCTCCGCCTACATCCCGACGAACGTCATCTCGATCACCGACGGCCAGGTCTACCTGGAACCCTCCCTCTTCTTCTCCGGCATCCGCCCGGCAATCAACGTGGGGCTCTCCGTCTCCCGCGTCGGCGGGGCGGCCCAGGTGAAGGCGATGAAGCAGGTCGCCGGCACCCTGAAACTCGACCTCGCCCAGTACCGCGAACTGGCCGCCTTCGCTCAGTTCGGCTCCGACCTGGACAAGGCCACGCAGGCCCAGCTCGACCGCGGCATACGGCTCGTGGAAATCCTGAATCAGCCGCAGTTCGCCCCCATGTCGCTCGCGAAGGAGGTCGTCATCCTCTATGCGGGCACCCGGGGCTTCCTCGACAAGTACCCCGTGGATAAGATCAAAAACTACGAGCCGCAGCTTATATCCTTCGTCGAGGGCAAGTATCCGGAGATCATGAAGGAGGTCGACGAAAAAAAGATCATCGGTCCCGAACTCGACAAGAAGTTGCGGGAAGTGCTCGCGGCGTTTGATTCGGTCTACGTCGCCGAGTAAAATGCAAGCGGAACACAAAGCAGGAATCCATGGAGCAGGTTTGAATGGCCGCACTCAAGGATATTAAACGGAAGATCACCGCCGTTCACAAAACCAGACAAATCACCCGGGCGATGAACATGGTGGCCGCCTCGAAGTTCAAGGCCGCCCAGACGCGGATGGAGAACTTCCGGCCCTACGCCGTGAAGTTCATGGAGGTTCTGAGCAGCCTCGCGCTCCGCGTGGACGCAAAGTCCCATCCCCTGCTCGCGGTCCGGGAACCGAAACGGATCCGGGTGATCTGCATGACCTCCGACCGGGGGCTCTGCGGGGGCTTCAACAGCAACCTGATCAAGGCGACCGAACGGTTCATCCGGGAGAAAATGCTTGAGGGCCGGGAGGTTGAACTCATCCCCGTCGGCCGGAAGGGGCGGGACTTCTTCCGGAAGAAGACGAAAACCATCAACGCCCGGGCGGATGTTTTCAGCAGGTTCGACATGAGGCTCGCCGTGAAGATCTCCGGGGACGTCATTCCGCCGTTCGTCGGCGAGGAGTACGACGAGCTCTACCTCCTCTACAACGAATTCGTCAATGTGGCCGTGCACCGGCCCTCCGTGGTCCGGCTCTTCCCCCTCCCCTCCATCGGACGCGAGGTGGAGATCGAACCGGACAAGCGGCTCGACTACATCTACGAACCCTCCGAGGAGGCCCTCCTGGAGAAGCTGCTCCCGATGTACGTCCATGTCCTGATCTACCGGGCGCTGGTCGAAACCTCCGCCGGAGAGAATGGCGCCCGGATGGTGGCGATGGACAACGCCACCCGGAATTGCGAGGAGCTGATTCAGAGCCTGACCCTTAAGTACAACAAGGTGAGACAATCGGCGATCACGGCCGAGCTGATGGACATCGTGGGCGGCACCGAGGCGCTGGCGAAAGGATAAAGAAAAGGGGCGGGCGGAAGCCGGCTGCCGCTTCGACCATTTTAAGGAGACGGGTATGAACATTGGAAGGCTTGTACAGGTCATCGGTCCGGTCGTCGACGTGGCGTTCGAGGAGGGAAAGCTCCCGAACATCATGAACGCCATCGCCATCACCAATCCCACAATCAACGACGTCGAGGACAACCTGATCGTGGAGGTCGCCCAGCACTTAGGCGACAACATCGTCCGCTGCATCGCCATGGACATCACCGATGGTCTGGTGCGCGGGATGAAGGCGAAGGACATGGGCGGACCGATCACCGTGCCGGTAGGCCCCGAATGCCTCGGGAGGATCCTCAACGTGGTCGGGAGGCCGGTCGACGGCCTGGGGCCCATTGAGGCGAAACATCACATGCCCATCCACCGCGAAGCCCCCACTTTCCTCGAACAGGACACCTCGGTCCATGTGCTTGAAACCGGGGTCAAGGTCATCGACCTCCTCGTTCCCTTTCCTCGGGGCGGCAAGATGGGGATGTTCGGCGGCGCCGGCGTCGGCAAGACCGTCGTCATGATGGAGATGATCCACAACATCGCCATGCACCACGGCGGCATCTCCGTCTTCGCGGGCGTTGGCGAGCGGACCCGCGAGGGGAACGACCTCTACCTCGAGATGAAGGCCTCCGGGGTCATCAAGCAGGCCGCCCTGATCTATGGCCAGATGACCGAACCGCCCGGCGCCCGGGCCCGCGTGGCCCTGACGGCCCTCGCATCGGCGGAATATTTCCGGGATGTGGAAGGACAGGACGTCCTTCTGTTCATCGACAACATCTTCCGTTTCACGCAGGCAGGCTCCGAGGTATCAGCCCTCCTGGGCCGCATGCCCTCCGCCGTCGGTTATCAGCCGACGCTGGCCACCGACCTCGGGGAACTTCAGGAACGCATCACCTCCACCAACAAGGGGTCCATTACGGCGGTTCAGTGCGTTTACGTGCCCGCCGACGACCTGACGGACCCGGCGCCGGCGACGACATTCGCCCATCTCGACGGAACCGTTGTTCTCTCCCGACCGCTCTCGGAACTTGGCATATACCCTGCAGTGGACCCCCTGGATTCAACCTCCCGCATCCTGGACCCGAACGTCCTGGGCGCCGAGCACTACCAGGTGGCGCGGCAGGTTCAGGTGACGCTCCAGAAATACAAGGACCTCCAGGATATCATCGCCATCCTCGGCATGGACGAACTCTCCGAGGGGGATAAGGTGACCGTAAGCCGGGCAAGAAAGATCCAGCGTTTCCTCTCCCAGCCCTTCTTCGTCGCCGCCCAGTTCACCGGCACGGAGGGCAAGTTCGTCACGGTGGCCGACACGGTCCGGGGCTTCAAGGAGATCCTCGAAGGGAAGCACGATGACCTGCCCGAACAGGCCTTCTACATGGTCGGCGGCATCGAAGAGGTCGTGGAGAAAGCGAAGAAACTCGTCGAATAGCCGGAGGATTTGATGGCTGACGAATTAACACTGGAAATCGTGACGCCCGAGAGGATGTCCTTCGCGGGTGCGGTCGAAGAGGTGACCATCCCCGGCACGGAAGGCGAGTTCGGAGTTCTGAGGGGGCATGCCTCCCTTTTAAGCTCGGTCGATGTCGGGGAGCTCAGCTTCACCCGGGATCACAAGAAGACCCGCTATGCGGTGAACACCGGCTATGCGGAGGTCACCGCCTCCAAGGTCACGGTCCTGGTGGAGACCGCGGAGAGATCGGACATGATCGACCTCGAAAGGGCACGCCAGGCCAAGGAGCGGGCCGAGGAAAAAATGGCGAAGATTCCCAAAGAGGATGCCGATTTCGAAAAGATCCGACTGGCGCTGCTGCGGGCGGTGACCCGGCTGAACGTCGCCGGGAAAAACTGACGGCTTCGGAAAAAGTCCCCCTGCCTTCGCAGGGGCAGGTTCCTACTACGTTGCGACGTACGAAACAGTACGCCTCACGCCTCGCGCGCCTTGCCTCTGAAGCTTTTTTAAAGAAGCCGTTAAAAGTTTAGATTTCTTCTTCCTGAACGGTGATCTCGACGATCTCGAATTCCCGGATGCCGCCCGGGGTATTGACGCTTATTTCGTCGCCGTCGCATTTGCCGATCAGCGCCCTGCCGATCGGCGAGGTCACCGAGATCCGATTTCTTTCAAGGTCCGATTCGAGGGGGCCCACAAGCTGGTAGGTGATCCGCTTGCCGGTGTGGATGTCCTCGATGGTCACGGCCGAGCCAAAGACCGCCTTCTCGCAGGTCAGGCTCTTCAGGTCGATCACATTGGACATTGCCAGGTTGTTTTCCAATTCCTGCATCTTCCCGTGCAGGTAGGACTGCCTTTCCTTGGCCGCTGAGTATTCCGCGTTTTCCGAAAGATCCCCGTGTCCTCTGGCGATCTCGATGTCCTTGATGTTCTGGGGGATGGAGACCGTCCTGAGAACCTCCAGTTCCCGCTTCAACCTTGCAAATCCCGCTCTGGTAATGGGTATCTTTTCCATGAAACTTCTTCTCCTGCCCGTATTTTGGGTGCCTCGCAGGCAGGCACAAACCCGGCCGACCGACTACCGCACGAGGTTCGATCCTTAATCGAGAAACCATGGGGTGTCAAGGAAGAAATGCGGCGGGGGAGATGCTTGTCATGTCCCGGAATCTGTGTTAGGAATGGACCATCCGTCCCGGCCCAGGGCCTTCAGGACCGGTGGACCCGCAAACGACGTCCGACTTTCCGGATTGAAAAGGGGTGCTAACATTTTACATGTTCGATCAATATGAGCGTGATATCAATTATCTGCGTGTTTCCATCACGGACCGGTGCAACCTCCGCTGCACCTATTGCATGCCCAAGGAGGGACTCTCCCGGATCGGTCACGACGACATCCTCCGGTATGAGGAGATCCACAGGATCATCCGGGTCGCGGCGGGGCTGGGGATCACGAAGGTCCGGATCACCGGCGGCGAGCCCCTGGTCCGCCGGGGCGTCGCGGAGTTCATCGCCTCGTTGCGCGCGATCCCGGAACTGAAGGACGTCAGCCTGACGACGAACGGCATCCTCCTCGACGGCTGCGCGGAAAACCTCTTCGCGGCGGGAATCCGGCGGATCAACATCAGTCTCGATTCCCTGGACGCCGAAAAGTACGCCCGGATCACGCGGGGCGGGGACATCCGGGACGTTCTCCGGGGAATCCGGAAGGTCCGGGAAACCGGTTTCTCCCCGATCAAGATCAACATTGTGGCCATTAAGGGGTTCAATGACGATGAGGTCCTGGACTTCGCCCGTCTGACCCTTGAAAATCCCTACCAGATCCGCTTTATTGAACTGATGCCCCTGGGCCATGCGGGGATCGAAAACAACGGCCGGTACCTCTCCAACGCCATTATCCGGGAGCGGATCGAGACCGTCGGCCGGCTCGAACCGGTCGACGGCCGGGGGAACGGGAGCGACGGTCCGGCGCGGATCTACCGTCTGACGGGCGGCGCGGGGGAGATCGGTTTCATCAGTCCAGTCAGCCGCCACTTCTGCCGCACCTGCAACCGCCTCCGCCTGACGGCGGAAGGCCATCTCCGGGCCTGCCTGCTGTCGGACGACGAAACGGACCTCAAGGGCCCGCTCCGGGAGGGGTGCGCCGACGGGGAGATCAAGAAACTCATCCGGGGGGCGATCTCCCGGAAACCGGAACAGCACGAAATCGCCTGCAACGAGAGACACATCAAGAAATGTATGAAGGAGATGCAGGAGATCGGCGGGTGAAGAGAGGCCTTCCGGAGCGGGGCCGAATTTCGGCCATGAGCGGAAAAGGGAAGGAATACCGGACCCTTTTCCAAGGATCCGGATGACGGGAGGGGGAAAGCGATGACCGCGGAAGAAGGAACCATCCATGACGACTGGCGGGCGACGTCCACCGGCCGGTACCTCGACGGGAGGATCAAGAGCCTCATCCTCGACCTGACCGCGCCCCGGGTGGGAGAGCGGCTCCTCGACGTCGGGTGCGGCAGCGGGGAGCACCTCAGCCTCTTCCGGCGGAAGGGGTGCGACGTGACGGGGATCGATCCGTCATCCTTCCTCCTCGACCAGGCCTCCCAGCGGCTCCGGAGCCGCGCCGAGCTCAGCATCGGCCCGGCGGAAGATCTCCCCTTCTCCGACAACGAATTTGACGTTGTCACCCTGATCAATTCCCTCGAATTCACCAACGATCCCGGGCTGGCCGTCGCCGAGGCGATAAGGGTCTGCCGGGGGCGGGTCTTCATCGGGGTGATGAATCGTTATTCCCTGATCGGGGCGCAGGGGCGACTGACCAACCTCTTCCATCCTCGAGTCGGCACGAACGCCCGTTTCTTCCACCTCGCTTCCCTTTCCGCGATGATCCGGAGGCAGCTCCCGGGGGTCCGGATCCAGTGGGGCAGCGTCATCTTCCTCCCCTGGGGCTGGTACGACTTCGCCACCGGCCTGGAGGAGCGGCTCCCCGCGATGAACAACCCCTTCGGCGCCTTCTTCGGCCTCTCCTTCTCCGTGACCTTCACCTTCCGGACGATCCAGGAGATCATCCGGGAGCCCGTCGCTCTTACCACCGAGGGCGGAAGGCCGATGCCCGGCGTCGTCCGGGAATTCAAAAGGAATCGCCCTTTACCGACCATTGACGGGGGCATGAAAAATGGTTCATGAAGCGCTGCTGTACGAAAAGGAAGCGGAAAACCGGGTAAGGTGCGGCCTCTGCGCCCACCGCTGCCGGATCGATCCCGGGGAGCGCGGCGTCTGCGGCGTCCGGGAAAACCGGGAGGGGACCCTTTTGAGCCTCGTCTATGGGGCCATCGTCGCCGAGAATGTCGACCCCATCGAAAAGAAACCCCTCTTCCATCTCCTGCCCGGTTCGCGCTCCTTCTCCATCGCCACGGCGGGCTGCAACTTCCGCTGTTCCTTCTGTCAGAACCACGAGATCTCGCAGATGCCGCGGAAAAAGGGTCAGATTGTCGGGCGGGAGAGAACCCCGGCGGAGGTCGTGGAGCAGGCCCTTCGGAGCGGGTCGCGGAGCATCGCCTATACCTACACGGAACCGACCGTCTATTTCGAATTCGCCTTCGATACCGCCGAAATCGCCCGGGAAAAGGGGCTCAAAAACGTCTTTGTGACCAACGGCTACATGACCCCCGGAATGCTGGAGCTCATCGCCCCGAGTCTCGACGCGGCGAACGTCGATCTGAAGGCCTTCCGCGACGACTTCTACAAGAAACAGTGCGGCGCGCGCCTCCAGCCGGTCCTCGACAGCTTGAGAAAGATGAAGGAACTCGGGATCTGGGTCGAGGTGACGACGCTCCTCATCCCCGGCCTGAACGACGGCGGGGAGGAACTCCGCGAGCTCGCCGCCTTCATCGTCTCCCTCGGGGCGGAAACCCCCTGGCACATCAGCCGCTTCCACCCCCAGTACCGGATGACGGAGACGCCGCCCACTCCGGACGAATCCATCCACTGGGCCGC
The DNA here is from genome assembly GCA_003141195.1 of Syntrophaceae bacterium. Classification (GTDB taxonomy): domain Bacteria; phylum Desulfobacterota; class Syntrophia; order Syntrophales; family UBA5619; genus UBA5619. The sequence continues at coordinate 33,040 of PLLC01000078.1, forward strand.
GGAGATCGGCCGATCCGCCGGCCTGAAATACGTCTACAGCGGGAACCTCCCCGGGGATCCCGGGGAAAACACCAACTGCGCCCGCTGCGGCCGGCTCCTCATCGGCCGCTGCGGCTTCTCCATCGAACGTCTGGACCTGAAGGGATCGGCCTGCCCTAATTGCGGCACACCCCTGGACGGGATCTTCTGACCGGCTGTTTAAAAACGCCCATCTGCAGCATTCCCTCATCCTTCCCCGCATCAAGTGCGGGGAAGGCTTGCTGCGACGTATGTTAATCCTTGACAAATATGAGGGTGAATGTTAGGGACGAAGCACTCTTCAAAGAGCCGCCATTCATTCGTTTTAGTGCCGCAGGGAAAAAACAAATCATAGGTGAACGTCGGATGCAGATTGAGCTGAACGACATCTCCAAAGCCTGGGGCGAGGTCAAGGCGGTGGATCGTGTAAGCTGCACCGCAGACGCGAGCGAGCTGCTGGTGATGCTTGGCCCCTCGGGATGCGGCAAGTCTACGATCCTCCGTCTCATCGCCGGTCTCGAGACGCTCTCGGGAGGCGCCATCCGTATCGGCGGCAGGGATGTGACCCAACTGCCGCCCGCCAAACGCAACATCTCGATGGTTTTCCAGTCCTACGCCCTGTTTCCCCATCTGAACGTCGAGGAAAACATCGTGTTCGGTCTCAAAGTGCGCCGCCTGGATCCGGCGGAGCGCAAACGCAGGATGGGCCGCGTCGCGGAGCTCCTGGGGCTGCAGGAGTTGCTGCACCGTAAGCCGGCCGAGCTTTCCGGCGGTCAGCGGCAGCGCGTCGCCCTGGGCCGGGCCATTGTCAGCGAGGCGCCGGTCTGCCTGATGGACGAACCCCTTTCCAACCTCGATGCCAAGCTCCGCCATGAGATGCGCCGCGAGATCCGTTCCCTCCAGCAGCGACTGGGCATCACGATGATCTACGTCACCCACGACCAGATCGAGGCGATGACCATGGCCGACAAGATCGTCCTGCTCAACGCCGGCCACGTCGAGCAAATCGCCAGCCCCGAAGAGCTCTACGCCCGTCCGGCCACCCGTTTCACGGCCGGATTCATCGGCACGCCGCCCATGAACCTGCTCTCCCTGCGCGATGCCGATGTCTCTGACTGGTTCCAGACCCACCTGGCGGCGGGATTCCCCGCCGGTTTCCATCCGTTGCTGTTACTGGGGGTGCGTCCCGAGGCGATGCGCCTGGCCGACACGGGCGTTCCGGCCGAGGTGATGGGTTTTGAATACCTGGGGGCGGACAGCCTGATCACCTGTAAAATCGGCAGTTCCGAATGTATCGTTCGGCAGGAAGGCAAGGTGCGGTTTGCTACGGGAGACCGGATCCACGTGACCTGGCCAGCCGCCGAGACCCATTTTTTCGAGACCGAAACCGGTCGGCGTTGGGAACCGTAACCTGCCGCAATTGGCCGGACCCTGCAACCCGGATCGGATGCAGATCACTCATAAGGAGGTATCATATGAAAAAGGGTTTGTCTAAAGCGTTCCTTTCTCTGTTCGTCCTGGCGTTCCTGCTGATGGGCGTCACGGCGGCCCAGGCAACCGTCAACCTTAACATGTATTACCCCGTGGCCGTCGGCGGGCCGATCACCAAAGTCATCGACGACATGATTGGAGATTTCGAAAAGGCCAACCCCGACATCAAGGTCAAGGCCGTTTATGCCGGCAACTATGATGATACCCGGGTAAAGGCCCTGGCCGCCCTCAAAGCGAACCAGCCGGTCCAGTTGAGCGTTCTGTTTTCCATTGACGTCTTCGAGCTGATCGATCAGGGCGTCATCGTTCCCTTCGACGAGTTTGCCACCTCGGCGGAGGACAAGAAGTGGCTCGCCTCCTTCTATCCGGCCCTGATGGAAAACTCCAAGGCCAAGGGAAAAATCTGGGGCATCCCCTTCCAGCGCTCCACCATCGTGATGTACCACAACAAGGATGCCTTCAAGGAAGTGGGACTCGATCCGAACAAACCGCCCACCACTTGGAAAGACATGGTGGCCGTGGCCCAGAAGCTGACCAAGAAGGACGCCTCGGGCAACGTGACCCGCTGGGGTCTCCACATCCCCTCCACCGGATACGCCTACTGGATGTTCCAGGCGCTCTGCATCCAGAACGGTGAGGTCCTGATGAACCTGGACGGCAACCGGACCTATTTTGACAAACCGGCGGTCGTCGATGCCCTGCAGTTCTGGCGCGATCTGGCCGTCAAACACAAGGTGATGCCCGAGGGAACGATCGACTGGGGCACCCTGCGGCAGAAATTTCTCGAAGGCGCCACGGCGATGATGTGGCACACAACGGGAAATCTCACCGCAGTCCGCGAGGGGGCGAAGTTCGACTTCGGCGTGAGCATGCTTCCGGCCTCTAAACGCCTCGGCTCCCCCACCGGCGGCGGAAACTTCTACATCTTCAAAAAGGCGACCCCCGAAGAGCGCAAGGCCGCCCTGAAGCTCATCAAATTCATGACGGAGCCGGAGCTGACGGCCAAGTGGTCCATTGCCACAGGCTACACGGCGACTCGTGCCGACGCCTATGAAACCGATGTCCTCAAGAAGTACGTCTCCGAGTTTCCGGCGGCGGCCGTGGCGCGCGACCAGTTCAAGTATGCTATCGCCGAGTTCGCCACCCACGAGAACGCCCGGAACAAGAAGTTCCTCGACGACGCGATCCAGAACGTCCTGACCGGCGGCAAGTCGGCCAAGGATGCCCTGAAGGGTGCCCAGGGACAGGCGGAGCGGGTCCTGAAGGCCTATCGTTAAGCAAAAAAGCAGGCCGCCGCGCTGTTGAGGGCGCGGCAGCCTGCTTTACGTTTTTAAGGGATTTTATGAAGCTGCAGCGCCAAATCGCCGGTCCGGTATATGCCTGGCTCCTCTTGCTGCCGGCGGCGGTCCTCATGGTCGCCTTCACCCATTATCCGATCGTGGGCGGGTTCATCGCCAGTTTCTTTTCCACGGGTCGGGAGGGTCGTCCCTCGAAGTTCATCGGCCTGGAGAACTACAGCAGCATGATCGCCGATCCTGTGTTCTGGCAGGTTCTCCAGAACAACGCCATCTACGCCCTGGGGGTGATCCCGATCAGCGTGAGCCTCGCAATCTTCATGGCCGTCTGCGTCAATGGCCGGTTGCCGGGTCGGGGCATCGTCCGGGCGGCTTACTTCACGCCCACGATCCTCCCCATGATCGCCGTGGCCAACATCTGGCTCTTCTTCTACACCCCCCAGATCGGGCTTCTGGACCAGATCTGCGGGCTCTTCAACATCCCGAGCCACAGTTGGCTGGGCGACACCAAGACGGCCCTCGGGTGTATGATGGTCCTGGCCGTCTGGAAAGACGCAGGGTTTTTCATGATCTTCTTCCTGGCCGCCCTGCAGGGCATTCCGCCCGAACTGGAGGAGGCGGCCCTGATCGAGGGCGCCGGCCGCTGGTATTTCTTCCGCCGGGTGACCCTGCCGCTTTTGATGCCGACGATGCTCTTCGTCCTGGTCAACGCGACGATCAACTCCTTCAAGCTCGTCGATCACATCTTCATCCTGACCAAGGGCGGGCCGGACAACGCCTCGTCGCTCCTTTTGTACTACATCTACGAGGTGGCCTTCGGCTTCTGGGACACGGCCTACGCCTCGACGCTGACAGTGGTGCTGCTGGTCATTCTGTGCCTGGCGGCCATCACGCAGTTTCGGTACATGGAAAAGAGGGTGCACTACCAGTGATCAACCGCGGTTCCGACTGGATGCAGAAGGTAGAGGTCCTGGCGGCCTGGTTGCTGGCGTTTCTATGGGCGGCGCCGCTGCTCTACGCCATCTGGGCGGCTTTCCATCCCATGGACTTCATCAGCCGCTTCATCCTGACGGCGCCCCTGACCGTGGACAACTTCCGCAACGCCTGGAAGGTCGCGCCCTTCGCCCGCTATTTCTTCAACACCTTCGTCCTGGTCAGCATCACCCTGGTGGGGCAGTTCATTCTCTGCACCATGGCCGCGTATGCCTTCGCCCGTTTTGAATTCCCCGGCAAGGAGATCGCCTTCCTCCTGGTGCTCGTCCAGATCATGATCATGCCGGACGTTCTGATCGTGCAGAACTACAAGACCATCAGCTCCCTGGGGCTGGTAGACACGATCCTGGGGATCGGCCTGCCCTACATGGCCTCGGCCTTCGGCATCTTTCTGCTGCGGCAGGCCTTCAAACAGGTGCCCAAGGAACTGGTGGAGGCGGCCCGGGTCGAAGGGGCGGGATGGCTGTCGGTGCTCTGGAAGGTCTACATCCCGCTGGCCAAGCCGACCTATGTGGCCTACGGTCTGGTCTCGGTGAGTTATCACTGGAACAACTTCCTCTGGCCGGTGATCATCACCAATTCCACGGAGACAAGGCCGCTTACGGTGGGCCTGTCCATCTTCGGCGCACCGGAATCGGGGGTCAATTTTTCGGTCATCTCGGCCGGCACGCTTCTGGCCGTTTCCCCACTGCTGATCGCCTTTCTGCTCTTCCAGCGCCAGTTTGTCCAGAGTTTCATGCGCTCTGGCATCAAGTAGGGGCCGCGGGCGCAACTGGTCATCCCTCTTGAAGCGTCAGCCGTTTTCCCGGACCTCAACCCGGCGGATCTTCCCGCTGATGGTCTTGTGAAGCTCGGTGACGAACTCGATGATCCGCGGATATTTGTACGGCGCCGTCACCCGCTTCACATGCTCCAGCAATTCGGCGGCAAGTTAGTCGCTCGGGGCATATCTTTTCGTCAATTCGATGCTTTCGTCGTACTCCCGGCGATCATGGGTTCGATTCCCATGCACTTCCGCCATTTATTCAATAAATATCAATCACTTGACTTTTCAAAACCGCTTCGATACCGATCCGATAATCGGATCGGTGCGTCCGGCGCGAGGGGTATCCTGGGGCGGATGGAAGCTCTCACGCAGATGCATACATGAAACTCCATGCCCTGAAGTCTGCGCCGCGTGATCGCGAGGGTGGCACGATAATGCATTTGTTGCTTCCTGTAACAAAGTATCCGACAATTTTAACGGGCATCCATCCTTTCAATCGGAAATGAATGACGATCACCTTAACGTATCCCTCAATATGTTGAGGTTCCGCCAAATAGTGAGGTCAAACGAATTATTTCATACTTTTCTGCTGTTCCCTCCCATTAATCTAACCACCAGTTATTAAATGATTAAACGAAAATTCTGATTTTCCTTCGGCTATTGGCAGACCCTTTGCAGTTACACTGTTATGATCGTGATCCTTTAACCCAAAAGGGATTTCTGATCGTTGACTGTATAATCACTTCCGGCTGGCATGGTGATTAAATGACCGGAAGTGTATGATCCCACTGCCGGCTGGTATGGTGATGCAATAGCCGGCAGTGGGAACAGTCATGAAGGGACCCCAAAGTAGATGGAAGTGGAGTGACCAATTTTATCGCCAGAAAGGAGTCAAACATGCTGTAGACGATTGCTGTGTTGCCGCAGAAGGTGAGGTATTTAAAAAGGAGGGGGCCAAAGCTTGCTATACTGTCAGGAGAAAAGGTCTCGCAACCAATCATTTCACCACAAACTTACTAAAGAGGAGTAACCGCTATGAAAAAGAGAAATATCGTTATCCCATTTTTAGTGCTTCTTATGCTGATCGCCACCTTTGCAGCCTGTGCAGCGACACGCACACATGAAAGTACTGGTGGATACGTTGACGATTCC